>BNUQ01000011.1 GCA_025997475.1 Planctomycetales bacterium
CTTTTTCATTATAGCCCTTGGGTGAAAGAACGATCGCCGGTCTTTTCCCTCTTTGCTCGTGCCCTGATTGCGGGTCAAAATCAAGCCATATCAAATCGCCCCGGTCGGGGACGTATGGTCTTATTACCATATTTCATTCCCCACCGGTGCCCCGGTTTCTATTTTTTTATGGAGGTTTTGTTCGGTTATGCGGTTTAACATTTCCAGCAAGGAACTTTCTCGTCGCGGGGCGATGAAAACGCCGGCGTTGTCGCCGCGCATTTCATTTGCCAACCGCTGACGCTCGGCGGTGCGGCTTCCGGTGGTTGCCGTCATTGTCGCAGTCATTTTTTTCTCCTTGTCGGTCGAGTCGGATGGCATTTTTGCCCGAAATTCGGGCGAATGCCACCCGCTTCGACCGCCGTTGCCCGCCTATTCTTCCACCACAAATTCTTCTTTGGTTGCGCCGCATTCGGGGCAGATGAAATCTTCCGGCAGTTCTTCAAACGCGGTGTCCACCTCCACGCCTTCCGGCGGATTTTCGGGGTCGTAAATCCACGCACACACTTTACATTCATAGCGCATCGCTTTCCCTCCTGCAATTAAACAAAAAAAACGGCGACAATTACTCGCCGAAGCAACTTTCCCACCGCGGCGCAACGCTATGAACGGGCAGGGCAATGTCAATATGGTTTTCCGCCCGCCGCCGTTCGTCGAATTCCCGCTCATTCCAACGTCAGCCGATTGCCGCCCAACGCTTCGGCGCGTTGCCGCCGCGAGGTGAAAACGAAAATTTGCGCGGTCTTATCGGCGACCGCGCCCGTCGCGCCGCCGCGAAACGCGCGCATAAAAATTTCGTCGTCGCAACTCGCGAGCGGCTCGTCCATTATCAGGAGCGGCGGCGCCAAAATTTCCGCCAACGTTTGCCGCCATAAAAACCAAAAAAGTTCGCTCATTCCATGCGAAAAATACTCGTTCAGCCGCGCCATCGGCAACACACAAATCGAATTCGGCGGCGGCGTCTCGTCGAGCGGAAACGGCGTCAAATACGCCGTCGGTTGCAGGTCGGGGTCTAACGCAAAACGCCATTCGGGGAAAAACGGACGCGCGCGCGCGTTCAGCCGCGCGGTTAAATCCTCGCGCCATTTTTCCGTCAGCCGCGCCAATTTCGCCGCCGCGTCGCATCGCGCCGCTTCCCGCTCCGCCCGCCGTTTCGCCATTTGCGCCAATGCCGCGCGACCGGCGCCGATTTGTTCGCGCAATGTCGGCGCGCGTTCGGCAACCGCCGCCTGCGCGTCGCGCCACGCCTGCTCCGCCGCGGCTACTTGCGCTGTGCCGACGGCTAATTCTCGGCGCAATTCGCCCGCCGCGCGCTCATATTCGTCCGCGGAAACCACCGGCGTTTTCGCGCTCAAGGCGGGCGTTTGCGCCAGCAATTCGGCGCGGCGGCGCGTCAACTCGTCCGCCGCCAAAAAATCCGCCGCGGGGAGTGTCGCGAGGATTTGTTGATATTGTGGAATTTTTTCGGCGAGGTCGTCGCGGCGGCGGCGGTTTTGCCGCGCTTCTTGATACTGCCGCGCCATCGCCGTCAAGTCGGCGTCTTCGCCGATGCCGGCGGCGCGGAGCAATCGCCGCAATTCCGCGTATTTTTTGGCGATTGCCGCTTTTTGCGCGGGTAGGGCGGCGGCGACCGCTTCGCATTTTTCCGTCAACGCCGCCAATTCTTCGCGGAGCGTTAGTTGCCGCTCGGCTTCCTGCAACTGGAATTTAATTTTTTGCCGGTCGCCGGCTCCGTGCCGGTCGTCGTCGGCGTGCCGGTCGTCGGCTCCGTGCCGGTCGGCGCTATTCGCCAACCCGACTTTATCGCGCCACAGCGCGTTCGCGGCGGCGCGGTCGTTTTCCATCTGCCGCAACCGCGCCGACAGTTCGCGCCAAAAGGCAAATTCGCTCTCGACGGCGGACGCTTGGGCAAGCCACCGGCGCAACGTTTCCGGCGTCGTCGCCAATGCCGCCGCCGCCGCCGCGAGGCGCCGTTGTCCGGCTTCTTCTTCCGCGAGGAGCGCTCGGCGGTCGTCGGTCAATTGCTTGGCTTCGACCGTGAGTTCCCGCCGCATTTGCCGGTTAAACCGGCGGGCGCGGGCGCGGCGCCACAGCGCGTAAATCAGCCACACCGTCGGCGCGATAAAAAATTCCGGCGCGTCCGCCGTCAACATTAGACCGCCGCCGACCGCGCCGAGCGCCGCCGCGCCGAGGACGTGCCGCCGCGTTTCCCGCGTTTTTTGGGCGTTGATTTGGGCGAGCGTTTGCTCGTGCGTCGCGAGCGTTTTTTGACGGTCGTCCAACGCGCTTTGGCGTTCCGCGAACGCGGTCGGCGTCGCGGGAAATTGCCGGAAAAATTCGCGTTCGGGCGACGCGGCGAGAAAGTCGCCCAATTTTTCCGCCGTCGCGGGGTCGAAACCGGCGGCGGCGAGCGGCGCGAACGCGGCTTGCGCGTCGAAGCGGAGCGCGTTTTCCCGCGCCGCGCCGTTGAACGCCGACCGCAATCGCGTCAGTTCGTCGCGAGATAAACCGCCGTCCGTTCCGGGCGGTAATTGCGCCGCGATTTGCCCGCTCCGCTCGCGGTCGTCGCGTAAATTTTTCCGCGCGGCGGCAATCGCCGCTTCCGCTTCCGGCAAAATTTTGAGCAGGTCAAGCACCGCGGCGTCGTCCGCCAAGTTCACGCTCGTCGCCGGTATTGCCGCGAGTTCGCGCTCGGCGGCGGCGAGGACGCCGGTAATTTTTTCCCGCTCGTTTTTTTGCGCCGCGAGTTCTTCTATTCGCGCCGTCGCCGCCAAATACTCCTGTTCCGCCAATTCGTTTTGCCGCGCGAGTTGCGGCGCGGTCGCGGTTTCGGCTTGGCGGTAGGCGGCTTCGGCTTCGGCGGCAACGTTTTCGAGTTCCGCGAGTTCGCGCTCGGCGGCGGCGAGCGCGTCGCGCCGGCGCGCGGAGTCGTCCGGCAATTCCTGACTGAGCGCCGCGAGCAAAGCGGCGGTTTCCGCGAGTTCCGTATTTTGCGCGTCCAATAAACGGTGGACTTTCTCCGCCAACGACGGCGGAATTACGGGCAAAACGCTTTCCTGCGGCGTCAGCGCGACGGCGGCAAATTCGGCGGCGGACAAATTTAGGAAGACGCTGTCGGCGTCGTTTTCGCCGAGCGGTTGCCCGGAATGAAAATCGCGACGGATAGTGTCGCCGTCGGCGAGGGTTGCCGTGGCGGAAAAATTTTTTGCCGCCTTGGTGCGGTTGGCGAGCGGCGCGTAGGCGGCGAGCGGGCGCAACGCCGCGACATCGGCGGCGTAAAACAAATAAAAAAGCAACGCCGCGAGCGTGGTCTTGCCCGCCGCGCCGGACGCGAAAACCACGTTTAAGCCGGGCGCGAAAGTCAATTCGCCGCGGAGTTTGCCGAAGGACTGGATGCGTAGGTTTTTCAGCCGCATAAAATAAAAATTGAAAGTTGAGCGTTAAAAGTCGAAAGTTTAAGCGGCGGGCGCAAGTATGGATAGCGGCAAATAAAAACGGGCGCAACCTCGCGGCTACGCCCGTTTTTAATTACGAATTAAAAATTACGAATTACGAAGAGAGTTTGTAGTTGATAGTTGGTAGTTTTTAGTGGTGGAGTTTGACGGTCAAAGATTCGCTTCGCGGGCGCTTGCGAATTTGCCGACAAAAACTCCACCACTACCAACTAAAAACTACCGACTACAAACTTTCTCTTCGTAATTTGTAATTTTTAATTGCTCTTTTCCTACCAATCGTCTTCGACTTCGTTTTTCTTTTCCGTCGCTTCTTCTTCGACGAAATTACCGGCGGCTTGCAACGCGGCTTCCGAGAAACTGTCCGGCGGCGCCGTCGGCGGCAGTCCTTCCGCCGGCAAAAATTGTTGGAACCGCTGGCTGACGTAGGCGAGGTCGTTCGCGCCGTCCACCTGCACTTGGAAAAACGCATCCGTCGCGCCGTTTTTATCGGCGCGTTCGTTAATTTTTTCCCACGCCAAATTGCCGAGCCAAACCCCGATGGGCGCCAACGTTCCGTAACGCGCGCGGTCGTCGTCGCTAATCGTCGCGTCGCCGTCGGCCAATTCTTTTTCCGCGAGCGCCGTCAGCGCCGCCAACACCGCGGATTTTTCCGGCGCGATATTCGTCGCTTTGCCGAGGTTTTTTTCCGCCTGCAACCGTTGATAAACGCCGAGCAACGTGCCTTCTTCCGCCGCCGGCGCGGTAATCGCCGCAATCGCCAAACGGGCGGTCAGGTCGTCGAGCAAACGGTTTAAGTCGGTTACGCCCCAACGGATAATCGCCACGCCGTTGACGACTTTGCCCGCCGGAATTTTGCCGGCGAACAGGCGCGGCGATTTCAGCACGAAATTGCCTTTGCGCTCAATGTCGGAGTTTTTGCGGGCGTTGAGGTCGTTATAGATGCTCGCGCCGACTTTTTTTTGCTCGCTCGTCAATTCTTCCCGCAGTCCGCGCGCCGCGTCCGCCGGCAGATACGGCAAGTCGGGAAAATTTTTCCGGTAATAATCCTCGACATCCACGCCCTCGAAAGTTACCGGATACGACTCGTATTCAAACGCGAAGTCCTTTTCCTCGCCGTTGTCCAAGCGCGAGCGGATTTGCCGCTCGGCGAGTTCTTTCCAGCGTGCGTCGGCGCCGCCGTCGTCGAAGGCGACCACGCGGATTTTTTCGCCGCCCCATTCCACGTCGGCGAAAATTCCGGCGTCGCGCACGCGAAATTCGCGGTCGTCCGGCGTGTGGTTCCCGATGAAATACGGGAAATAAACGTAGCGGCGTTTGAGCGGCGCGATGTCGGCAAGCTCGGGGTTGCGCTCCAATTCCAGTTCGCGGAAACGCCCCAAATACACTTGCAACGACCACGCCCACAGCCAATCGTTGGCGCGGCGGACGGCGATAATGTTGTCCAATTGCGCTTCGCCGCTCTGTCCGATTTTGTGATAGAAAAAACGCATCGCGCGGCGCAACAGCGGACGCGACATCGCCTTTTGCGAATTGGTCGTTTCGCGCGGCGCGTAAATCAGCCGGTCGGGAAAATAATTCGGGCGCAACCGTTGCCCCAATCCCACGACGCGAATTTCAAATTCCCGCGTTTGCGGTTTCAGTCCGCTGAAAATCGCCACGCCGTTCACCCAGCGCCCGGAGCCGTGGTCGGGGTCGTAGGTTTCGGGAATGTCTTTTTTCTGCAACCGTTGAATTTCGGCGGCGGTGTAAAAGCGTTTGCCCTCGCGCCGCTCGACGAGATGGCGAATGATGCCGCTGTTTAAGTCGTTTAAGACCTGACCGGTGTCGGTGCGGAGGGAGATGAACATCGCCAGTCGCCAGCGCAGTTGCTCCAACAATTCGTCGCCGGTCATATTGGTCGGCGAGTAATTGCCGCCGGCGTCGATTTTTTTCATCGTTTCGCGCAGGCGCGTAATCGTGCGGTTTAAGGCGAACGCTTCGTTGGCGGACGATTTGGAGAGCGCGTCTTTGATGCGCTCCTGATAATCCGCCAAGACCTCCAGGTTGGTTTTGTAGCGGAAACGGAACGTCCAATACCAGTAGTATTCGATTTTGCCGTCGATGCCGGGGACGCTAATCGGGCGGGGCGTGCCGGCGTAAAAGTCGGCGGTGGAAATGTTCCAGAACGTGCAGTCCGGTTGTGCGCGGTCGTCCGCCGCCGCGACCGCGCTTCCAAGCCACGCCACGCAACCGACCAACAACCAGAGCCAATAACGCATAATTCACCTCGTCAAGCGGCAATAAAAAAAGAATCTGCCGTATATCGGCAAATTCGGGGCGAGAGTTGAGAGGGGAGCGTTTAGAGTTCAGAGTTGAAAGTTGAGAGTTGAGAAAGTGGAGTTTTATTTTTAAGAGCGCGAAGCGCAACCTTTGCTCAACTCTGAACTCTCAACTCTGAACGCTGAACTTTCGGTCAGAACCTTCCGCTTTCACTGCTGAGCTCGCGGGCGATTTCGGTGATGAACGGCACGACTTCGCGGAATTTACTGCCGATAATCACCGCGAGATTTTCGTCGTCCGGCGGAATGCCCTGATTTTTGCAAATCCAAAACGCCAAGCGGAGGCGCTTGCGCGAAATGTTGTCGCTCGGGCGCATATTCGCCGTCCATTGCAGGTCGAAATTGGTGATTTCCGTGGCGAGACGGCGGATATGCGCCGGCATTCGCGCGATAAGATTGGCGTCCATTGGCTTGCGTCCGTAAGGATTTTGAAAAAGAAAGAACAATTCGCCATTAACAATTGCTGTCGGAGTAATTAGACCTGTTCGACAACCAATTCGCGGCAAATTTTCGGCTAATTTTCCGTCCCGCCGCGTCAAAATTCCTTGCAATACTCTCGGTATTGCTTCGTCATTTTTCCTTGCGGCACGAAAAATTAGACACGAAAATTTACTCGCTCGTAGGTTTAGAACAGGTCTATTGCCAAAATTGCGCGAAGCGAATTGGCTAATCAAGCGCCAAAATTTTTAATTTCTAACTTATGTTGCGCGATTTTACCATCAACGACTCCGCTAAAAGCCCCGACAGGGGCTTAATGTGAATAACCCCGAGTGGAGCGGCGAGGTGTTTCCGCCGCGTAACTCGGGGAAAAGCGTCCCCGCCAATCTCAACCCCGAAGGGGTTGAACTATTTGTTGAACCCCTCTCTGGGTTCAGTCATCGGGCGGCGTCATCCCCGACCTGCGCGACGATAGTGCGTGTCGCTTGGTCGGGGTTATTCACCTTAAACGCCTACGGCGTTTTTTTAAGGATTTTATTTTTGTCAAGTCAGTTGCGATTTTTTGACGCGCGTAACATGAGTTGCCAATTGTTAATTGCTCTTCACCGCGCCGCCTTATCTTTGAGTTCGACGCCGGCGACGGCGAGTTTGTCGCGAATGGCGTCCGACAAGGCGAAGTTCTTTTGCGCCCGCGCCTCGTCGCGCAAGTCCACCAAAATTTGCAAATAGACCGCTTCTTTGCCGCCTGTTTCGCGTTGTTCCGGCAAACCCAGCACGCCGAGCATTTGTCGCAACATTTCCCGCGCCGTCGCGCCGTCGGTCGGCGTCATTTTTTCCCGCTCGACGTTCACCGTTTTGATGAACGCAAAAAGCGCCGCCAACGCCTGTGGCGTGTTGCCATCGTCGTTCATCGCGGCGATAAATTTGTTTCCTGCGGCAATGGTCGCGCCGACAAAACCGGCTGAGTTCAGCGTTAATTTTTCGTCAATGGCGGCTTTATCCCACGCCGTCCATTCCGGCGACGGCTTGCCGTCTATCGGCAAACTTTCCCAACAGGTGTAGAGCCGGTCGAGCGAATTTTGGGCGCTGGTCAAGAGTTCCGGCTTGTAGAGCAACGGCATCCGGTAGTGCGTGCCGAGAATCCAAAACCGCACCGCCGCCGCGCCGCAGAGGTTGAACGCCTCGCGCAACCCAAAGGCGTTGCCTTTGCTTTTGCCCATTTTGGTTTCATCGTTCCCGATGGTGATAAAACCGTTGTGGAGCCAGTATTGCGCGAACGGTTTGCCGCTGGCGGTTTCCGACTGGGCGATTTCGTTTTCGTGATGCGGGAAAATCAAATCCGCGCCGCCGCCGTGAATATCTAATTGCATATTGCAGTATTTGCCGCTCATCGCCGAACACTCGATATGCCAGCCCGGACGCCCCGCGCCCCACGGACTTTCCCATTGCGGCTCGCCCGCTTTGGCGAATTTCCACAGCGCGAAGTCCTGCGGATGACGTTTTTCCGGGTCGATTTCGACGCGATGTTCGGTGTCGTCGGTGTCGGCGGTTTTGCCGGAGAGTTTGCCGTAGGCGGGAAATTTGGTTACGTCGAACCACACACCGCGCGAGGTTTGGTAAGCCGCGCCTTTTTGTTCGAGCGTTTTGATGAGGTCAAGCATTTCGCCGATGTGTTCGGTGGCTTTCGGGCGAATCGACGGGGCGCGGACGTTAAGCGCCGCCATATCGGCTTCGTATTCGGCTTGATATTTCGCCGTCAGCGCGGCGCACGAAATGCCGAGGTCGGCGGCGCGGTTGATGATTTTGTCGTCGATGTCGGTGATGTTCGACAGAAAAGTTACGGCGTAACCGGCGTATTCGAGATAGCGTCTAATCACGTCAAAGACAACGGCGGGGCGGGCGTGTCCGATGTGGCAGTGGTCATACACGGTCGGACCGCACACATACATTTTGACGCGGCGCGGCTCAAGCGAAACGAACGGCGTCTTGGCGCGGCGGTCGGTGGAATAAAGTTCGAGCATCGGCGCGTTCCTTTTTAGGGAGAGCGAATGAACAATTAACAATGCACAATTAACAATTAACAAATTGCGGAGTTTGATTTTCAAATTCGCTTCGCGCAATTTTGATGATTACTCCGACAGCAATTGTCAATTGTAAATTGTCAATTGTTAATTCAATTATTGCCCGCCGCCCGCAAAAATAAAGACGCCGCCACCGTTAATCGCCGCCGTTTACGCGAGAACTTCGGCTTGCGCGGGGTGGCGCGCAAGTTATTATGCGCCGCCGTTTTGGAGAACAATTAAGAATTAAGAACTCACGTTACGCGCCGCCAAAAAATCGCAACCGGCTTGATAAAAGTAAAATTCCCTAAAAAACGCGTCTGGCGGGGGATTTTTCCCCGAGTTACGCGGCGGAAACGCACCGCCGCTCCACTCGGGGTTATTCACATTAAGCCCCGGTCGGGGCTTTTAGCGGAGTCGATGATGACAAAATCGCGTAACCCGAGTTCTTAATTCTTAATTTTTAATTCGTTAAAAATACCGTCATTCATTTTGTTAGGACGCCCAATGACCGCCGCCCTTGCCCGAATAGAGGTAAAACTCAACGAGTTGTCGCCGGAAAGCACCCGCTATCACGTCTTGGCGGCGGTGCGGGCGTTTCGCTCCAACTGGGTCGAACTCGGTCGCCTGCTGAACGAAGTCGCGCTCGGCGGCGACTACAAGGACTGGGGCTACGCCGACTTCGATATGTATTGCGCCCGCGAGCTTGGACTGAAAAAACCGACGGTGCAAAAATTGGTCGTCAGTTACAATTATATGAAGAAGCGCGCGCCGGAACGCCTTGAACGCACGGCGGACGCGACGTTCGACGTGCCGGATTACCAGACCGTCGAATTGCTACACAAAGCCGAAGCCAATCCGCATTTGACCGCCGATGACCGTGCCGAGTTTCACCGCCGCGCCTTCGCGCCGTGGGAAGACGGCGAGCCGTTGGACGAAACCGCCTTGCGCAAAGAAATCCGCTCCCGCGCCGCCGACCCGCAGAGCGTCGAAGACGCCAACGCGCGGCGGGGGCAAACGCTGGCGCCGATTAAGACCTTGTCGCGCCGGTTGCGCGAGTTGTTGGCGAACGCCCGTGCCGTGCCGCACGGACTAAAACAACGCCTCGAAGAGGCGCTGTGCGAATTGGAAGAGTTGGACTGACTCTTTTTTTAGAGTTTAGAGTTTAGAGTTGAGCAGAGGTTGCGCTTCGCGCGTCTTAAAAATAAAACTCCACTCTCTCAACTCTCAACCCTCAACTCTAAAATCAAAACGGAGGATAACCCTATGAAAAACCTACTCCTCGCCGCCTTTCTCTGGTCGATGTCGCTCGTCGCGGCGGCGGATTATTTGCAGGTCGGCGACGCCGTGCCGGAGTTTCCCGCCAACGCCGAATGGTTTGTCGGCGGCGCGCAAAAAATCAACGATTTCGGCGATAAAAAACTGCTGGTGCTTTATTTCGGCAAAGCCGGTTGCCCGTCGTGCGACGAGTTCGCGCCGCATTTGTATCGCCTCTTGCGGAAATATCCGCAGGAATTGCGGGTGATTTTAGTCAATCCGAAAATCGCGCCGTCCGCCGAAGTCGCGGATTACGCCAAAGAGCGGAAACTCGGCGACTACCCGATTATGCGCGACCCCGACGACGGTTTTGTCAGCCGTTTCATCGGCAAAATTCACCAATTCCCCTATACCGCGTTGGTCGGCAACGACGGCAAATTGCTGTGGTTCGGGCGGAGCAAATTTCACGAACAAGTAACCGCGGAAGTCGAACGCGCGCTCGGCAAATTATCCGCCGAAACCGTCGCGCCGGCAACCAACGCGGCGGCGGTGGTGGTCGGCGTGGACGCGCCGCCGACGTTGCCGACGGCGTTGCGCTCGCCGTCGCGCGACAGCGCGGCAATCGCGGCGGCGTTGGAAAAGCGCGGTTACGCCGTAACCCGCTTGGCGGGAAAAGTCCTCCACGCGCAAATCGGCGAAGCGCTGACGAAAAGCCGCGCCGCCGTCGGCGACGCGGGACAAGTGTTGTTCTTTTTTTCCGGCGACGCGCTGGAAATTCGGGACGGCAAGGACGTTGCCATCGCGCTGAGCGACGGCGACTTGACTTTCGGCGAAATCGCCGCCCTTGCCCGTCCGGAAATTTTTATCGTGGACGCGCCGCAGGTTGACGCTTTAAGCGGGATAAACGACGGCGTGCCGAGCGCGGAGCGGATTTTCAACGAGATGACGAAAAATCTCGCCGCCGCGTTTCCGCAGTCCGCGATTTTAATGTCGGCGGCGCGCTTCGACCGCTCGCAACTTAACGCCGCCCGCGACGGCACGCTGTTCGCGCAAGCGCTGACGGCGGCGTTAGACGGCGGCGCGGCGACGCTGAACGAAATTCTCCGCGCCGTCAATTTACAACTCTCCGACCATTCGCGGCGTAGCGGCGTGTTGCAGTCGGCGGCGTTGTGGGGCAAAAACCAAGCATTGAAAATGAAAAATGAGGAATGAAAAATTGCGGAGGTTAGAGTTCGATTTTAGAGTCGTTTAACAACCGCCGCCAAACGCCCCAACGGGGCGGGGAAATAATTTATCAAAATCGCGCTTCGCGAATTTTTAATCGTCAAACTCTGCCATTCTTAATTTTTAATTGTTTTCATGAACCCGCTTCTTGCCTTTATTTTTGCCGCCGAAGACGACGGCTTGCTGTCCATGTTCCCGAAGTGGAACAAGGAACAGATGATGACGCAGAACGTCAACGCGCTGATATTTTTGTTGGTGTTCTTGGTGGCGGTGTATGGGTTGTATCGGTTGCTGTTGCGGAAAACGGCGCCCGTGCGGCGCCCTTCGGCGCGCGGCGGCGTCATTCCTCTGCCGCGCGATGTGAACGCGCCGCTACTTCGTTCCGGCGACGGCGTGTGGTTGGCGGACGACAGCGAGCGGTTGACGGTTAAAATCGTCGCCGCCGGCGAGCAGGAATTGGTCGTGATGACGCCGCGCGACACGCGCCGCGAATTTACCGTCGGGAGCAAACTGTCGTTGGTGCTGAATGTCGAAGCGGACCACTACGCGGTGAAAACGACGTTGGCGCGGTTGGACCGGAAAAATTCCGGCATTCTTTTTTTGACGTTGCCGCATCCGTTGACGATAAAAAATTTGCGCGCGGCGAACGCGATTACCACCGACTTGCCCGCGTTGCTCGGCGTGATACCGAAGGAATTTATCGCCCAGCCGTGTGTGCCGTTCGCCGACTTGCACCAAAAAGCGCTGGCGGAAATTCCGGCGACGGCGACCAATTTGACGCTCGACGCCGCGTCTTTCCGCACGGCGTCGCCGGTGAAATTCAAGGTCGGCGATTTATTGTTGGCGCAAATGGCGATACCGGACTCGCCCGAAGAAATTTCGCTCTGGTGCGACATCGCCGCCACCTACCCCGCCGACGGCGGTCTGACGGTGATTATGGCGGATTTCCTCACGATGGACGACAACCTCGCGCGCCTCAACGCCGATGTCGGACGCCCGCTGACGCTGTAAGCAATTAAAAATTAAGAATTCATGTTACGCGGTCTTCGTTGGCGCTGTTGCAACGAAGAATTTGAAAAAACTCCGCCAGCCGCCCCAACGGGGCGAAATATATCAGCCTATGGTAAGGCGCACGCTCTTGGCGCCGCCACCATAGGTAGCGGTTCGCGGAGCGAACCATCCGACAGTCCCGCCGTTAGGCGGCATCTCGCCGCCATTGGCGGCGAAAGCGGTTCGCCAAAGCGCGGCGAACCGTCCAATTTCGGATGGCGCTTCGCGCCATCTTTACCTATGGTGGCGCGGCTGATAGCGCGTCGCCGCTTACCATAGGCTGATATGTTTCGCGCTTTCAGCGCGATTAGCGGAATAAATTATCAAAACAATTAATCGCGTAACCTGAGTTTTTAATTTTTAATTTCTCCGCCGCTCAGCCGCTCATAAATCTCTCGCCATTTTTCGGGGCGGTAGTCGCGCTCGTCGGTGCGCCACGCCTCGCCGAGCAGGGAGCGGGTTACCGCGCGCACCGTTTGTTTTTGTCCGTAATCCGGCGCGCCCACGATGCCGCGACCGTCCGCCAACAACTCAAATAAAAATTCCGTCGCCGCCGTCGCCGCTTCCGGGTGGCGAACGACCCAGCGGTCGCCGATAAATTCGCCGGTCGCGCCGGTCAGCGCTTTAATCGCGGCGCGCACCCGCAGATATTCGCGGACTTGCTCGTCGCGTTGCGCGGCGATGCCTTGATATTCCGCCATCAGCGTCAGCAATTTCACCGCATCGTCGTCGCCGATTTTGCCGAACGCCGCCGCGAGATGCAACGTGGTCTCGAACGAAATTCTGCCGCTTCGCAACACTTCGCGCAAAAATTTCATCGCCGCCGTTTCGCGGGTTTCGCCGAGGCAGTCAATCAACAAACAGCCGAACAACGAGCCGTCGGCGACAAGGTATTTGCCCGCCAATTCAAACGTCAATTCGCGCAGGCGCGCCGCCGCGTCGAGCCGCCGCTCGCGCCAGATTTCCTCCGGCTGGTCGGCGCCGCCCCGCGCCAGCGCCGCGCGGTGCGCGAACGCTTCGCGGTAGGCGACAATCAGCATTTCTTCGAGCATTTTAACGGCGGCGGCGCGGATAATCGCAAACGGCGTGGCGCAAATCCAGCGGATTTTATCGCAGATGGCCGGCGTGCCTTCCGCGCCGAGCAACGCCAGCATTTGCGCGGCGGTCGTTTGCGTGTCAAAAATTTCGGCTTGCGCCGGCGACACAAAAGTCGCGCCGCGTCCGCGCCAAAATTCCATCCACTTGCCTTTGTTCGTCCCCAAGTCCACGCCGAGAAAACGTTTCAATTGGGCGCGGGCGTCGTTTTGGTGCGACGTTTCGAGATACTGCATCACCGCTTCGACCGGTTCCAATTGTTGCGTGAGAATCATCTCGATATCCTGCCGCAATTTGTCGCGCACGTGGTTGAAGCGCCCGTTGTCGAGCGGCGGTTCGCGCAAATACGTCAGCAAGCGGTCGGGTAAAAATTCTTCGCCCGCCTCGTAAAATTCGATGATTTCCAACCGCGCCTGCCGGTCGCGGACATAAAACGGCGGCAAGTGCGTGATGACGCCGGCGCGCGCGTCGAGGTTGGGATTGTAGAGGGCAATCTGGTGCAACAGCGGAATCGCCGACGGGTCGTTGAGGCGCGAATAGGTCTCGACGATGCCTTCGGTGATTTGCAAATTTTCCAACGACAAACCGAACAGCAGTTGCGAGAGGACGACGTTGCGCTCTTTACCCTCGGCGCGGCGGGTCAATTCGTTGACGAATTTCTGGCGAAGCAGAAAGGGATTGTTCAGCCCTTTGATTTGCTCGTAAATTTGGTTGCGCGATTCGGTCTCGTCCTCGCCGGCAAACGGCGCGACGGCGAGGGCAAGAAAGAGGAGGAGTGAGAGGAAACGGGGCATTTTGAATTAACAATTAACAATTAAAAATTAACAATTGAAGGTAGATTATCGTAGGTTGACTTAAAAACTGAACACAATTGGATAATGAACAGCGGACAAATGCAAGCGATTAATGCCCGCGAATAACCCGACGCTGTTCATTAGACCTGTTCGACAACCAATTCGCGGCAAATTTTCGGCTAATTTTCCGTTCCGCCGCGTCAAAATTCCTTGCAATACTCTCGGTATTGCTTCGTCATTTTTCCTTGCGGCACGAAAAATTAGACACGAACATTTGCTCACTCGTAGGTTTAGAACAGGTCTATTTTCAAAGTCGAACAACTATACAATCTTTTGCTTCGTGAATCTTAAAAATCAAAATTCACAATTGTTAATTGTGAATTGTTAATTTTTAATTGTGTTTTGCGCCACCACCACCAGATATTCCAAGGCGGCGAAATTGGCGTCGAGTTTCACGCGGGCTTCCATCGTGCCTGGCTCTTTGCCGCGGAGCGGAAAATTTTCGACCGTGCCGATGAGCAGTCCGGCGGGCAGTTTGCCGAGCAAGCCGGAGGTAAAAATTTTCTCGCCCGGCGCGACGGCGGTTTGTCCCGAATAAAAAATCACCGTCGCCCGCTCGTTGCCCGCGCCGCGCACCATACAAATTTCGCGGCTGTTGCCGGCGCGCGCCGGCACGACGCAACCGGGGTGCGAAGTCAATAAAACCGCGCTCGCCGTCTCGCCCGCCAATCCGACGACGCCCGCCAAAACCGCGCCTTGCGCCGCCGCGTCGCCCGCGCGCACGCCGTCGCGCTTGCCGGCGTCCAGCGTAACTTCGTCCGCGAAAAAACTGCGCTCAAGCACCTGCGCGGCGACCATTTGCACATTCGGGAGCAAGCGCCGGAAATGCTCAAACTCGGCGAGGGTCTGTTCGAGCGCGAAAATTTCCGCGTCTTTTTGCGCGAGGCGCTGATTTAATAAACGAATTTGCGCGTCGGGGTCGATGGTCTCCGGCGCGGCGGCGGTCGGCAAGTTCGCCTGCCAAAATTCCACTATCGCCAATTTAACGCGCGCGGTCAATTCCGGTCGCCACGTCGCCGTTAGCCACGCCGCCGCGAGCAGAGAGAGCAAGATGAGGGTGAGAGCGCGTCGTCGCATATTGCCCGATTAACAATTCACCGTTAAAAAATTAACAATTGAGGAAAGGCGCCGACGGCAAATTTTCGCTTCGCTAATCTAAAAATCAAACTCCACGGCGGTGAATTGTGCACGGTTAATTTTTAATTGTTAATTGCCCGCTATTTATTCGGTGCCGTTTTTACTTCTAATGATCGCGATTACCGTTTTTCTCCGCCATTGTTCACAAGGAAACGCCGATGAAAATTCTCTGGCTATTTTTAAGCGCGCTCGTTCTGACGGCTTGCGCCGATAAACCGGCCGACCGCCGGGCGGCTACCGCCGACCGGGCGCCGGCGCAAAATCCCTTCGGCGGCACCGCGACGAAAACGCCGCCCGCGTCCGCGCCGGCAACCGCGGCATCCGCACCGACGGCGCTTGGTCATCCCGACGCCGACGCGGCGGCGGCGTTTAATCGCGGCGACTACCGTTTTTATCGGGTGAAAGACGGCGACAACGTGTGGGTCGTGCCGAGTTACCGGCAGGCGGTCGGACCGCTCCGCGCCCATAACGCCGGTTACGAATATCTGACGCGCGATTTCGTCGCCGCCGACGTTAGCCGAGAATATCGCGGTTACGCCGTGCAATACAACGACGCGCTGATGAATCTTCTGCAAACCCACAAAAAAGACGCCGGTAAAGACGCCAACGGCGCGACGTTGCCCGCCGAAGAAGTCCGCCGCGCCGCGTCGAACACCGATTATCCCGAATATATGTTTCCGGCGTTGGAAGCCCAAGCCGACTTGGAAAAAAGTGCCGCCGTCAACCCCGCCGCCGCTTATGACCGGTGAAAGGGATGCCGATGCATAAAATTGAATTCACGAAAAGCGCGAGTGAATTTTGGGCGACGTTGCTCGAAGATTTTGACGACGTGGCGGCTTATGACCGCGCGCAAGCCGACGACGATGGAGTTCGCGTTTCATTGGCGGAATTGCGCCGGAAAATTGCCGCCAAAGAATAGACCTGTGTCCCGACCGACTAAAAGCGATTTTTTTCACGGCTTGCCACGCCTTTTAAGGCGTGGTCGGCGGTCAAAAAAGAAAGGGCTTGGGTTCCCAAACAAACTCTTCGGCTAAAGCCGGTCATTTTCTATCGCTAACCACGCGCTAAAGCGCGTGGCAATTGAATAGAGCATTTTCAAGCGGTGTTGTGGCCTCCGTGCCGCCGTGAAAAATAAAAAAGAGCCGGTCGCCAATGACCGGCTCTTTTTTGGCGTCAACTTTTCCGCGTCAGCCCCAAACTATTTCCCTTCCGCCGCCAAAATTTCCGGCGCGTGTCCGTCGCTACCGAGCACTTCGCGGTTTTTGCGCGCGTACATCTTTTTCAATTCTTCGCGCGCCGGCGTCAGATATTGCCGCGGGTCGAAGTGGTCGGGGTGGTCGTTGAAGTATTTGCGGATTGCCGCCGTCATCGCCAACCGCCCGTCGCTGTCGATGTTGATTTTGCAGACCGCGCTCTTCGCCGCGAGGCGCAATTGGTCTTCGCCGATGCCGATGGCGTCTTGCAATTTGCCGCCGTTTTCGTTGATGATTTTCACGTATTCCTGCGGCACCGAACTCGACCCGTGCAACACAATCGGGAAGCCGGGCAATTTTTTGACAATCTCGTCTAAAATGTCGAGGCGGATTTTCGGCGTTTGTCCGGGTTTGAATTTGAACGCGCCGTGCGACGTGCCGATGGAAATCGCGAGCGAATCCACGCCGGTTTTGCCGACGAAATCCACGACTTCTTCCGGCTGGGTGTAGGTGTGGGTTTCGGCTTTGACGTCGTCTTCGACGCCCGCGAGCACGCCGAGTTCGCCTTCGACGGTTACGTTGTATTTGTGGGCGTATTCGACGACTTTTTTCGTTTCTTCGATATTTTTCTCATACGGGTGGTGCGAGCCGTCAATCATCACCGACGAGAAGCCGTATTCGACGCAGGATTTACAGGTGTCGAAATCGGGACCGTGGTCGAGGTGGAGGGTGATCGGCAGACCTTTGCCGCCGGTCAGTTCTTTGGCGTATTCGACGGCGGCTTGCCCGAGGTAGCGCAGGATGGTGGCGTTGGCGTATTTGCGCGCGCCGGCGGAGACCTGCAAAATGACCGGCGATTGCGTTTCGGCGCACGCCATCACGATGGCTTGCAGTTGTTCCATGTTGTTGAAGTTATACGCCGGCACCGCGAACCCGCCGGTGATTGCCTTCGCGAACATCGCCTTGGTGTTCACCAAACCTAAGTCCTTGTAGTTGACCATAACTTGCTCCTTTTCCAAAAGAGGGATTTTTGCCCGAATAAAAACTTCGGCAGAATATAGGCGCGGCGGCGGCGGCGGCAAAGAACGAACGGGCGCGAATCCGCGCTTTTCTTGCATTTTTTTGCGGCGGCGAAAAATCAAAGTTTAGAGTTGAAAGTTAAAAGTTGAAAGTTGAAAGCCGTTTTTTTTTTGCATTCCTTAAAATCCTTAATCCTCTTAAATTTCTTAATCGGTTCTTATTTTTCGCGCGGTTAATAGCCCCACGCTTTAGCGTGGGGTAAAAGGTGAATAAAAAACACCGGCTTTAGCCGAATAAAAGAATTTGGGCTAAAGCCCTTTTCTTTTTTCAACCGCCTACCCCACTTCGGCGCTTTCAACTTTCAACTTTTAACTCTGAACTCTGAACTCTGAACTCTAAACTCTAAACTCTAAAAGCAATGTTCCATTCCCCTTTCTTTTATTTGGGCTTGGCGTTCGCGGCGGGGATTGTCGCGGCGAAATTCGGCGGCGGCGCGGGGCTTGCCGAGGCGTGGCTCGCCAAGGCGTGGCTTGGCGGCGTTGTTCTTGCCGCGTTTTTTTTGGGTTTGGCAATCCGGCGGCGTTCGGCGCCCGTCGCGAGCGTCTGGCGCCGGACTACGCCGCTGACGAAAATTCATCGCGGCTATTTTTTCGCCGCGTTGTTGGCGCTGGCGTGGAGCGGCGGCTTTTGGCGCGAGGGCAATTCGCTTGCCGCGTTGACGGTCAGCCGCGAATGGGTCGCCGCGCACGCCGGACAGACCGCGCCCGCGCAGGTGAAAATTCTCGCCACGCCGGAGCAATCGCTCCAAAGCGCTCTCGCCGGACGCTGGTCCGCCGCCGCCGAAATTCGCGAATTTAACGGCGAAAATTTCGTGAAGTGCCGCCTAAAAATTTTCGGCGCGGGTTTGTGGGACTTACCCGTCGGGGCGACGCTGACCGCGAAAATAAAAATTTTCCCGCCGGCGCTACCGGCGTTTCCCCGCGCGTTTAATTACGCCGAATTTTTGGGGCAGGAAAATTTGGGCGGCGGCGCGCGCGTGGTCGGCGCGTATGTCGTTTCCCCGCCGCCGGCGACCGACCGCTGGGCGACCGTTAAAAACACGCTCGACGATTGGCGGCGGCGCGGCATTATTCGCCTGACGCAACTCTTGCCCGACCAGCGCGGGGCGCTACTCGCGGCGTTAATTTTGGGCTGGGACGAGGGGTTGAACGACGAGGTTACGGCGGATTTTCGCTTGTCGGGATTGGGGCATTTGCTCGCGATTTCCGGCTTGCACGTCGGCTTGGTGGCGGCGCTGGCGTGGGGCGGGGCGGCGTTAATCGGCGGCGACCGGCGGCGGCGGGCGCTTTTAGTTTTGCTGTTTATTTTAGGGTATTTGACGCTGTCCGGCGGCAGTCCGCCGGCGTTGCGCGCGGGCGTGATTGCGACGGTTTATTGCGGCGGCGTGGCGCTGACGCGGCGCGGTAATTTCCTCAATTCGCTCGGTCTTTCGCTGTTTTTTATTTTGGGCGCGAACCCCGAACAGTTGTTCGCCGTCGGCTGGCAGTTCAGTTATTTGGCGGTGCTGTTTATTTACGCCGCGCCGCAAGTCGCCGCAAAATATGCGCCGAAGTCGTCCCGCGCTTTCGCCGCGGCGGACGCGCTTGACCGCCCGTCGCGCCGGCGGTGGTTGGCGGAAAATTTGCGGACGCGATTGGGGCAAGGATGGTTGATGTGCATTGCGGCGACGCTCGGCACCGCGCCGTTGCTGGCGTATTATTTCAACTTGGCGTCGCCGGTGAGTTTGGCGGTGAATTTAGTCGCGGTGCCGTTGTTGACGGTGGCGTTAATCGGCGCGGCGCCGCTGTTTTTATTGCCGACGCCGCTACTGCTTGCCGCGCCGTGGTTGAACGAGGTTTGCGCGGCGCCGGTGGCGTTGTTGCTGAAAATCGCCGATTGGTCGGCGGCGTTGCCGGCGGGTTGGTTCACGGCGTTCGCGCCGCCGGCGTGGACGCTATTTTTGTATTACGGCGTGTTCGCCGTGGCGGCGGTCGGTTGGCAGTCGGCAGTGAATAGCGACGCGGTTACTACCCGCCGCTCACTATTCACTCGCCTCCCGCTAATTTTGGTCGCGGTTGCAATTCTTATCGTCGGCGGATACAGCGTTTTCGGCGCAACGGGCGCAACCGGTCCGCGAATTTTTATGTTGCCGGCGGCGCAAACGGAAAAGGTCTTTTGGGTGGACGACCGCCGCCGCCTGAATGTCGTGTTGCTTGCGGCGGAGCGCCATTGGAACGAAATTTTACGGTTTAGCGCGGAGTTGGGTTATCGGGAAATCGCGCGGCTTATCGTCGCGCCGGACGTGGAAATCGACCCGATTTGTTTGCGGCGCTTACCGGCGCAAGAAATTATCCGGCTGAAAAAGCGCGATGTTTTGCAACTCGACGCGCAAACGCGCCTGACCTTTACGACGGTCAACAGCCGCGTTTTTTTCGCGACGTTGCGTTTTGGCGACCACGCGTTTTTTTTCGGACAAGGATTATCGGCGAAACATTGGCGCTCGGTCCCGCCGCCGGATAAAAACGCGCTCGTTTTTTTGGCGCGCTCGACGGCGAAACCGCTTCGCGGGCAACCATTCTTTTACACGGTTGATTGTCAGACGGGCGCGGCGGGAACGGCGCGGGAAAAATGGGGAATGGTCGAATTATCGCCGGACGGACAACTTCGCGGCTATGACGGCAAAGAAATGCGGAGTATTGATTGAGCCGCGCTCGGCGCTGAACTCTAAATTATAAACTCATAATTACGCGAATTTATCATCATCAACTCCGCTAAAAGCCCCGCCAGGGGCTTAATGTGAATAACCCCGAGTGAAGCGGCGAGGTTCTATCCGCCGCGCAACTCGGGGAAAAACGCCCCCGTATCAACCAACCCCGCAAGGGGTTGAACCCCTCTCGGGGTTCTTATTTTTGTTGGGCGGCTTTATCCCCGACCGGCGCGACGATAGCGCGTGTCGCTTGGTCGGGGTTATCCAAATTAAACGCCTACGGCGTTTTTTAAGGATTTTTACTTTTATCAAGCCGGTTGCGATTTTTTGGCGTGCGTAACCGTGAGTTCTAACCTCTAAACTCTAAACAAAATGCCTCTTCTTACCGCCCCGTTTAACCGTGCCGACGAACCGCAATTGGCGGCGACGGCGTTGACGTTGTGGCGGGGCGATGTGTTTATCGTGAAGCGGTTGGTCGATGAAATTTCCGGTGAATGGCGGGCGTTACAATTCGCGGAACAACCGGCGAGCGGCGGCGATTTCTGCGCGGTCGGCGGTCGTGTCCGCGCCGGACGGCAAAACGAATTGCCCGCGATTTTTGCCCGTCGTCAACTCGAATGCCGCGATTTTTTCGTGTTTCCCGATTTCGACGGCGACGCCGGTTATTGCGGCGTATGGCTGATTTTCCGCGGCGCGCTCGCCGCTTTCGCCGTCCAGCAAGCCCTTGCCGAATTTGAGCAAACCGTCAGCGGTTACCGCTTCTGGGGCTGTTTCCCCGCCCGCGAAAATAATTCCCCCGCCGCAAAAAATAATTCAGAAAAACTCTTGCGTCAGCCGATAGCGTAACTATCATCCCAAAATTCGTTGTGAAACGTAGCGCGGTTTTGGCGGTTGGGGTTTCCGGTGGAGGGGGTGCCATGACGACGACGGCTGAACCGCCAACGATAGACGAGGCGATGTTTCGCAAGATGTTCACGCGCGACATTGAGCCGTTAGACCGCGAAATTTTTAACGCGGCGATGCACGGGGTTGAGTTGCGATTAACGGCGGTGGAAAACTCGGTCGGCGACTTGCGCCACGAAGTTACCGCGCTTCGCACCGAAACCAAAGAAGACATTAAATCGCTTCGCACCGAGATTAAATCGCTTTGCACCGAGATGGACGGAAAATTTACCGAACTTCGCGCCGAACTGAAAACCGATATTGCCGGACTTCGCGACGACCATAAATCGCTTCGTGCCGAACTAAAAGGCGATATTGCCGAACTTCGCGCCGAACTGAAAACCGATATTGCCGGACTTCGCACTGAACTAAAAGCCGATGTTGCCGAACTTCGCACTGAACTAAAAACCGATATTGCCGGAATTCGCACCGAACTGAAAGGCGACATCAACGACCTTAAAAACGAAGTTAAAGGTTTATTCGCGCGGCAGACGCAACTTTTGGGTTTGATTATCGCGGCGTTGGCGTTTTTTGCGGTGGTGCTAAAATTTATCGACCGTTCGTTTGTGCTTTCGCTGTTTGGCGTTTCGTGATTAAAGTTAAAAGTTGAAAGTTAAGAACCTGTCCGGCTATTAGCGTCGTCCCGTAGGGACGGAATGTCGGTAGAACGGTTTTTCTAAATATTCAACTTTCAACTTTTTCTTAAAACAACTTTTCGTTTTGTTCTAACTACTGATTAGCAAGTATTGCTTTGGGGTTTTCTTTTTTTGGGAAAGGAGAATGGGTATGAAAGTGGGACGTAGCATTAAGGCGGCGTGTGTCGCCGCCGCGGTGATGGCAGGGAGTGTGTTTGCCGGCGATGATGATTTGTCGGCGATGAAGTCGCAATTGGAAGCGATGAAAGCGGAGATGGCGGCGGTGAAAGCCGACTACGCGCAGTCGCAGGCGTTGCGTGGGCAAGCGGGCGGCGAACCGGAGGGCTTACGGAGCGCCAACGGTAACGCGACCATCCGCATCGGCGGTGATTTCCGCGTCCGTTATACCACGGGTTGGGCTTCGCGTAACCGCAACAACACCGCGCCTGACTCCAATTGGGTTCGCACGCAAGGCGCGGGTTGGGCGATTGAAAAAGCGGCGTTGGATTTCGCGATTGACTTGTCGTGCGACACCTCGGCGCATATCGTTCTGCGCACCGAAGGTGGCGGCGGCGTTGGTAATGGCAAAATTTTGGATAACGCTTATTGGGAATGGCGTAATGTCGGTGGCGTGCCGCTGACCTTGACGGTCGGTTTGACGGGAACGCCGTTCGGAATGAACAATAACTCCGATGTCGGTGGTTATGATTGGGGTAGCACCGACCGCGCCTTGATTAGCGATGCTTTCACCAAAGCGAGCGATAACGACAAAGCCGCCGGTGATTTGAACACGTTGTTCAAAGGCACGAACACCGACTTGACGACGATTGGCGTTTTCGCGAAATACGCGCTGATTGAAGACCAGTTGTTCGTTAAAGGCGGCGTTTTCGCTGATGATTCTTGGTATAGTCATCACGATAAAAACAATACGTTTGAAAACAATACGTTTGGTAACAACGCGGGCTTTAATCAACGTAACGAAATCCGCAACATCGGTTTCATTAACCACGCGATTTCGTTGGCTTACAACCCGTGTTTCATTGAGGGCTTGCACTTGGAAGCCGGCTATCAAGGCACGTTTGATAATGCGTATCCCTTAGGTTTGGGGAATGATGGTAATGATATAGCGGGACGGAATAGTTACAGCCCGTCGTTTGATTTGGCGGCGGCTTACAAAGTCAACGATAAATTGACGTTGGCGGCGGAAGGCGTGGTAACGTGGAATCCGGGTACGCCTCTCGATGATATTGCGCCGTTGTATGACGGTATTCAGCCCGTTAATGGTGGCTATCGCGATAATTCCTATGCCTATTCGCTCTCGTTCACCGGTGATTACAGCGTTACGGAAAAGTTGAAATTGGGTCTCGGTTTTGATGTGGCGAACGCGAAACTTTATGGCGCCGGCGCGAACGGCGACTTGTTCAGCCAACTCTATCGGGCGAGTGCCGGTGCGCGGTATGCGTTCGGCAACGGTCTGTATGTCCAAGCGCAATACTATCACGAATGGGCGCCCTACACGGTTACGGGCAACGGCGGTAACGAATACACCCGCAACGCCGACGTGATTCTGCTCCGCACCGGTTACACGTTCTAATTAAAGGGAAGAGGTAAAAGGGAAAAGCGTTAAGGTAAAAAGTTAAAAGGAAAAAGATTCATTTTTGCCAAACTTTCCCTTGCCTCTTTCCTAAACAAAATCAAAAAACGGACGCGCGGCAACGCACGTCCGTTTTTTTTGTTATTCCGCATCGCGGGTCGCCGCGAAGCGGCAGAATATATCAGCCCACCGCAACGCGAGCGGGTTGTCGCAATGGGGCGGGTTGTGTTATTGATTTGATAAACTATTCCGCTAAACGCGCCGTAGGCGCAACATACGTCAGCCCACCGCAACACGGTTGGGCGTAGTTCGCCCCAATACAACGCCCTGCAAGGGCAACATAAAATCAAATTCCATCGTAATTTATGCGGTTTATATTGCCCTTGCAGGGCGTTGTCGGTTTTCCCATTTTACCCACCGCGGTGCAATGGGGCGGTATTTGATAAACTATTCCGCTAAACGCGCCGTAGGCGCAACATACGTCAGCCCACCGCAACGCGGTGGGACGCACCACCGCAACGCGGTGGGGCGTAGTGCGCCCCAATACAACGCCCTGCAAGGGCAACATAAAATCAAATTTCATCGTAATTTATGCGGTTTATATTGCCCTTGCAGGGCGCGTTATCGGTGGGAAATTATGCCCCACCGCGTTGCGGTGGGCTGACGTATATTGCCGCTTCGCGGCGGATCAAAATCACCGCAACCCTATTCGCGCGACGCGGCGTTTGGGGTTCACGTCGAGGCGTCCTTCGTCGGGGTAAATGACGAGGTTCATTTCTTCCATCGGAATCGCGCCGAGCAAAACTTCGTTGGCGTGGGGCATTACGACGGCGTCGCAAAGCGAAAATCTCCCCGCAAAACGCACTTCGACCGGTCCGACAATATCGCAGGTAATTTCGCGTTGGTCGGCAAGAATAAAGACCTCTTCGCCGATTTTTCGCAAGCCCAATTGCTTTTGCACCGAGGACGTAATCGTGAGCATCGTCGCGCCGGAATCGACTAATGAATTGACGATAGTCCGCCGCGCTTCTCGCTCGTCAAGCCGCCCTTCTTTGACGGCAATGTCGTCCGCATAATTCGACAACGCGATTTCCGCATAGACGTGTCCCATTTTCTCCCTCCTGTTTTTGGTTCTACAATGAGTTGGATTGTATGGTTGCGCCATTCAATTGCCACGCCTTTTAAGGCGTGGTTAGCGGGCAAAAAAAGAATGGGCTTTAGCCCAAAGTATGATATTCGGCTAAAGTCGGTGATTTTCTAACGCTATCGCAACGCGGTGGGGCGCAGTGCGCCCCCAATACAACGCCCTGCAAGGGCAACATAAATGCGATGCGGGAGCGATTATTTCCACAAAAATTGTTCATCGAAGTTAATGCCGTGTTTCTGCAAAAACTGCACATATTCTTCGTGGAACGAAATTTTTTTATGATGCTCTTGCTGGCGTGCGATGTAATTTTTTACGGTCGCAATCTGCGATTCGCTTACCGAGTAACCGGCATATCCTCCTTGCCAACTGAAATCCCGATAACATTCGTTTTTAGTTTTCAACCACCGGCTACTGTTTTTCTTTATTTGTTCAACGAAATCGGCGAGCGCTATATTTTTCGACATGGTTGACAAAACGTGCAGATGATTTTCCGTGCCGTTAATTTTTATCGGCACGGATTTGTAGTTTTCGATAACGCCTCCGATGTAGGCGCATAATTCTTCGTGTTCTTCCGCGCGGATGGGCGCGGCATCGTTTTTGATATGAAAAATAATATGCACGCACAATTTGGCCAATGATTGCGTCATTTAATTTTCTCCTTTATGTTGCCCTTGCAGGGCGTAAACATTATTTATGCACTGCGCCCCACCGCGTTGCGGTGGGCTGACGTATGTTGCGCCTACGGCGCGTTTAGCGGAATGGTTTATCAAATAAATAACACAACTCGCCCCATTGCGACAACCCGCTCGCGTTGCGGTGGGCTGACGTATGTTGCGCCTACGGCGCGTTTAGCGGAATGGTTTATCAAATAAATAACACAACTCGCCCCCATTGCGATAACTCGCTCGCGTTGCGGTGGGCTGACGTATGTTGCGCCTACGGCGCGTTTAGCGGAATAATTTATCAAATCAATAACACAACTCGCCCCCATTGCGACAACCCGCTCGCGTTGCGGTGGGTTGTCGTATGTTGCGCCTATGGCGCGTTTAGCGGAATGGTTTATCAAATCAATAACACAACTCGCCCCCATTGCGACAACTCGCTCGCGTTGCGGTGGGTTGACGTATGTTGTCGATGCGCGGCAACCGACGTATTTCTAATTAAACCAATTTTCCATAACCGCGTTTCACCCCCCCGCCACCAACTCGCCAATCAACTCCCGCATAATGCCGGACGCTTTTTCCGCGCCGGCGATGATTTCCGCGAGCGAGGTTACCGCTTGCGCGTCGGGATTGTTGATGTTGGTGATTGCCGACAAACCGACGATTTTCACGCCCGCCTGCGCCGCCGCGATGGCTTCCATCACCGTGGACATCCCGACGGCTTGCGCGCCGAGCATTTTATACATTCGCGATTCGGCGGGCGTGTCGAGTTCCGGTCCGTGCGTGCCGATATACACGCCGCAATGAAGCGGAATTTTTTTTGCCGCCGCGTAATTTTGCAAATGCGCGTCCGCGTCCCAGACCCGCGCCATATCGGGGAAGCGCTCGCCCCAACTGTCGTGGTGTTCGCCGGTGAGCGGGCTTTTGCCGGTGGCGTTGATGTGGTCGCGAATGAGCATCACGTCGCCGATGTTGTAGGACAAATCCAATCCGCCGGCGGCGTTGGTGATGATAAGTTTTTTCATTCCGGCTTGCGCCAGCGCGCGAATGGGCATCGCGATGGCGTCCGGCGCGTAGCCCTCGTATAAGTGAAAACGTCCGCGCAAAACGAACACGCGCCGCCCGCGCCATTCGCCCCAAACGAGTTCGCCGGCGTGACTGCTGACGGTCGAAACCGGAAAGCCGATTTCCGCGTAAGCGGCGCGACCGGCGATTTGCAGGTCGGCGGCGAGGTCGCCTAAACCGGTGCCGGCGATGACGCCGATTTCCGGCAAGCCGCCGGTGAGGGCGGATAATTTTTCGCGGCTCCGCGCGATTTTTTCGAGTTTGGCGGCGAGCATTGGGACCTCCGGTAAGAGCAATTAAAAATTAAAAATTCACCATTAACCATTTCGGCGTCGCGCTACTCAATTGCCCCGCGCGTTAACAGGTCTGATTTTTCGCCGGATTCTACGGCGGGTAAAAACCGGCGCAATTCCATACTTGCAATAAATTTCCCGTCGTTACAATACGCAACGTTTGACTTTTACGCGCGTTCCTCTGTAGCTCAGTTGGTAGAGTAGCGGACTGTTAATCCGCCTGTCGCAGGTTCGAGTCCTGCCGGAGGAGCCAAAAATTCACGCCCGGTTTTTGCGGAAAATTCCGTGAGACCGGGCTTTTTTTGTCAAAGTTGAAAGTTAAGAGTTGAAAGTTGAGATAACCGCCGTTGCAACTTTCAACGCTTAACTTTTAACTTTCAACTCTAAACTCCCGATGCCCATTTTGCAAATCACCGGCGCTTGTTTCGGCTACGGCGGACGCGCCGTGTTGCACAACGTTAATCTGACGGTCGAAGCCGGCGATTACTTGTGCGTCGTCGGCGAAAACGGTTCGGGCAAAAGCACTCTCGTCAAAGGCATTTTGCAACTGTTGCCGCCGCAACCCGGAACGGTGCGCTACGACGGCGTAACTTTTCGCGAGGTCGGTTATTTGGCGCAGGACGCCGCCCCGCGCGCCGATTTTCCGGCGGGCGTTTTTGAAGTTGTCCTTTCCGGTCGGTTGGGGCATCGCGGCTTTTTGCCGTTTTATTCGCGGGCGGACAAACGGCTCGCCGCGGAAAATTTAGCGGTTCTCGGCATCGCCGACTTGCGCGACCGCTGTTTTCGCGAACTTTCCGGCGGGCAGGCGCGGCGGGTGTTGTTGGCGCGCGCGCTCACCGCCTCGCAAAAATTGTTGATTTTAGACGAGCCGGCGGCGGGCTTCGACCCGCTCGTTTCCGCCGAAATGCACCGCCTGCTGAAAAAAATTAACGCCGAATTGGGCGTTACGATAATTATGGTGTCGCACGACCTGTCCGCGGCGATGGACTGCGCCAAACATATTTTACACCTCAAAAACCGCCCGCTGTTTTACGGCACCGTTGCCGATTATTGGCGGTCGGCGGTCGGTCGGGCGTTTTTAGAACACCAACCCGAAAAATGCGAAAATGACTAATTTTCAAAAGAAATTTCTCACCGAGCCACAGAGGCACGGAGAGAGAAAAGAGAAGAAATAAAGCGTTAAATAATTTCATTTTCTCTCTGTGGAACTCTGTGCCTCTGTGAGAAACAAAAAATTCGTGTTAATTCGTGTTAAGTTCTTTTCGTGTTGTGGCTTCTCTTTTTTGGCGCGTAACGTGAGTTAATGATTGAAACGCTGACCGAAATGTTTTCGTATCCGTTTTTAGTGCGGGCGGTCGTCGTCGGCGCGCTCGTGTCGCTGTGCGCGTCGTTGCTCGGCGTGTCGTTGGTGTTAAAGCGCTATTCGATGATTGGCGACGGTCTCTCGCACGTCGGTTTCGGCGCGCTGGCGGTCGCGACCGCGCTCAATGTCGCGCCGCTCTTCGTGGCGATTCCGGTGGTCGTCGGCGCGGCGTTTTTGCTGTTGCGGCTGAACGACCGAAGTCAAATCAAAGGCGACGCGGCGATTGCGCTGATTTCGACGAGTTCGCTCGCCGCCGGCGTCGTCGTGATTTCGCTGACGACCGGTATGAACGTCGATGTCTTCAATTATTTGTTCGGCAGTATTTTGACGACGAGCGTCGGCGATATGTATTTGAGCGCGGTTCTATCAATCGCGGTGCTGGGACTGTTCGTCGTTTTTTACCACAAAATTTTCGCCATCACGTTTGACGAGACCTTCGCCCGCGCGACCGGCGTGCGCGTCAACGCCTACAATATGTTGATTGCCTTTTTGACCGCGATTACGATTGTGCTGGGGATGCGGATGATGGGGGCGATGCTGATTTCGGCGCTGATTATTTTTCCGGCGCTGACGGCGATGCGGCTCGGCAAAAAGTTTTTGAGCGTAACCGTCGGCGCGGCGCTAATCGCGCAATTCTGTTTTTTCAGCGGCGTAATCATTTCGTATCTCCGCGCCACTCCGACCGGCGCGAGCGTGGTGATGATGAATATCTTTTGCTTCTTGGCGGCGGCGGCGGCGCAGTGGTATTTGTGTAGGAGAGTTAAGAGTTGAGAGTTGAGAGTTTAGCAGTGGAGTTATTTTCAATATGCGCGAAGCGCAACCACGGCTCAACTCTAAACTCTCATCTCTAAACTCTAAACTCTAACCCTCTTGCGTCCTTAACTTTAACGACTTACAATCCGCCGTTTTGGCAAATCACTTTCGGGAAAATTTATGCGTAGTCGGGCGATTACTCTCCTCGTTCTCGGCGCGGTCGCGCTCACGTCGGGCTTGACCGCTTGCGCGCCGGCGTTGCGCGCGCCGAACGCGCCGGCGACGGCGGTTGCGCCGGTTACCGACCAATACGGCAAAGAAATGCTCGCGGCGGCAATCAACGCGCGGGCGGCGGTGGAAACGCTCGTCGCCAAAGGCGATATGCGAATTCAAGACCGCGCCAATAAATTTTCGCTCGGCGTGCAAATCGACCAGATGGCGGCGGTTTATCCCGACCGCTTGCGGCTGAAGACCTCCAAATTAGCCGGCACCGTCGAGGCGTTCGATATATTGATGCGCGACAACAACATCGCGTTTTTCGTGCCGCGCCACCACACGCTGTATGTCGGCACCGTCGGACAACTGAAACAGGCGCAGGGCGGCTTAAATTTCTCGCCGGAAATTATGCTCGACCGCCTGTTGCACGGCAGTCGCCCGTTGCTGAATTACGAATGGCGAACGGGTAGCCGCGACAATAAATCGCTGACGTTGGAGCAAGTCCATCGCCCCGACAGCAATTATTTGCGCGTAACGTTGGACCCGCGGCAAAAAGTCATTCTCCGCGTCGCTTACCTCAATCCGGCGGGCGGCGAGTATTTCGTCGAAGAATACGACAATTATCGCGCGCTGAACGGCGGCTTGTTTCCGACGCGCTTCGCGTTGCTGTGGGGCGACGAGCGGTTTGTGCGCTTTAATCTGAAAGACGTGGAATTAGGGCGCTCGGCGGCGGCGCTCGGCGAAGCGTTCGCCGGCATTGATAATTTGGATATGGAGCGCGTAAAGCGCCAGCCGTTGCAAGACGCGCGGGTGGACGGCGACGAGCAATAGACCTGTTCGACAACCAATTCGCGGCAAATTTTCGGCTAATTTTTCGTCCCGCCGCGTCAAAATTCCTTGCAATACTCTCGGTATTGCTTCGTCATTTTTCCTTGCGGCACGAAAAATTAGACACGAAAATTTGCTCACTCTTGGTTATCGAACAGGTCTAATAGAGTTTAGAGTTCAGCGATTAGGGTTGAGCAAAGGTTGCGCTTCGCGCGTTATTAAAAAATAACTCCACGGCGCAACTCTAAATTCTAAAATTCACGAAAGGGTAAAATTATGACTAAAAATGAAATTGCCTTGAAAATTACCGACGAAATGAACGGTTTGGTGCCGGCGCAACAGGTCAAGGAAATCGTGCAACGGACGTTAGACGAAATTGTCGCGGTGTTGGTCAAAGAGAAGCGGTTGGAATTACGGAATTTCGGCGTGTTTGAGGTTCGCCGGCGCAAAGCCCGTAAAGCCCGCAACCCGAAAACCGGCGAAAAGGTCTATTTGGAAGAACACAACGTCGTGATGTTTTCCGCCGGTAAAATTATGTCCGAAAAAGTCGGCGGCATCATCCGCACCACTAAAAACCCGCCGGTCGGCGCAAAGAAATAATCCGGTTAATGCCGGTCGTCAGGACTACCGGCAATCAGTTGTCAGAGCAAAAAAAATCCCGCCGCCCGAAGGCATTGCGGGGTTTCGTCGCGTGGATTAAGGCGTTATCGTCATAACCGGAAGAAATCAAGCCCCGATTTTTGGCGGTAAGCCATCATTTAACCGGCAACCGGCAGGGCGTAATTGCCGTGTTCGCGGTCGTGGAGTTCGCCGATTTTCGACTTATTCCAGTTGTCGATGCGCGAGAAATAGCCGACGACGCGCGTCATATGTTGCAATACCACCGGCTCGCGTTTGCCGAGCAAGACCTCTTCGACAATTTCCCAGTTCGCCCGCAAAATCGCGGCAATCGGCAGACACGTCGCAATCCCGCTTTTGTGCCGCACCACCACCGACGGCGTGGTGCCGTGACTGACGCTTTCGCCGGCCAAGTCCGGGTGCCGCTCGACTTTTTCGTAAAATTCCATCATTTCCATTTTGGCGCTCCTTTTCGATAAAAAAAAGTTAATTGTGAGGTAATCGTCAATATAAGGGATTAGTCCACGAATTTTCACGAAACCGAACGAAGCGACGGTTAGTGCGCTTGCCCAATTATTTTTTTTGTTTCTCACAGAGGCACAGCGACACAGAGTTCCACTAACGCTTTATTTTCTCTTTTCTCTCTCCGTGCCTCGGTGGCTCGGTGGCTCGGTGAGAAATCCCTTGTTCTTAATTCGTGTTAATTCGTGGATAAGTTCTATCGTTAGCCGGCAAACCACAATTTATAGCGGTTGTCCGAACAAAAACGCCGCGTATGTAGTATCGGACCGAACGGGCGCGGAGTTTATCATTCCGCCCAAAGTTGTCAAGGACGGCAAAAGTTAAAAGTTAAAAGTTGAGAAGGTGGTTGCGCTTCACGCGTCTTGAAAAATAAAACTCCGCTTTTTTCTCAACTTTTAACTTCCAACTTTCAACTTTGCTCTCTCCCTTTTCCCTAACCTCTTGCCGATGCATTTTTATCGCGACTACTTTTCCGGTTGTCTTTTGCCGTGGCGCGGCGCGCGGTTGTTGTTGGCGGCGCCGCACGCGTGGCGCTGGGCGCTCGCGCCGCTCGTGGCGAATATCATTCTTTACGCGGCGCTGTTCGCGGCGGCGCTGTGGTTGCTCTCGCGCTATGAATGGTGGCATTTCGACTGGCAATTTTGGGGCGGTTGCGGCGCGTGGTTGGCGGAAAATCTGAACGCGGCGGGCAAATTTTTGCGCTATTTGGTCGGAGTGCCGGTTTTGGCGGTGGGCGGATATTTTACTTTCGCGGCGGTCGGGCAAATCGTCGCCGCGCCGTTTATTGACGGCTTGTCGGAAAAATGCGAAGCGCATTTGACCGGACGCGCGCCTGTCGCGGACGTGGCGTTCGCGCGTTCGGTTTGGATTAGCGTGATAAGCGCGACGCGGATGTTGGCGCGGCAGATTTTCTGGCTGGTGTTGACCTTGCCGTTGTTGTTGGTGCCGGTCGTCGGGCACGCGGCGTGGTTTTTGCTGAACGGTTATTTCACCGGACTGGGCTTGTTGGACGCGCCGCTTTCGCGGCACAATTGGACTTACGCCGAAAAAATCGCCGCCGTCCGCGCGCGAAAGACGGTGCTCACGGGCTTCGGTTCGTTAGCGTTAATTTTATTCGCCGTGCCGCTTACGGCGTTTTTATTATTGCCGCTCGGCGTGGCGGGCGCGACGATTCTTTACGTCGAAATAGCGGGAGAAGGGAATAGCGAAGAGGGAAAAGTATGAAGAGCGCGTTGTCGGCGCAGATTTACGGGCGCGTGCAGGGCGTCGGATTTCGCTATGCGGCGTTAGCCGAGGCGCAACGTCTCGGCTTGACCGGCTGGGTGCGCAACAATCCCGACGATAGCGTGGAGGTCTGGGCGGAAGGCGAAGACGCGCCGCTCGCGGAATTTTTGCGCTGGTTAAATCGCGGACCGCGTTTTGCCGCCGTCGAAACCGTCAACAGTTGCCGCCAACCGGCGACGAGCCGGCATTCCATTTTCACGATTGCCTGAAATTTTAGAGTTGAGAGTTTAGAGATTAGAGTTTAGAGTTCAGAGTTTAGAGTTGAGCAAAGGTTGCGCTTCGCGCGTCATTAAAAATAAAACTCCACTCTCTAAACTCTAATCTCTTAACTCTTAACTCTCTCTCTTACAGCCGTCCGCTTTCCCTTACTTGTAGATAGCGGTTGAGGAGCGGCGCGGTCAGTTCGGTCGGGACGACATCGATGACTTCCACGCCGCCGCGGGACAGCGTTTGCAACGTGGCGGCGCGGTCGCGTTCGAGGCGATAAATGACGGCTTGTTCGGCGGCAGTTCGCCAATCGGCGGCGGGCGCGTCGAGCCGTTGCCGCAACTGCGGCGAGCGCAACGCCGCGAAAATGACCAAATGCCGCCGCGCCAAAATCGTCAGCGCCGCGCGAAAATTGGCGCTGGCGAGGTCGTCGGCGAGGTCGGACAACACGACGATAAGCGCCCGTTTTTTCTGGCGTTCTTGGAGTGTGGCGAAAATCGGGCGAAAATCCGTTTCACGAAATTCGGCTTTGAGCGCGCACAGTTGTCCGGCGAGCCACGCGGGTTGACCACGACTTTGCGGCGGCAAATAGGCGACGACTTTATCGGCGAACACGCCCAAGCCGCATTGGTCGCCGCGCCGACCGGCGACGACGCCCAACATCAACGCGCTGTTGACCGCGTAGTCGAGTTTGCTACCGCCGCCGATTTCCAAGCCCATCAGCCGCCCGCTGTCAAGCAAAATCAGCACTTCGCGATGTTGCTCGATTTGGTGGCGGCGCGCCATTAGTTTTTGTCGGCGGGCGCTGGCGCGCCAGTCGATATGGCGCAAGGCGTCGCCGCGCCGAAACGGGGCGAGATGCAAAAATTCCATTCCCGCGCCGCGGTCGCGCGCGCGCAATTTTTCGGCGGTCGCCGCGCCGCGCGCCGCCGCCAATTCGTCGTGGGCGGCGATTACTTCGGGATAAATTTTGACGGTCGTTTCCGCCGCCGCCGCCGTTGACCATTGCGCGGCAAACAAAAATCCGCGCTCGCGCCACCACGTCGCCCCGAACGCATATTCGCCGCGACGGCTTATTTTCAGGGTGTAAGTCAGGCGCGCGTCGGATTTGGCGGCAATCGTTAAATCGCGGATAATTAACGGCGGCGCGGCGAGCGCGGGCGGAACGTCGCGCAGTCGCAGAGACACGGCTCGCGGCGCGTGATTTTTGATAAGGAGTTCGACGGAAAAATCAACGCCGCGCGGCGCGATTGCCGGCGCGCGGCGCTGAACGGTGAGATTATTTTTCCCGCCGCGCAAACGGTAAAAATCGACGAGCGCCAAGACCGCGAATAATAAAAAAACGCCCGCCGCGCCGATGAGAGCGACCGGTAAAAACCACGCCGCCGCGGTGCAAACAAACAGAGCGGCGCCGAAAAACAAGGCGTTGCGAGTGGGAATGAACATAGTTTAGCGTTGAGAGTTGAGAGTTGAAAGTTGAGCGTTAAGAAAGCGGAGTTTTATTTTTAAGGGGCGCGAAGCGCAACCACCTTCTCAACTTCTAACTCTAAACTTTTTGCTTTTGCCCTGCCAAATAATTACAATTCGCCATACCCATCCAAAGGAGACGCTGGAGGAGCGAGGTCTTTCCAACTGCCGAACTTGCCGCTCCGCCGGACTTTGTCCTTGAAACCGATTTAACGGCGGAAGAAAAAGCCATCGTCCGCGCCGGACGCCAAGAATTCTCCGAACACCCTGAAAATTTTGTGCGACTGTAAAAAACGCGCCCATCTTCAAGAAAGGAAACAATTATGTCCGACGTAATGGCAACGCCCGCGCCGCCGCGCGCCAAAATTAAAACCGCGGTCGTTTGCGCCGGCGGCATCGTCTTGAGTTTTGGTTTGTTATTTTTTCCGGCGGTGCGCGGCGGCTTGGGCGGGCTCGGCGTCGTTGTCGGCGCGTTGATTTTGCTCTACGCCGTCGGCAAATTGCTGGCGACTTTTCCGACGGTGATGGCGCCGCGCGGTTTCGCCCGTCTGGCGCTTGCCGTCGTCGCGCTCGGTGTGGCGGGCGTGGCGCTCGGCGTGTATCTTTCGCCGGAATGGCGCGACTTTTTGACGGCGCATTTTAAGTCCGCGCTTGAACCGAAATTAGCGATGGACGTGTGGTTGGCGCGGCTGAGTAAATGGGCGTTCGTCGGTTTCGTCGTTGCGGCGGCGATTAGCGTCTTGTCATTGAGCAAACCCGGCACGGCGCTGTTGCGGGGCTTGGCGACTATCGGCGACCTTTCCATCAAAATCGAACCTGTCGATGACGAGCCGTCCGCCGCGACGGCGTGAAATTTCGCCCGCCGAAAAATTGTGCCGATAAGGTTTAACCGACAGGAGGATTAACGATGCCGCCAACAATTGAAAAAGAATACACGGAGGCGGATATTACTCCGCCGATTATTCGCCGCGTCAATCCGGTGGAGCAACGGACTTTTGATGCCGAAATCGGGCGCATTAACGATAAGTTGGACGGTTTGCAACAACAACTGCGCCAGCAAGGGGAATACCTCTGCGCGAGCGATAATGAGTTGCGCCGACAGCACGAAAAGTTTGCGGCAACGGTTGAAGAACGTTTTGACCGAGTTGAGACCAAAATTGCCGCGCAAGGCGTTGAACTGCGGCAGGAAATCAAGGAGGTGCGGCAGGAACTGCGGCAAGAAATCAAAGACGGGCGGCAAGAAACGCATGCCTTGCGGCAAGAAATCAAAGGAATGTTCGCGCGGCAGACGCAATTATTGGCGTTGGTCGCGGGTGTGGTCGGGGTCTTGTTGGCGGCGTTGCGGTTTGTTGACCAAGCGACCATCGACGCGCTTTGGGGGAAATAGATAAAACCCATGCGCTACCAAACGACGATTGACGAGACGCGCGAATTTGTCGTCGAAACCGGCGGCGAGCGGTTTGATAAATTTTTAGGGCGCGTCGCGCCGGATTTTTCGCGCACTTTTCTGCAACAACTCGTCGCCGACGGTTTGGCGACGCTCAACGGCAAAGCCGCCAAAGCCGGACAAAAATTGCGCGGCGGCGAAACGGTCGGTCTGCAAATTCCGCGGCCGGTAGAAATGTCCGCCGCGCCGGAAGACCTCCCGCTCGACATTCTCTACGAAGACGCCACCGTCATTGTCGTCAACAAGCCCGCCGGTTTGGTCGCGCATCCGTCGCCGGGGCACGAAACCGGCACGTTGGTCAACGCGCTCCTCGGGCATTGCCGCGACCTCTCCGGCATCGGCGGCGAACTCCGCCCCGGCATCGTCCACCGGTTGGATCGGGACACGACCGGCTGTCTCGTCGCCGCCAAATCCGACGCCGCGCATCAGGCGTTGGCCGCGCAATTCGCCGCCCGCGCCGTCCGCAAAAAATATCTCGCCATTACGCGCGGTCTGCCGCGTCCGCCCGCCGGCAAAGTCGAGGGCTACATTATGCGGCAAGCGGCGGACTGGCAACGGTTGCGCTTCGTCCCGCGCGAAAGTAGCGGCGGCAAATACTCGCTGACTTTTTACCGGACGCTCGCGACGCGCGGCGAGGTCGCGTTGGTCGAATGCGACCTCAAAACCGGTCGCACGCATCAAATCCGCCTGCACTTAAAATCCGTCGGCGCGCCGGTTTTGTGCGACGCGCTTTACGGGCGCGAAAGTGAAATTACGCTTGCGACTTTGCGCGGCGAAAAAGCCGGCGAAGCCGCGCCGCTGATGACGCGGCAGGCGTTGCACGCGGCGGAATTGGCGTTCGCGCATCCGCTCACCGGCGAAAATCTGACCTTTTCCGCGCCGTTGCCGCCGGATATGCAAACGTTGGTCGAGAGATTAGAGTTGAAAGTTGAAAGTTAAAAGTTGAGAAGATGGCGGAGCTTCGCGCCTCGTAGAAATAAAAATCCGCTTTCTCAACTTTCAACTTTCAACTTTCAACTTTTAACTTTTAACTTTTAATTCTAAATCGGATGCCGCTATGACCCAATCCAACGCCGTCGCCATTTTGTCCATCGGGCGCGAACTGTTGCTCGGACACACCCTCGACACCAACGCCGCGTATTTGTGCCGCGAAGTTACCGCGCTCGGCTACCAAGTCGCCACCATTCGCACCGCCGATGACGACCGCGAGAGCATCGTCGCGGCGCTCCGCGATTTATCGGCGTATCGTTTCATTCTTATCAGCGGCGGATTGGGACCGACGCCCGACGACTTGACGCGACAGGCAATCGCCGATTTCGCCGGCGTCGAATTGGTTTTTCACGAAGAATTATGGCAGGCGGTCGAGCGGCGTTTTGCCGCGTTGCACAAAAATATTAGCGTCGGCAACAACGCGCAGGCGTTTTTGCCGGACGGCGCGTTGGCAATCCCCAACGCTTGCGGCACCGCGCCGGGCGTGGATTGGTCGGGACGCGGGACGCGGCTGTTCGCGATGCCCGGCGTGCCGCGCGAAATGTATGCGATGTTCGCCGATTACGTCGCGCCGCTTTTGCGGCAGGCGGCGACGAGCGTGGTGTTTATGAAGCGGCTACATTTGAGCGGCGTCGGCGAAAGCGCGGTCGGCGAAATTATTCGCGCCGCCGCGCCGTTGTCGCCGACCGCCGAAATCGGCACGACGGTTGATTGTTTGACCGTTACGGTGCGGGTGCTGGCGGCGGGGGAAAATTTGTCCGCCGCGCAAGCGAAAACCGCGGCGGCGGCGCGCGTTTTACGCGAGAAACTCGCGCCGTATATTTTCGCCGAAGACGGGCAAACGCTCGCCGCGACCATTCTGCAAATTTTACGGACGCGGCGGCAAAAATTGGCGTTGGCGGAAAGTTGCACCGGCGGATTGGTCGCCGCCGAACTGGTGGATTGCGCCGGCGCGTCCGACGTGTTGGTCGAGGGCTTGGTCGTTTATAGCAACGCGGCGAAACAACGCTTATGCGGCGGCGAGGGCGAGCGGATTTTGCGCGAACACGGCGCGGTCAGCCGCGAATGTGTCGAATGGTTAGCCGCGGCGGAGCGCGAAAATTCCGGCGCGGATTACGCGGTCGCGGTCAGCGGCATCGCCGGACCGGGCGGCGGCTCGGCGGACAAACCCGTCGGCTTGGTGTGGGTCGCGGTGGCGCACCCGCAGGGCGAACACCCGCAGGGCGAACACCCGCAGGGTGTTGTCGCCGAGGAATATCACTTCGCCTCCGACCGGACAAGCAACCGCCACTTCGCGAAAAACGCCGCGCTCGGTTTGTTGCTGAAAACGCTCGCGACGGTTGGATAAGGGATTAAGTTTTTAAGAATCTTAAGCCGCTTAAAATCCTTAATCTTTTTTTTTCGCCGCCGCGGTTAAAAGTTCGCCGACGACCGGCGAATTATTTTCGCCGAGCATTCCGGCGGCGTCGGCGCGGCAACGTCCGCAATGACTCATCTGCGGCAAGAACTCTCCGGCTTGGCGGCGCGTCTCCTGCATTGCCGCGTTGGTCGGCGGTTCAATGCCGACGAACGCCGAGCCGTTCACCCGCATCAGCGGAATGCAGTTCTGAATTTGCGCGCCGTGTTTTGCCGCGTAAGCCGCGACCGCGGCGGCGTGTTGCTCGTTGACGCCCGGAATCACGACGGTGTTGACTTTGACCGTAATGCCGCGTTCGGCGAGCGCGGTCAGCGCGGCGGTTTGGCGTTCCAATAAAACGGCGGCGCCCGCCGCGCCGCGATACAGGTGCGGCGGCACGCGAATCCACGCGTAGATTTGCGCGCCGATTTCCGGGTCAACGGCGTTGACGGTCAACGTAACGTGCGACACGTTTAAGTCGGCGAGCGCGGCGGCGTGTTCGGCGACCGCCAACCCGTTGCTGGCGAGGCAGAGAATTTTTTCCGGATGACGTTCGCGGACTAACCGCAACGTCGCGAGCGTCTCGGCGGGCGAGGCGAACGGGTCGCCCGGTCCGGCGACGCCGACGACGGCGATGGTCGGAATTTTCACGAGGACGGCGTCGAGATAATCCGCCGCCGCTTCCGGCGTCAACACCGCGCCGGTAACGCCGGGGCGCGATTCGTTCACGCAGGCGTAATCGCGGTTGCAAAAATTGCACTGCACGTTGCACTCCGCCGCCACCGGCAAATGGATGCGCCCGACGCGGTGCCGCGCCGCCGGATTGAAACAGGGATGATTGGGGAAGGGCATCGTTTCACCTTATTCAGAGTTTAGAGTTCAGAGTTTAGCGGTGGAGTTATTTTTTAATAATGCGCGAAGCGCATCCTTTGCTGAACTCTGAACTCTCAGTTCGACAACCGCGCCGCGAAGCCGCTTAATTGTTGGCGGCGTTCCGCCGACAGATTCGGCGTCTGTAAATCGCGCCGCACCGTTATCGCCAAATTATTGAGAATGGTCGCCGTCGGGCGCAAACTCACCTGCGTCGCCAACGGTTCGCCGGTCGCCGGATTCGTCGTCGGAACGGTCAACTGCGGAATTTCGCCGGTCATGCCGGCTTTTTGCCGCGCCTCCGCCGCGCTTAATTCAATTTCAATACTTAACAAATGCGCTTCCCACCAAAGGTCGGACTGCGGGGGCGAGCGGCGCAGGCATTGCAAACTTTCCACCATCGCCTGCGCGAACAGCGCCGCCGGATTTTTTTCGCCGGTAACGGCGTAAGGGCGCGGTGTTTTTTGGCGGTCGGCGTAACGCGCTTCCGCCAAATAGACCTTCGCCAAATCCAACATCAGCGACCGGTCGTGCGGCGAGAACGCACGCAAACGCTCCACGTAATCCTCCGCCGTTTCGTAGTCGTTGTCGTTCAACAGCGCGTCAACGTAAGCGCGTTTGGCGCGTAGCAACCAACTCTCAAACACCAGCGCGGCGCGTAAATTTTTCAGCGCGGCGGCGAACGGCAACTTGCCGCCGTGGTCGTCGGTCGGGTGCGCCGCGTCATACTGCGTCAGCGTGTCGATAGTCGCGACGGCGCGGTCGTAGTCGCGTTTGACCATTTGCCCGTGCGCGTCCGGCTCGCCATACAACAGCGTAACGAGCGGCGTTTCGACGGCGTCGAGGAGTCGTTGCCACGCCGCTTGGGCTTCCGGCGACGCGGCGTTTTTCAGTTGCTCCTGCCACGCGCTCCACAGGCATTTGCCGCCGCGCCGGCGCGGATAATTTTTGCCGAAGACGCGCCGCGCGTCGTCCAACGAGAGCAACGGGTCGAGCATCGCGATAAACACCGCCGCCTTTTCCCGACCCGCCTCCGAAACGTAGCCGCGCACCGCCAACTGTTCGTAGAATTGCGCGGGCGGCGGCAACCGCGGCGTGAACGGGCGCTGAAACAACGCTTGCGGATACGCCGTTTCGATGACCGTCCGCTTGACCAAATTTTCGTTGGACGTTTGGTCGAGGCGCGTCAAATAAGCGCGGGCTTGCAACTGTTCGACCGCGACCGCCGTCGGCGCGGCGGCGAGACGCCGCGCCTGCCGCCAAACGCCCTCGCGTCCCGCCGCGTTGATTTCCGCCGCCGCGAGCGCGGCGCGCCAGACCGGCAAATGCGGCGCGTAGGGCGTCGCCAACCATTCGTTCAATTTGTCGGTGAGCGCGGTCGGCGAATCCTTGACCGCGGATAGCGCGGCGGGCGGAAAAATTTTCTCGACTTTTTCCCGCACCGGCGGGAACATCGTCGTCAGGTCGGCGGCGGTCTTGCCGGGCTGAAACAAACTGCCGGCGGTGAACCGCGCGTCCCCCCAAAACTCGACTAATTTTTTACCGGTTTCGACGGCGCGCGTCCACGACCGGCGCTCCTCGGCGTCCGACATCGCTTTCAGCGCCGAGCGCAAATCGTGATAAATGCCGGCTTCGGAGCGCCCCTGCCAATTGAGCGCCGCCGCCTGACATTGTTGCGCGGTCGCCGTCGCGCCGAGCGCGGCGGCGCGTTGTTCGAGGCGTTGCCACGCCGCGTTAAATTGCGCCGCGAGCGTCGCGGCGAAGCGCGGCGCCGCAATTCTCTGCGCCGCGTCGTTGATTTTTTTCAGCCGCGCCACGGCGACGGGCAAGTCCAATTTTTCCCAATCGACTAACCGCAACTGCGCTTCCGCTTTCAGCCCCGCCGCCTCGTTTTGATAATTTTTCTCCTTGTCCGTCGCGGCGACCGCGGTCGCGAACGTCGCTAAAAATTTATCGGCGGCGGCGACCGTGCCCGCCCAGTCCGCCGCCGCGTTCGCCGCCAGCAGCGGCATAAAGCGCGCGTCCGACAATTCGTTTTTTTCTTGTAAAAAAATTTGCCGCCGCTTTTCCGGCAAGGTCGCGCCGTCGTTCGACAACGCCGCCGTTTCCGCGTGCAGGTCGATGAATTTTTGCGCGAGCGCCAACGTTTGGGCGCGGGCGCGGGTCAACTCTTCTGGCGTCGCCGCCGGATTTTTGGCCGTTTCGAGTTCGAGCGCGATTTCCCGCTCGCGTTCGAGCCACAGCGTCGCGCCGAAGAGTTGCAATAAAACATAGCGGTCGTTGGTCGGCGACATCTCCGCGATGAGTTTTATCGCCTGCGTCAATTGTCCGCCGGCTTTGCAGGCGTCGATGAGGCGTAAATAGTCGTCGTGCTCGTTGCCGTAGCGGACGCACATTTCCAACGCGTCGATGTAGTCGCGGCGGCTGGCGTCGGTGCCTTGCGTTTGGACGCGCCGGCGCGCCGTGTCGCGCAACAAATTGAGCGCGGCGGGAAAATAGGCGCGCGCGCCGGGAAATTCCGCCGCCGGATAGTTCCGCGACTTCTCGGCGAAATCGTCGCGAAATTCCTGCACCAACAGCGACGCCGCGACGAACGCCGCGTCGTCGTCTTGCAGACGTTTGGCAATCGCCGCCAACCGATACAAACAGCGCGGCACGAAGCGGTCGCGGTCGCTCGGTCGTTGCAACCGCGCGGCTTGGGCGAGCGCGCCGACGTAGGCGGCGCGGGCGCGATTGAAGTCCGCCGCCGCCGCGCGTCCCGCCCGTTCCGTCGCCACGCCGTCGCGATAAGCGCGTTCCGCCTCGCCGACCAGAAGCGGCAAACTCTTGCTGTCGTCGTTGCCGGTCGCGAGCGCCAATTGGTTTTTCTTGCCGAAATCCAGCAACAACTTGGTCTGTTCGTCGCCGCGCGCGCGGGTCGGCGCGTCGGCGGACGTCTGCGCGAACGCCGCCGCGTCGAGCGCCATTTGCGCCCACGTCGTCGCCTGATTTTTGTCGTCGAGTTTCACGGCGCGGGCGGCGCGAAACAAATAATACGGCGCGGCGATTTGCGTTTGCGCCATCCCGACGGTGTCTTCGTCGAGTTCGCCGATGTCCGGCGAGGCGGCGGCGTTGGCGTCGGTCAGGACGCGCATTAAATCGGCGTGCAGTTTTTCGGCGTGTTCGAGTGGCGCCGCCGCGTCGCCGGTGGCGCCGTCGGCGATTTCATACTGGGCGCGGGCGATATTGGCGAGCGCCTGCGCGTAGGCGCGCCAGCCGAGTTGCCGCGCCGCGCGCGGCGCGGGCGATTCGACAAAATAGCGTTGAAAAATTCGCGCGACGCGGTCGGACGGATACGGATAACGGGCAACGTCGGCTTCCGCCTGCCGCCGCTGTTCGGGGCGCATCTGATTTAATTCCGCCGTCGTAAAGCCGGTGAAACGCGGCGCGGGCTTGCCGTCGGCGGCGACGAGCGGTTCGCGCTGAAAACCGAGCGCCGACATCCAGTAGGCGTAAGGCGCGTAGTCGTCGCGCCAAAAACTTTTGGCGATTTTGTCGCCGATGTAACGCTCGGCGTTTTTCGCGATGTTGTCGCGTTGCTCCGCCGTCGCCGGATAAATTTCCGCCGTTTGCCCCCACGCCGCTTCCGCCAAATGTTGCATCGCCAGCATCGTCGCCGCGAATTTTTCCAACAGTTCGCGTTGTGCCTTCGCCGCGGCGGGGTCGGAATTATGTTGATAAGCGTCCGCCAATTCCGTCAACGTCGCCGGCATCGGCGCGAGGAGCGCGTCGGCTTCCGCCAACCCCTGATAGTAAAAATACGCCGCCATTTTCAGCGCGTTGTCGTTGACGGCGGACGCGGACATCAGCGCGAGGTCGCTGTCGCTGAATTGCGCGGCTTCCGGCGCCGCGCCGCGCGCCGCACGGCGTCCGTTTTCGTCGAACCAGTCGTCGCCGGGGAAAAAGTAGGCGCTACGGTCCGCCAACATTTGTAGCCGCGCGTTGAACAATAAATTTTCGGCGCACCGGAAATACGCGGACAACAGCGCGCCGCCGGCTTCGTAATACGCCAGCGAACCCGGAATCAGCCGCGCGCGAATGGCGGCGAATTCGCGAACGACGGCGGGCATTTTCGCCAATTTATCCCGCAAATTATTGCCGAGGAGCAACCGTTGCGCCTGCAACTCCGCCGCGGCTTGGCGCAAATAATTGGCGCTCGTCGCCGTGTAGGGCTGACCGGTCAGCGGATTCTGTTCGCTCAATCGCGCCAAATGCCGCTCGGCAAGGTCGGCGAAGCGTTCGCGCACCAGCACGCGCGCGAAGTCGATTTCGTGGTCGAGCAACGCGCGGGTTTTCGTCTCCTCGGCCGTCGGCGCGGCGGTAAGTTCGAGCGCCGCCACGCCGCCCGCGCCGTAGCCGTAAAGCGCGTCGAGCCGCGAGCGGAGCGCGGCGATTTTTTCATTTTCGCGCCGCAGTTGGGCGCGGAGTTGGTCGCGCTGTTCGGTGAGGCGGTCGAGTTGTTGTTGCGGCGCGCGCGTCAGGCTTTGCGTGAATTTTTGCATATTCTCGCGCTGGCGGCGCAGTTGCGGATTGTCCGGTTGCGCCGCGAGCATCCGCAAATAACTTTTCACGCGGGCGGCGTAGGGCGAGAGGTTGTGTTGGCGCGCCAATTTGTCGATGGCTTTCGCGGTTCTCTCGTCGTAGCGGCGGTCGGCGTTTTCGGCGATGAATTGGTCAAACGCGCCGAGCGCGAGCCCGAACGTTTTCAATTCTTCGGTCGGCGCTTTCATTTGGTCGCGGAGCGCGTTCAGCGGCGCGGCGATTTCCTCTAACCGCGCTTTTTCCGCGGCAATCTCCTGCCGGAGTTGGCGGGACAATTCGCGCTCGTCGCGCGACAGCGGACGCTTCGGCTCTTTGTCCTCCGCCAATATCTCGCCGCCCGCCGCCCCGCGCGCCGCGAAGAGAAACAAGATGAGGAGGAGAAGGCGCATAAGAGTTCCAATGAAGAATGCAGAATTAAGAATTAAGAATTTCGGAGTTTTTATTCTTCAAAAGCGCAAGCGCGCGAAGCGTGATTTTGATAATCAATCCCCAAAGTTTGTAATTTAGAGTTGTCGCAAAATGCGGTGGTTCTATTCAATTGCCACGCCCTTTAGGGCGTGGTCGGCGCTTCTCTAAAATGGGCTTTAGCCCAAATAAATCATTCGGCTAAAGCCGATGGAATGAGACCACATTTTTATTTTGGGCTAAAGCCCATTTCTTTTTTGCCCGCTATCCACGCCTTAAAAGGCGTGGCAATTGAATAGGACAATTCTTAATTTTTAATTGCTTGTTACCACACCGTCGGCAACAACATCCCGCCGAGCCAGACGGTTATCGCGACGAACACCGCCGCCAGCGCGAGTTTCGTCAGATAAACGTGTTTCCGCGCTATGCCCCCGATTTGCTCGCCGGTCATACCGAAAAAGGTCAGCAGAAAAACCGCGACGAGCGGCAGAATAAACATCACGTTATACAGGAGCAACAAAAAATAGCCGCGCGTTTTTTCCACGCCGTCGCTGATTAGTCCGGTGATGACCGGCATATACGTTTGACCGGTGCAAGCCGCTTCGAGCAACGACACGACAATGCCGCTGACGAACGCGCCCGCCATTAGCGACCCGCTATACGCCGCGCCGCGCAACCGTTTGCGGATGCGGTTTTTCAAACCGTCCGGCAGGACGAGCAACATTTTTTCTTTGCCGCCGCTTCGCCACGCGCGCCAAAAATCAATCAGCGACAACACCGCCGCCACCGCGACTAACGCCAGCGCCAGCCATTTAATCGCCAGCGCCACCCACTTGAACATCGGCGACGCGCCGAAGTATTCCATTATTTCAAAGAACGCCGCGCCGAGCGCGAGATAAGTCAAAAACACCGCGACGATAAACGCGACGCCGGTGGCTAAAATCAGCCGCCGCTCACGCCCCGCCGCCGTCAACATCGACACAAATAAAATCACCGTCGCAAACGCGCAGGGATTAAAACCGTCAATCAAACCCGTCGCCAAAACGAGCGGCAACGTCGTGCGCTTGGCGAAAATTCCCGCGTTGTCCGCCGCCGCGCTTGCCGCCGCGTCGCCGCTACCCGCGCCAAACGGGGCGAAGTCCGGCGTGGTCGCGCCGTCGGCGAGCGCTTTTTCGATGGCGGGAAACAGCCGTTCTTTGATTTCGTCGCCGTCGAGACACGTCTTGCCGAAAAAGAGCGCCTGCGTGGGCGTGTCGCCGCGCCCGTAAAAATCCAGCGCTAAAATCATCGAATTGAACACGTTTTTGTCGGAGGAATGGTCGTGGCGGATGACCTGAATGCGGTCGCCGAAATGCTTTTCGGCGGCGGCGACTTTTTGCTTCGCCGGCTCGCACAACGGACACGTCGGCGTGTAATAAAAATGCATCAGCAACGGCTCGCCCGCGCCCGCCGCCGCGCATAACCATAACGAGAAAATAAGCGCTTGGAAAAATCGCATAATTTTTTCTCCGAATAAGAGCAAGAGCGTGTTCGCGAATTTTCACGAAATTAACGCGAACTAAAACCGATTAACCGGAAGTTTCGGCTTCGGGTTAATTCGTCTAATGCGCGGAGACGCTCTTTTTAATTGACGGTGGTTGAACAGGTCTATTAGACCTGTTCGACAACCAATTCGCGGCATCTTTTCGGTTAATTTTTCGTCCCGCTACGTCAAAATTCCTTGCAATACTCTCGGTATTGCTTCGTCATTTTTCCTGGCGGGACGGAAAATTA
>BNUQ01000012.1 GCA_025997475.1 Planctomycetales bacterium
GACCAAGTTGGTAGTTGGTAGTTTTCAGTTGATAGGGGTGGAGTTTTTGTCGGCAAATTCGCAAGCGCCCGCGAAGCGAATTTTTGCTAACCAAACTCCACAACTAAAAACTACGGACTACCAACTACCAACTAAAAACTACCAAGTCGGCGGTTATCGAAAAACTCTATCTTGCCGCGCTTCACCCCGCGTTGCACAAAAAATGCATCACCGGCGCGAGGGACTTGTTCGGGTCGCCGGAGCCGTCGTAAAAATTGTTGAGAATCGGCGCGTCGAGTTCTTTTTCGAGCGCCGGAAAAATGCTCGACGTAATCGTTCCCGGCATACAAAACATCGGGCTGGCGTTGACAATCGCTTTCGCGCCGTCGCGTTTGACGAACAACTCGGCGCGTCCGAGCGTGATAATCGCCTCGCCTTCAAACTGCCACGGCGAATACTTTTCCCCCGCGGCAATCACCTCTTCGACCGGATATTCGCGCCGTTGCGACAAAAGCGGCGCGGCGAGGTCGTAATACTCACGCTCGACTTTCTCAAACACCAAATTTTTCTCCAACCACGACCGCGCTTTTTCGGCGACTTTTTTGAGGAAACCGCCGGATTGCTCGACCAACAACGAGCGCACGCGCATGGTGTAAAAAATCCATTCGGCGAACGGCGCGAGCCACGCTTCGCCGCCCAACTCCTCGATGCGGCGGATTAAATCGCCGTTGATATACGGGTCGGAGCGCACGAAAATTTCGCCGACGATACCGACGAGCGGACGTTTTTCCTCGCGGCGGGCGATTTTTCCCACGGCGGCGACGGCTTCGGCGAGCGTTTCTTTGATGTGGGCGAGCGGCGCGTTTTTGCCGAATAATTCCGCGACGGCGTTCATATATTTTTCGACGACGGCGTCGGTTTCGCCGGCGGTGATTTCATACGGGCGGACGCGGCAGGCGAGTTTGCGGAACACGTCGCCGAGCAACATCGCGTGCCACAGGCGGATGCGCGCCGAAGTGGGCAAGCCCTCGTAGGCGTTTTCCGCCGACGGGCTCATAATTTGCACCGCGCCCCAACCCTTTTTCTCGAAAATCATCCGGTCGAGTTTCACGTATTGCCCGAAACGACACGGACCGCAGGCGGTCGGCATAAACAGAATCGCGCGGTCGGGCGTAACGCGCATTTCCGCCATCGCTTTGAGCATCGCGCCGACGGTCGTCGGGCAGGGAATACACTCGCCGCCGCCGGTGTGCTTGAAGCCGAGCGCCAGTGCCTTGTCGTCTTCCTGCAAGACGTGCGTTTGATAGCCGAGCGGCTTAAACACCGCCGCCATTAACTTGACGCAATACGGCTCCATATTGGGAATAAACAGAACTTTCCCGTCGCCGCGCCCGTCGATGCGCGTTTCTTCTTGTCGTGCCATTTTTTCCCCTGACTTTTTGGGTTTTCCATAAATTAAAAACTACAAATTAAAAATTAAAAACGGCGGAGTTTGATTTTTAATTCGCCGCGCGCCCACTCTTTCATAGTTAATTTTTAATTGTCGATGGTTAAGCGGTCGAATTGTAGCCGCGCCGCGCCGAGGGAAAAGTAGGCGGTCTTGCAAGGGCGCGCGTCGTTGGCGAAACTACCGATGAATTAAAAATTACGAATCACCGCGGGAGAAACCCAATGGACGCCGGCGGAGGCGGAGACCGACCGGAGAACGGCGTGAACGAGATGTTGAAATTGATTGGCAAGCCGCCAAAAATTTGGCGGCGACCGAAGTAATTAACCGTTAACTTTTCACCGAGAGGAAAAAATTGAAAAAATATCTGCTTATCGCCATCGTGGTGATGGTCTGGGTCGTTGCCCTTACCGCGAAAAACGGCGCGAAAAACGGCGCCGGTCGGGAACTTGCGGATACGGCGGTCGAAGACGCGGCGGTCAACGATACGGCGGTCAGCGACGCGGCGGTCAGCGACGCGGGCGTCCGCGACGCTCTCGCCTTATTCGACAACGAATTTTTCCGGCGCGGCGACCTCGACGGCGAATATCAATTCTGGCTCAACGCCGCCGCCGCGTCGCCCGTCGCGCGCGATTATTTGCGGGAATTTGACCGTCTGACGCTCGCCGACCCGCAATGCGGCGACGCGACGTTAGCCCAATTCGCCGTTTCACCCAACGCCGATTTGCGCCGTCTCGCGGCGGACTATTACCGGCAAAACGGCGAGGTTGAAAAAGCGGCGGCGGCGTATCAAGCCGCCGGATTGCTCGTCGATTGGCAACTCGCCGGACCGTTCGGGCGTTTCGGTCGCGCGAGTTTTTATGAGACCTTCGCGCCGGAAACCGCACCGGAAACCGCGACGGTTCGCCTCGACCAAAAATTGCCGTCGCGCGACGGCGGGAGTAAATGGCAAAAAATCGCCGCCACGTTGCCGTTCTCACCGTGGCAATGGGTCGGCGGCAACGGCGTGGTTTTTCTGTGGACGGAAATCGAACTGTCCGCGCCGACCGCCTTGAATATCGAAATCGTCACCGACAGTTACGCGCAGGCGTGGTTTGACGGCGCGCCGGCGGCGACAACCGCCTCGCCGGAAGAAATGCTTCGCGGGGAAAATTTAGCGTTTCCCGTCTCGGCGAACGCCGGAACGCATCAATTGTTACTCAAACTTTATCCGTCCGACGGCGGCAAAAACGAAGTCGCGGCGTATGTGTCGCCCGTCCCACCGTCGGCGCCGCGTGTCCGCGCCGTAAAATTCAACGAATTATCGACGTGGGAGGCAATCACGCGCCGCGCGCCGAACGCGGCGGCGGCGTGGGCGCGGCTCGCGCAAGTTGCCCGCCGCGCGCTGGAACTGCCGCCCGCCAAACGGGAGAGCGTCGCTCGCTCGGCGGACGAAACCGCGCTGAAAATCGACCCCGATTGTGTGCCGTCGCTCGTCGCGCTGGCGCAATACGACATCGGTAAAAAACGTTTCGCCGCCGCGAAAAACCGGCTCGACCGCGCCCTGGCGAAAAATCCGCAAGCCGTCGCGGCGCTGAGCGCCGCCGTTAATTTGGCGCTTTTCGCCGGTTGGCGCGCAGAAGCCGCCGCGCAACTGACGCGGTTGCGCCAAACGCATCCGCGCAGTTTCGCCGCCGCGCTTAACACGGCGACGCTCGCCGAGAGTGGCCGCGATTATCAAACGCTGTTCGCCGCGTTGCGGAAAATTTTACGAATGGACGCGACCAATCCGGCGCGGGACGCGCAGTTCGCGCAAGCCGCGTTGCTTGCCAATCAAATTCCCGCCGCGTTAGCGGAATGGGAAAAACCCAACGTTTTCCGCGCCGCGCCGTTTTTCGCCGATTGGGGCGCGCAATTAGCCGTCGCGCAAAAAGAATACGCCGCCGCGGAAAAATGGTTGGAAGTCGTGCCGGACGAATTGGCGGCGAAGTGGCTGACCCTCGCCAAAATCCGCACGTTGCAAAACCGCCCGTCCGCCGCGGCGCAAGCGCTCGACCGCGCACTCGCCATCGCGCCCGACCAACATTCCGTCCGTCGTTGGCGCGACCAATTGACCGGCGAAAAATATGAATTTTGGGCGGCGACCGACGTGGCGGCGGCGGACGCGCTGAAAGAATTTAACCGCCAGTCCAAGCCGACCGGACGCACGGCGCGGCTGATTGACCAGACGGTTTTGCAAATTTATCCCGACGGCTCGTTCGCCAATTACACCCACGGCTTGCAGGCGGTGCTGACGCCGGGCGGTGTGGGGACGGCGGCGCAAATGCTCTTTCTCGGCGAACCGATTGTCGCGGAAACCATTTTGCCGGAACAAGGCATCACCTTAGAGCCGACGCGCCTTGCCGGACAAGAGCAATTTATTATGCCGAACGTCGCGCCGGGCGTGTTTGTGCATAACAAATTTTTGCAGACCGCGCCGGCGAACGACTACCGCACGTTGCAATTTCCGCAGTGGTATTTCCGCAGTCCCGACACCGAAGAGGCGTTTATTTTTTCGCAATACGTAGTCCGCGCCCCCGACACGCCGGACGCGAAATTCACCTACGTCGCGCGTAATCTCACGCCGGATATCGACTTTCAGGCGTCGCCCGAAGACGGCGGAATGTTGTATCAATGGACGGCAAAAAATATGCCGCGCAGTTTGCACGAAGAGGGCGGTCTTTCCATCGACGAGACGTTGCCGTTCGTGCGCGTCGGACGGCAAAACAGTTGGCAAGACCTCAATCTGATGTGCGCCAATTATTATTTGGGACGCACGATGCCGACGCCGGCGTTGCGCGCCGCGGTGGCGAAAATTTTAGGTGCGAGGGAAGAGAGAAAAGGGAATAAGGAGCAAATTTCTAAACGCGAAAAAGTCGCGCGGATATTTGCCGCGGTGTGCGGAGAGGTGGCGCAAACCAATTGGCTCGCGCCGGCGGCGTATATTTGGGAACAACGCGCCGGCGACCGGAATTTGGTGTTGCTGACGATGTTGAAAATCGCCGGCTTGTCGCCGCGCCTCGTGGCGGCGCGGCCGCCGGAAAGTTTGCTTTTTCCGGCGATGTGGGAACTGCCGGATTTAGACGTGTTCACCAATTTCATCGTCGCCGTGCCGGACGAGAACGGCGGTTATTGGTGGCTTGACGCGCGTTCGCGCTTCGCGCAAGCCGGCGAATTGGGCGAGGACTTGGCGGGCGGCGCGGCGATGCTTATCGACCCGCGCGCCGGCGGCGAATTGGTCGCGCTACCGGCGGCGCGTCCGCACGATTACACCGCGACCGAACGGCGCGAATACGATTTTACCGGCGTCGAACCGCGCAACGGCGAGCCGCGCAACGGCGAGCCGCGTTTGACCGGAGAGAAAACGTGGCGCGGCAATTTGGCGCTGGCGCTGAAAGAGACGCTCGCGACGCAAAACCCCACCGGACAAAGCAATGAAATTGAGCGGCGATTGAGCGACGGTTTGCCCGCGTTGACGTTAGACCGTTTTGCGCTGACCGGCGACGGCGCGACGGCGACGATTACCTATGCGGCGACGTTGCCGGACGCGGTGAGCGAGCGGGCAAACGGCGAGCGCGGCGCGGCGACGGGCTTACCGGCGCTGGGGCTTTTGCCGGCGGCGGATTTTTCCGACCGGCAGACGCCGTATCATTTGCAGAAATTTGTGGCGACGGACGATTATTTTATTTTCAAGATTCCGGCGACGGCGCGTGTGGCGAGTTTGCCGCCGGACGTTTCCATCAAAAACGATTTCGGTTTTTATCAACTGAATTTCCGCGCCGTGTCCGGCGCAATTGAAGTGCGCCGCCGCGCCCACTTCCCCCCGCAACGGATAACCCTCAACCAATGGGGCGCTTTCGCGGCAATGGCGCGACAAATCGCCGATGACGAAAATCAATCAATCTGGTGGAGCAATCAGGAGTGAGACACCGGCAAAAAATGCCGCCCAAAGAGCAGAGTTGAGAGTTGAAAGTTTAGAGTTGAGAGCGCGTCTGCCCCGACCTGCGCGACGGTAGAGCGTGTCGCTTGGTCGGGGTTATTCACGTTTCGCCCCGTTGGGGCGACGGTTGGAATAATTTATCAAAATCACCACCCCGTCAATCGGCGATACCGCCGCCGATTGCCGGCGGATAGTCCGCCCCAACCCCGCCGTAGCGGGGAATTTGATTTGCCGCGCTTCGCGCTCATTATCTAAACTTTCAACCCTAAACTCTCAACTCTGCTCTTCTGGCACGTCGATTGCGTTTGCCCCCCGCAGGATTTCCGCCGCACTTGTATTCAGGGAGGGTTTTGCCATGCGCTCGACAATGCAAATCAACGCGAACAACACGATTCGCAATCTTGAAAAATCCAAAAGCCGCTACGACAACATCATCAACCAAGTCGCCCTCGGCAAAAAAGTCATCAAGCCGTCCGACGACGCGCTGGTTTTCACCGAGGGCTTGCGCCTCTCGACCGTCGTTTCGCGCCTCAATCAATACAACCGCAACATCACCAACACCGGCTACTCGTTTTTGAACCTCTCCGAAGCCGCGCTCGGTAGCACCACCGGCGGCGTGTCGGCGTCGCTCACCCGCGCCAAAGCGTTGGTCATTCAGGGCGCGTCCGACACCACGACCAGTTCGATGCGGCAAGCCAACTCGTTGGAGATTTCGAGCATCCTGCAAGAAATCGTTACCGTCGCCAACCGGCAGGAAGCCAACCGCTATCTTTTCGGCGGCACGGAAACGATGAACCCGCCGTATGAAATCGTCGGCGGCAGTTACGTCTATTATCGCGGCAACGAGGAAGCCATTAAAATCAATGTGGACGCTTCCGCGGCGATGCAAATCAACGTTACCGGCGAGCAGGTTTTCGGCTCGATGAACGCGAAACTCGCGACCGGCGATATGAGCCCGCGCCTTAATATGAACAGCGCCTATTCGACGCCGTTAAAGGCGTTGAACGGCGGCACCGGCGTGCCGAACGGCTCGATAAACATCAAACTCGGCTCGCTCGAAATGCTCGGCGACGGCAATCCCTATCCCAACGGCATCACGATTGACCTCACCGGTTGCGTGGATATTCACGACGTTAAAACCCGCATCGAAGCCGAAACGTTGGCGGCGTCGCAAGCCGCGTTTGAGCCGCAAATCGCGAAATTGATGGCGTCAAACAAACCGGGCGACAAAGACGCCGCCGCCGAAATGTCGTTTTTGGCGACGCGCTATGTCGCGGTCGAACTGAACCCGACCGGCAACGGCTTGTCGCTACGCGAAACCGATTACGTGTGGGAAGTGATTAAAGACAACCAATCGCGCCGCCCGTCGGATTATCCGGGTTTCGTCAACGGGCGTTACGCGGCGCTGACGGTCTCGGAGGTCGCCGGCGGCACGGTGGCGTCGTCGCTCGGCATTCTCAATTCCGTCCGCTACGAAGTTGACCCGCTGAATACCCAGCAGGCGATTCCCACGGCGATTACCGGTCGCGACTTAGACCCGGTCATCAGCAAAACGACGTTGCTTGCCGACTTGCAAAATTACGACGAAAAGCCGTTCACGATTACCAACGGCGCGTTGCCGACGAGCAACGAAATTATCGAAGTCGGCGACAGCGCGAACAATTTTCAGAACTGGTATTTGAACGGTTTAAGCCAAGGGCAAAACACCGCCTACAACGGCGAACTGTATGTCCGCGTCGAAGAGACCGAGACCGGTAGCGGGCAGTATCGCGTCAATATCTATAAAAACGTGAAATGCACGCCGGAGGGAATGATTGCGACCGGCGAATTTAAGGCGGGCTTGGTCAAGTTGGACGAGGTCAACGACTCCGGCGTGTCCGGCACGGTAACGATGCCGCCGATTGCGTCCGCGTCGGGCGTGGCGCCGATTGCGCTACAAGTGAACTTTCCCGCGACGTTTTCCTCGACGATAAGTATGTCGGCGTATCACGCGGAAACGGTGAGCGAATCGTCGCACAACGTCATGGCGGATTTCCGTTTGACCGGCATGAGTCCCGGCGGCGACCCGCAAAACCGCGCCGTCGAAGCGTGCGACTACAACGGCAATTTTTCGGTGGAAGTCGTGAACAACGGCACCGCCGCCGCGCCGGAAATTACGGTCAACGTCTATAACGCGCAAAACGCGCCGCGCAGTTTAATCGCGACGGGGGCGCTCGAAAACGGCTTGGAACAAGGCATCGTCAACCTCAAAGGCGTGGGCAATTTCGACGACCTTTACGGCTCGACTTATATCGACTGGACGCGCAATATGGCGTCCGCAACGACGCAGGACGCGGTTAATTCGCTGTTCGGTTTTATCGGCGATAACTCGATAGACCCAGTCGCCTTCGCGCAAGCGCTGGTCGGCACGCCGCCCTTCCCCAACCCCGCCGGAATGACCGGCAATTTGGCGGACGGCGCGGCGGACGCGGCGATTTTTATCGGCGCGCTCGACGCGGCGGGCTACACCGTCGCGGCGGGCTACGACAAAGAGCGGTTAGCGATGCTCGACGAATTTGACCAAATGACCGAAGCCGAGCGCAAAGCGGTGGTCGCGCGATTGCAAACCGTCGCCGCCCTTGACCCCGCCACCGCGACGGCGGACGAAATAAATGAGGCGTTCGACGCCGTGCGCACCACTTTCATTCAGGACGAGGCGCGAATTCCCTACAATATGACCGCGACGTTCGCGACGGTCGAGGATTTGCTGAACGCGGTTGACCAGTCCAACACTTACACCACGGCGCGGATTGCCGAAAACGGCAAGGGCGTCGAAGTCGTCAGCCATCTCGCCGGCGCGTATTTGATGGTTACCGAGCAGGTCAAACACGCGACGCATTACAACGACTACGGGCAACTCGGCGACATCAGTTTGACCAGCGTCTTAAAGGGCTACAACACCGACGACGCGGGGAAAATTTACGCCAACATCGTTACCGACGTTACGGTCGATGACGCGGGCGAATACGTTTTCGCGACCGGCGTCGGACTGCCGGCGGACGATATGCGGATTTACACCACGACGGTCAAACTCTACAAAGACGACCCGCAAACCGCCGCCTACGACGACGAGGACAGTTTGGTCGGATTCTCGAAAATCCAACTCGCGTTTAACGAAGCGGACGAAACGTGGTATCAATACGAGCCGGTAACGGCGGTGTGGTTAGAAGTCAAACTGCCCACGACGCTGAACATCGACCAAACTAATCATTCGGGCTTGACCGGCACGTTGGAATTGACCGGTATGCGTCTGCCCGCCGCGCCCGCGACGAGCACGGCGTATTACGACACCACGGCGGCGGCGGGGCGGAAAAATTTAGAGCGCGCCGTCGTCATCGACGCGGCGAACGAACAGTTCAACCGGTCGATGAGCAACGGCGTCGATAAAGCGTTTTCGTATCTCGAAGACACGCAGTTGAAAGGCGTGAAAATCGGCGTCAACACCGACTCCGACGGCAACATTTTAATGACCACCGGCTATCAGGTCAGCACCAATAAAGACACGTCGCAGATGGCGAATTTGCAGTTCAAGGAATTGACCGCCGCGGATATGGACGCCGACGGCAAACTCTACGGCGTGGCGAGTTACGCGACGAATAAATACGACCTCACCAACGGCACGGGCGCGGTCGATGCGACGATACAGCAATTGCAGTTGAGCCGCATTTCGCGGAATTTTGAATACACGCAAATTTCCGACACCTCGAAAGAGGGGAAAATTTACGCGATTTACGACGGCACGGATTTGGTGTTTTACAGCGACCCGAACGGCATAGAAGAAGTGGCGCGCGCGACGGGAATTGCCGCGAACGCCGACGCGACCATCACGCCCTCGCCGCAACCGAATCCGCCCGGCGGCACGACGACGCTGACCGGCAGTTTCAAAGTCGGGACTCTCCCGACCGCCGGCGACATTATCGAAATCGACCTCAACCGCACGTCGCTGGCGTTGTATAGCGACGCGGCGCTCAATCCGGCGGACTTGGTGGCAATCGGGGCGGCGGATAAAAGCGGCGCGGTGTCGCTCGTCAACGCCGCGGGCGACGAAATCGCGACGGCGAACGTGCCGGTGGCGAGCGGCAAACAACATCCGACTTTCGACAATACGCTCGTCGTCAACACGCTGAAACAGGAAGCGATTTTATACGCGGGCGACGATTTCTCGCGTCCGGTGGCGCGCGGCGACATTACCAACAATGCCGGCGGCGAAGTCAAATTGACCGCGCTAAACCACAGCGGTTTGACCGGCAACCTTTTTCTGAACGCCGTCGTCGAAACCACCGACCGCTACGGACAAGTCGCCGATATGAAACTGCAAGGCGTAACCGTCGGGAACACGGCGGACAACGGCGCGCTCTATATGGAAGTCCGCCAAGACCCGACGACCAATCCGCCGAAGTGGATAGTCGATATTTACGACGACGCCACCGGCGGGACGCTCGTCGCGTCCGGCGAAATGAACGCCGACAACGGCATCGTAACTTTTGCGGACAACGGAAGCGGTATCACCGGCTCGATGCGGTTAGCCGACCCGATGCGCGGCTGGGAGCCGACGGCGCAACCGAACGGCTTGGCGACGGAGCGCATCACGATTGACGCGAGCAATCAACATTCGGTAATGATTAACCAGTTGAACGGCTTGAAAAATTCCGGCGTTCAGCGGGAAGAAAATTTATTCGCGACGTTGAACGACGCGCTGACCAACCTCAACAACAACGACGTGGACGCGCTTCACAATATGTTGTCGCAATTCGCGACCGACCAAAACCGCCTGCTGAACGCCGAGGCGACGATTGGCGTCTGGACCAGCCGGATGCAAATGTTGGAACTGCGCCACAACGACGAAATTAAAAGTTTCACCACGTCGTATTCGCGGTCGATTGCGATTGACTACGCGCAGGCGGCGGTCGAAATGCAAAACGCCGAAAACGTCTATACCGCCGCGCTAAAAGTATATGCCAACATCAATAAAATGAGTTTGGTGGACTATATTTAACCAATTAACAATTAACAATTTACAATTAACAATTGAGGAGGTGCGATTAAAATTTCGCGAAGCGATTTTTAGTCGTCAAACTCCACCATTGTTAATTGTTAATTGTTAATTGTAAATTGTTAATTGCCCGCCGCTCTTCCGAAGGCAATTGACGACATTTTTTCAGTTTCCCCGCCGCGCCGTCCGTTAAAGGCAACTGAAAGTATTTGTCGGGCGGGCGAACCGCCCCTACACGGAGGGGAAACGATGAAATGGCAGTTGGCGGTCGGTTTGATGGCGGCGACGATAACGCTCGCCTGCACAGTTCCCTCTAATTCGACGGTCGCGCCGGCGGCGGCGCCCACGACCGCCGGCGGCGAAACGATTCATTCGCAAGCCGACGCTTCGCTGAAAAACGGGCGCACGATTATCAACATCAACGCCCCGCAGTCCGCGCCGTTGCCCAACAGCACGGTGGTGCAAACCGGTTATCAGACGGTCTATACGACGGAATACGGTCCGCTCGGACCGATGGTCAAAAAGGCGATGATTCCGGTGTATAGCGCCGCGCCGGCGCCGGTCGCCGCGCCGATTGCGCTGTTGCCGGTGCCGAACGGCGAGGGCCTCGCGGGCGCGCCGATTATCGTTCAGCAAAATATAATGGGGCAACCGCCGCTCACCGGCTTCCCGCCCGCGCAACCGGCGGTGCCGGCGATTGTCGAACCGAGCGCGTGGTTCGGTCCCGCCGCTTCGCCCGACGCCTATTATTCGCAACAAACGCGGTGGTATTAGAGCGAAAGTTAAAAGTTAAAAGTTGAAAGTTTAGATAAAAAACGGGGATTAGGGGCGAATTGCCGTCCCTAATCCCTTTTTCAACTTTTAACTTTTAACTTTCAACTTTCGCCCTGAAATTCTCGCCACGCCTGTTGTTCAAAGTCGAGCAGGGCTTGTTCGTAGGCGGCGTTGAGGCGGTTTTGTTCGGCGCGTTTGTCGCCGCGCGCCAAGTTCGCTTTTGGATAAATCGCCGGTCCGACATAGACGCGCATCGGTCCGACGCGGGGATATTTCTGAAAGCGGGGCCAGGCGTGCCAACTGCCCATCACATACACCGGTTGTATCGGCGCGTTACTGCGCGTGGACAACATTCCAATCGCGGATTCGCTTTTGACGTAACGCCCGTCTTTCGACCGCGTGCCTTCGGGAAACAGCACCACCGCCAAATCGTTTTTCAGCCGCTCCTCAAACAACCGGAGCGCGTCCTTCGCCGTCGCGCCGTGCTTTAACGGAAACGCGAACGTCTGTCGTATCACCCAACTAAAAAAACGGGACGCGGAAAACAAACTTTCCCGCGCCATAAAACTGAGCGGGCGGTCGTAAGTTACGCCAAGCAACATCGGGTCGAAAAAACTCGCGTGATTGGCGGCGATGATGAGCGGTCCGTTTTCAATCAAATGCTCGCGCCCGAAAACTTGCAGGTCGCAAGTGAAGCGTCCGATGCGGCGCAAAAAGAATTGATACGACCGGTATAAGCCGATGCCCATAGTTCTGCCCCCGTCAAGAGCAATTTACAATTAACAATTAACAATTAACAATTGAACAGCGGATTGATTATCAATTTCGCTTCGCGAATCTGACCATCAAACTCCACAATTGTTAATTGTAAATTGTTAATTGTTAATTGATTGTTGTTCCACGACCTTCAACAACTCTTCCATAAATTTAACGTAGATGTCGCTTTGCTCGCCGTAATAGGCGCCGGTGAACGGGAAATCGGCGCGGACTTTTTCCATACACGCGAGCGCTTCCGCCGCGCGTTGGTTGGCGTTGAGGTGGAAAAATTTGTCGATTAAATCTAACCGTTCTTTCAATTTCGTATGATTGCGGTAGTGCGCGAGCAACGGCTTGACATCGAAATACGTCCGCATTTTTTCGCGCAATTGCTTGAACAGCGGTTGCGTGATGCGGTCGTCGAGCAACACGGCGAACCAGCAATAAATGTTTAGCATATTCAGAAAATACGGCTCGGAGAGATGGTCGTGCAACGGCGCGGCGAAGGCGTTTAAGTCGAGAAAAATTTTCTCCACCCGCTCCGGCGTGTATGACAGGCAGAGCGATAAATCCTCGCCCAAGTGGCAAAAAATTCCCTGCCCGCCGTCGGCTAAACAGACGCCGTTGCGCAACAGCGGACAACTCAAATGCACGCCGTCGGCGAGAATTTGCGGCGCGATGGCGATGACTTCTTGCAGTTCGGACAGCACTAAATTTTTTTGCAGATTGTCGAACAGCGACAGAAATTCCAAATAAGTCAGGTGCGGACACGCCGGACAGCGCAAGTTGCCGTTCGCCGGCGGCGGACAAGCGGCGCGCAGGTCTTGCAACTTTGACAATTGTTCGCCCAATTCAATTTGTAGCATCGCGGTTCTCCCCACGAAATTAAGAATTAAAAATGAAGAATTATGGAGTTTGCCGGGTAAAATCGTTTGGCGCCGGGGAATCAATCCATATGCCACAATTCTTAATTCTTAATTCTTAATTGTTAATTGTTAATTGTTCTCTGTCGCATCGCCAACAGCCCCACCGCCGCGCCCGCCGCGATAATCCCCAGCGGATTGACTTGCCCAAACCACATCGCGACGAACGCGCTCGCCGCCAAAAAAATTGCCAACCAATGGGTCAGGGTTTGCCGCCGCATTTTTAGCAACGTTACTAAAATCAGCGCGGTTACGCCGGCGCGCGCGCCGCTAAGGGCGTGATTGACGAGCGCGTTGTCGCCGATTTGCGCAAAGGCGGCGGCGATAATCACGATGGCGATAAACGGCGTCAACACCACGCCGACGACCGCGACGAGCGCGCCCCAACCGCCGCGCAACCGCTCGCCGACGCCGACGGCGGTGTTGCAGGCGAAAATTCCCGGACACGCCTGCGCGACCGCAATCACCGCCAACATTTCCTCGTCGGTCAGCCAGCGGCGTTTGGCGACCAATTCCTCGCGAAACACCGGTATCATCACATACCCGCCGCCGACCGTGAACGTTGACACTTTGATAAACACCCAAAGCAGTTGCCAAAGACCGATGGGCGGCGGGGGCGGGGGAGTCATAAGAGCAGTTCACAATTCACAATTAACAATTGACAATTAAAAACTCGTGTTACGGGGTCAACCGTAAAACCGTGCTAATTACCGGCTCGCCCCGCAGGGGCGAAATTATGAATCGACACCATACAAAATAATCCCGCCCCGTGCGGGGCTTGTCTTGTGGCGGCACGTTTTCCGGCGGTTACGCGCTTCGCGCTCCACCGCCGGTTATGCATAATCACGCCCCGGCGGGGCGATTATTCGGAATAATTATCAAAATCGCGTAACACGAGTTATTAAAACACAATTGTTAATTTTTAATTGTTAATTGCTAATTGCTAATTGCTAATTGCTCTCGCTCACAACTGCATCAGCGCAAATCCGTAGCGCTGTAATTTCAATTCTTTTTGTTGCGCCGCGAGCGGACGCGCGCCGATATTTTTCAGAAAATCGCCGACGCCGAACGACAACTCGTCGCCGCTCCGGTTGAACACCATCAGCATTCGCCCGTTGCCGTCGCGCTCTTTTTTTATCAGCGTCAACACGCGCCCGCGCCCGTTCGGGACGTTCTCCAAAATCCCGTCCTGCGACAAGAGCGGATACTGTTTTTTCAGGCGATTGGTCTGGCGCAAAAAATCCGTCAGGTCGTAAGTCGCGCCTTCGTAATCGTGCGGCAACGTTTTGACGACGTGCAATTTTTTCTTAAAGCCGTATTCAAAACCGAGCGGCGCCAACACCCCCGACGTAATCAGCGCCGCGAATAAATAATGTTGTTTGATTCTATCCACGTCGCCGCGCCATTCGTTGACGAGGCGGTCGGTGTCGTGGCTTTCGGGGAAGCAAATCGAGCGGCAATTTTTCTTCGTCATTTCGTTGTTTTGTTGAATAAACCAGTCGGCTTGATAGTCCCACCACTTGCCGGAATTGAACACGAAATCGTGTCCGGCGTTCGACAGTCCGACGACTTGGTCGAGCGTGCAACCGAGCGTTTCGGCGAAGAAACACACCTCGGAGTCGCGTTGCCGCGCGCGGTCGATGATCATTTTCCACAAGTCGTTCGGGATTTGATACGCGGCGTCGCACCGGAAGCCGCGCACTTCGCAGTCCAAAAACATCTCGACGAGTTTCCACCAGTATTCCCACAAATTTTTGCGGTCGGGGGAATTTTGATTGTCGATTTCGCTGAGGTCGCCCCACGTCGTCCAACCGCCCGGCGCTTGGTCGTCTTTGCACCCCGGACTGCGAATTTTGCCGTCGGGATTGAGTTTATACCAGTCGCGATGGTCGCGGGTCAGCGGGTTGTCGTAGGCGGTGTGATTGATGACGAGGTCAACCATAATTTCGACGCCGCGCGCGCGCGCTTCCTGCACGAAACGTTTGAAGCGGGCGCGTTGCGCGGGCGGGTCGGCGTTGGGGAAAAAGACCGGACTTAACGAAAAATAATCGCGCACGGCGTAGAGCGAACCCGACGCGCCGACCAAATGAATCGGATTGATGAAGCACCAGTTGAAACTCATATCGGCGGCGCGGTCGATATGCGGCAACCATTTTTCGACATCGCCGACGAGCGGCGGAAATAGATTGTAAATCAGCGGCGCCGGACGGTCGGAACGACTCATATATCACCCCTTTCATAATGAATGCGCGGATTATGGTAAAGGAAAAGGGGAGAGGGAAAAGGGTTTAGGATTGAGAGCGAAAAGTTGAAAGTTCGGCGTTGAAAGTGCGGAGTTTTATTTTTTAAGACGCGCGAAGCGCGACAAATCTCGTTCCCCGCCATAGAGGGGAATTTAGTTTGCCGCGCTTCGCGCTTCATCTAAACTTTTAACTTTCAACTTTGCTCCCGAATCGCGCGCAACGCCTTTTCGCGCTCGCGGCAGGTGGCGCATTCGCCGCACGGAATTTCGCCGCCTTCGTAACACGAATAGGTCAGAGAAAAATCGACCCCCAACTCTTTGCCGATTTTCGCGATTTCGCTTTTCGTCCGGCGGCAAAACGGCGACAACAAGCGGACGCCGTTGGTCGTGCCGGAATAAATCGCCGCCGCCATGCCGTCGATAAATTCCGGGCGGCAATCGGGATAAACCGCGTGGTCGCCGCCGTGATTGCCGAGAATTAAATAATCGTAACGGCGCGTTTCGGCGAAACCGGCGGCGGCGGCAAGCATTATCCCGTTGCGAAACGGCACGACCGTGGACGCCATATTTGTTTCGTTGTAATCGCCGCGCGGCACCGGCGCGCCGCCCGCGAGCAGGGACGAGGTGAAATGTTGTCCGATAAACGGCAGTTCGATAAGCGTGTTTTCGACGCCGAGTTTGGCGCACGTTTTTAGCGCGTGGCGGTGTTCGACGGCGTTGTGTTTTGCGCCGTAAGCGAAACTCACCGTCGCGACGGCGGCGAAATTCTTCCGCGCCCAAGACAACGCCACGGCGCTGTCCATTCCGCCGCTGAACACGACCAACGCTGTTGCGGCGCGATAAGCGGCGGAGTCGTCAGACATTTTTTCTCGCGGCGAGGGGAGGGACAAGAACAATTAAAAATTACGAATGATGGAGAGAGTTGGTAGTCGGTAGTTTTTAGTTGGTAGTGGTGGAATTTGACGGTCAAAAATTCGCTTCGCGTGCGCGTGCGGATTTGTCAATAAAAACTCCACCACTACAAACTACCAACTACAAATGATGGAGAGAGTTGGTAGTCGGTAGTTTTTAGTTGGTAGTGGTGGAGTTTGACGGTCAAAAATTCGCTTCGCGTGCGCGCACTACCAACTACCAACTACCAACTAATCAACTGCTCTTTACCGGTTGCTCTCCAACACGCAGACCGACCGCAGGTCGGCGGTGGCGCAGAAAATATAGTCGTTGCCTAAATCGCTGTCGCCGCTCACGGCGTTGCCGTAACTCTTTTCCGCGAATTGCGCGAAGTTATCGACCGGCAGGCGCCACGCGATTTCCGCCGGCAAATTCCGTTGCAACAACCGGTCGAGGCGCTCCGCCTCCAAAACCTTCCGCAACGCCGCCGCCGCGGTAACGCCTTCGGCGCTCGCCGTTTGCGCTACTCTTTCTTCCCGCCCCGCGAGACGTTCCGCCTCTTCTATCGACACTTTTTCTTTCGCGGCGATTTGTTGCGCCGTTTTCGCGAGCGCCTGCTCATAGGTCGCGCCGCTCTGCATCGTTTGCCAGACCGTTTCCGGCAACGGCGCCGCCGCCGAAACCCGCAACGCACTCAAATAGCCGTCGCTGTCCAACGTTACCGCCAAGACGCGCCGGTTGATTTTCGCGCTTTTTTCCTGCGTTACGCCGACGACGAATTGCCCGCGCTCGTGTTGCCACGCCGCTTTGCCGTCGCGCTCGTGCACGGCGACTAAACCGCCGCCGACTTTTTGCACTAACCACGACCGCCCCAATTCCGCGTCGCGCACGATTTGCGGACCCCGCCGCAAGGCGTCGCCGGCAACGTATTTCCAATTTAATTCGCCGGTCGGTTTCAGCGCATACAACGTTTGGTCTTCCGAGGCGAACAAGATATTTTTGCCGCTTACCACCGGCGCGGCGACGTTGCCGCGTTGCGTGTGATACGTCCATACTTTATTTTGGTCGAGACCCGCTTCCGGGTCTTTGCCGAAATCAATGCCGTAAAATTCTTTGTTCGACGCCTCGGCGTAAATCGTGTTCGTCGGCGCGTCATAGACCGCCTCGCTCGCCGCGACGCCGTTCAGCGGACATTTCCACAACGTGCGGACGCGGTCGAGTTGCACGGCGAACCGCCGCGCGCGCGGCGTGGTCGTTTTCGGCGCCCAATCCTCCTGCCGGACTTCGACGCAATACAACTGACGGTCGAACGACGGAATAAAAATGTAAGGATGGTCGGCGTTCTGTTCGTTCACCGTCGGACCCGCCGCGGGCGCGAACGGCAATTCGACATTCCACAGCACGCCGCCGCTGACCGGCTCCAAAGCGACCAAACGGTTGCCGAGCAGGAAATAAATATTTTTTTCGCCGATGCAAATTTTGCCGGAAATCGGGCGCGGCATCGTTACCCACCATTGACAAAAACCGGTGTCGGCGTTGACGGCGAGCAAATCGTTGCGGTCGGTTTCCACCAGCACATACGGCAATTTTCTTTCGGCGGCGGCGACGGTGAGCCGTTTGACTTTGCCGTCGAGAAGCGGAAGCGACCAGCGCACGCGCAACGGCGCGGTCGGCGCGAGCAACCGTTGCGTCGCCACCGTCGGCGTCAGCGCGGCGGGGTTTTGCGCCGCCAAATCGTGGGAAGCCGCGAAGGTCTTTTCATCGTCCAACGCCGCGGCTTCGTCCGCCGTTACCGTCAACGGAAAACTCAACGTCGCCGCCAACAAACCGTTAAACCACCATTGTGTCCGCATTGTCGCACCTTGGGGAAAAAGTTGAGAGTTGAAAGTTGAGAGTTAAAAGTTAAAAGTTGAAAGTTAAAAGTTGAGAAAGAGTCGAGGTCGGGGAATAGGGATAGGGCGGGCAATTTCGACTTTAATCCCTAACCGCTCGCCCCTAATCCTTTTCTCAACTTTTAACTTTTAACTTTCAACTCTCAACTTTCGAGGGAATATGCGCCTACGTTTCTTGCCGCTTTGTTTGCTCGTGATTTGCGCCGCCGCCAATCCGCCGTTGCCCACGCCGGCGCAACAACTGATGAGCCGCTACGGTTCGTGTCCGAAAGGCGTCATCATCGAGGGCGCGGCGGTCGGCATCGACGACGTGCGGAGCATTCAATACATTATCGACCAAAATCTTTTTATCCTGAACCGCGACACGCCGGAGGAAATGAGTTACGTGGCGCCGGTGAGCCGCGACCATCTCTATCAATTGGCGATGGCGCTCGCGCGCGACGACCGCATCGGCGTGTCGCTCGGCGCGGCGAAAAGCGAAATCGTCTATGGCGGGCTGAATCCCAAAAATCAAGTCGTAAAGGATTTGCTCGCCGCCGACCGCTTGTTGACGGCGGTGGTGTTGGGCGAAGTCGCCGATTATCCGCACGTCGCCTTGCCGTTCGCGCCGCGCGCCGCCCGCCCGCGCCGCTATCCGGCGGTGTGCGTGCATAAATTTTTCGATTACCGTTTCGGCAAATATCGTCGGCAGTATTACCTCGCGTCGGTGAAAATGGCGAACGAGATTTTTCCGCTGGCGGCGAATCCGGCGCTCGACGGCGGCGTGTTGGCGAACCCGCTGACCAGCGAGCCGTTGGAGCCGACCGACCGCGAGAATTGTTTGGACGTGCATCGTTTCAGCCGCGAAATGATGGCAATTCCCGCCGTGCAAAAAGCGGTGGCGATTGGCGAAGCCGCCGCGTTTTTGCGCTACTTGCGCGACCACAACGACACGGATTTAGTTTCGCTGGGGCGGCATATTATGCGGAAATAGCGGGCAATTTTCATTGAGCGGATTTCAATCGGAAAAGGAGAATAACCATGGCGACGGCATTGATTATTTTGGCGGAAGGGTTTGAGGAAATTGAGGCGCTGGCGCCGACGGATATTTTGCGGCGCGGCGGCGTTACCGTAACTTTGGCGGGGTTGACGGCGGCGCGCGTAACCGGCGCGCACGGCATCACCGTCCTTGCCGACGCCGTCCTGAACGCCGGCGCGGCGGCGGACGCGCTGATTTTGCCGGGCGGAATGCCCGGCTCGCTCGCGCTCGGCAATTCGCCGGTGGTCGAAGAATTGGCGCGGCGGCAAATCGAGCGCGGCGGCATTGTGGCGGCGATTTGCGCCGCGCCGGTGAAAACGTTGGGGCACTGGGGTTTGCTCGCCCGTAAACGCGCCACCTGCTTCCCCGGGTGTGAAACGGAATTTCCGCCGGACGTGGCGTTCGCGACCGACGACGTGGTCGTGGACGGAAAAATTATTACGAGTCGCGGACCGGGCACGGCAATGGCGTTCGGCTTCCAAATTTTGGCGGCGCTCGCCGACTCCGCGACCGCCGATGAATTGCGGAAAAATATGGCGTGCGGTTAGAAAGGGGAAAAGAGAAAAGGGAAAAGGGGAGAGAATTTTAAGAGTTTAGCGGTCTCTATTCAATTGCCACGCGCTTTAGCGCGTGGTTGGCAGGCAAAAAAAAGAAACGGGCTTTAGCCCAAAATAAAAATATGATTTAATTCCATCGGCTTTAGCCCAATAATTGTTTGGGCTAAAGCCCATTGTTTAGAGGGACGCCGACCACGCCTTAAAAGGCGTGGCAATTGAATACCGCTTTTTTCGATTCGCGCCGGATAGCGAGGGATGAAGTCGATGTTTCCGCCCCTATTTTTATGAAATGCTCTATTCAATTGCCACGCGCTTTAGCGCGTGGTCGGCGCGGAATTGAGAATGACGCCCATAAAGCCGGCGGCGGTGTCGGCGAATTTGCGGACGGCGAGGGCGTCCGGCTGGTGGTTGGCGACGAGCGCCGTCGCGGACACGCGCGACGACAGCCACGGTAACAGCGGATTAAAACCGACCGGCGACACGTCAAAAAAGAGCCGGTCGAAAGTCGCCGTCAGCCGCTTCCAGACATCGCCGCAACCGTCGAGGTTTGACCTACTCGCGGCGGCGCGCAAATGAAAAATTTTCGCCTGCGGCGCGAAAGCGATAAAACGTTCGAGCGTTTGCGCGTCGGTGAAAATTTCACCCCGTTGGTCGGCGTCGGGGTCGTCGTCGCCGCCGGTGAAAAATTCGACGAGTAAAATCCGCTCGGCGGCGTCGCTATTCCACGTCCGCGCCAAATTCGCCGTCGTGAACGTCGTCCCCTGCCCCGGCTCCAACGCCGTGAACAGCATTGGTCCGGCGTTAAACCGCCGGATTTCCGCGGCGATTTTTTGATAAACGGCGCTCATCGCCGGCGTGAGCGCGGTCGCCAATTCGCGGCGGCGGCAAACCGACAAATCGCATTCCACCGGCGGCGGCGCCGGTTCGCGACGCCGCAACGCCGCGAAGGCGGCGGCGGGACGTTTTGCCCCCAACCACTCCGCGCCCTGCGGAATTAAAGCGGAAAACGCCTCGTCGATGATGGTTGGCATTGGTTTTTAGAGTTTGGATATTCGGCGGCGATTTATCGCCGTCGATTGAGGTGCGCCGTAGGCGCTACGAAATTCAATAGCCCGCCGTTTTAACGGCGGGTCAATAATCGATAAAATAACCGGTTTTAGTCGAATAAAAGATTTGGGCTAAAGCCCGTTATTTTTCTTAGCCGCCGACCCCACGCTAAAGCGTGGGGCAATTAACTGCCAATCTCTGACCGAATAAACATCGCAACTCTAAACTTTCAACTCTAAATCAAACCGCAAATTTCGGAATCATCCCCAACACCGGATACTGCGGCGGCGGCGTTGCGGGGTCGTCGCAGGCGAGTTCCGTTTGCCGCCGTCCGGTCAACAACAACCCGCCGATGACGGCGCTGACGCCGACGATTAACGCTCCGCCGAGCCACCAATTCGCCGGACGCGCCAAACGCGGCGCGGTCGGCGCGTCGTAAATCGCAAACGGCGCGGCGGGCGCGGCGATTATTTTTTGTTGCCACTCGTCGCGCTTGGCGGTCAGTTCCGCCGCTCTTTTCGCGGCTAAACCGGCGACGGTTTCCGCGTCGGCTTTTTGCAAATCGGCAAGCGCCGCCGCCGCGTTTTTCTGCGCGGCGTTTTCGGCAATCGTCGCCTCTTGCAACGCGGCGCGCGCGCCGGTCAGTTCGCGTTGCCAAACGATAAGTTGCGGATTACTGCGCGTTTCGACCTCTTCAATTTCCTGCGGCGAGCGCGTCAGCGCGTTGATTTGCGCGGTCAGGTCGTCGATTTCCGCCGCCAATTTCTGGGCGACCGGATGGAGCGGCGTGGCGCGGAGCAACAAGCGCATCCGCTCGGTTTCGACTAGCGCCCGCCGGTCGCGCAAACGTTGCAACTCCGGCGAGTCGTCGTAGCGTTCCACGCGCGTTACCCGTTGCGTGAGCGTCTGATTTTGCGGCGCGGCAATCCACTGCGACAGTTCGGCGACCTGCCCGCGCTGTTGGTCGGTCGCGACGCACGCGCCCTGCCACGTCGCCCACGCCTTGCCGAGCGCGGCGAGATACGGTTGCAACACCGGATAATCGCGCCACGCATTTTGCCAGCCCGCCGTCGGCGCCGCGCCGCGCCGGTGCAAATTGGCGGCGAGCATTTGCCCGATGACGGCGACTTGCGCCGTGTGCGCGTCGTCAACCGGCGCGGTCAGCGCGGCATTGATTTGCGCGACGGCGCGGTCGCGGTCGGCGCGTTGTTTTTCAACTTCCTCGTCCGCGACTTTTTGCCATTCGGCGTTGAGCGCCGCCGCGAGCGCGGACAAAATTTCCCGTTGCCCCGCCGTTTCGTCGGTCGGATAGCGCAAAGTAACGAGCCACTGCCGCGCCGTTTCGTCGCGTTGCAAATTGGCGCGAATGAAATCCAAGTCCGGCAACGGCGGCGTTTCCCGCCACCAACTCTTTGTCGGCGTCGGCGCTTGTGCCGCCGCCCGCGCAATCGCGGCGCGCAAATCTTCGGACTGCCAACTCCGCGCCCATAATTTTTCGGTCGCCGCCGCGCCGTCCGGCGCGAGCGACAGGCGCAACGACGCCTCGTATTCCGGCGTTTGTCCGGTAGTCCAGAAATACGCCGCGCCGCCGCCGAGCGCCAGCACTAACCCCGCCGCCAAGCGGCAAGACCAAGAAACGCCGGAGCGATGTTTGTAGGAAAAGTTCATTGGCAAAGTTAAGAGTTGAAAGTTTAGAGTTGAGCAAGAGTTTAGAGTTGAGAGTTTAGAGTTGAGCCGTGGTTGCGCTTCGCGCGTCTTTAGAAAATAAAAACTCCACACTCTCAACTCTAAACTCTGAACTCTATGCCGAAGTTTTAAGCGATAAAAATTTCGTCAACTTTCTGGTCGTGCCCGTCGGCGGGCAGGGCGGAAAAAATCTGGTTTTGATACGCCAACGCGAGGCGTCGCGCCTTTGTCCGGGGTAGAAAACGGTCGTAATAGCCGCCGCCGCGTCCGAGACGAACGCCCGTCGGCGTGAAGGCGCGACCGGGGACAATCACCACATCAAGCGCGGACGGCGCGAGCGACGGGCAAACCGGTTTTGGTTCGACTAACGCGAATTTGCCGACAGTTTGTAAATCAGACCGGCAATCCGTAATTTCCCGCGCCGACATTTCGCCGCCGTCCGCCGTTACCGGCAGTCCAAGCCGATAGCCCGCCGCTAAAATTTTTTCCAACAGCGGAAAAATATCCGGCTCGTCCGGCAACGGCACGAACGCCATAACGAGCGCCGGCGGTTGCCAATGGCGAAATAAAAAATCGGTCGCCAGCGTTATTAACTCGCGGTCGGCGGCGGCGCGCGCCGCCGCCGACCACCGGGCAAGGCGCTGTTGCACGGTTTGCCGGATTGACGCTTTGGCGTCCAAAATTGCGTTCATCAACCATGCCGAATAAGTGAATTACAAATTAAAAATTGAGAAGTAATTATCAAATGGCGCAAGGCAAGTTTGAAAATCAAATTTCAAAATTCTTAATTTTTAATTATTTTCACGCCGCGTCCGAAACGGCGGAGGCGAGGGCGGCGGTCATTTCGGCGCGGTGCGGGCGGATAATCACCAACAACGCTTCGCGGGCGTTGATTAGTTGGCAATAATGAAACTCAAAAATCGCCTCGCGCAACTGCCCGTCGTAATCGATTTTACCGAAAGAATTTTTGCGGAGCGCGGCGCGTTTCAGCAATTTTATCGCCCAGTTGCGCCCGACTTCGCCGAGCGAAATTTCGAGGTCGCGCAACGACATTCCGGGCGTGATTTCTTTTGCCCAGACGGGCAACTGCGGCAGGCGCGCCATTTCGCAAACCGAGTGTCCCATTTCCCACGCGCTTTCCGGTTTGGCGCGGCGCGAATGGGTCATCAATTCGTCCCACAGCGCCAGTTCTTCGTTGACGCCGGCGGGCGACGCGCCGGTGATAAAAACGCGCACATACGGCGTCAAATGAAAGTCGGCGCCCTCGACCAACCAGTCGCCGCAATAAAGCCAGCGGCGGAAATAGCGCGACCATTCGCGGGGCGAGCGGTTGGCGGGCAAGTGCAACGCCAAGCCGCGGCGCGCGTTGATTTTCAGACCGCTGAGCAGTTCGATGATGAAATTGCCGGTTTGGTGCGCGACCGCCGCCGCGCTTAACAGCGCCGGCACGCCCACGCACAAATAGTAAGGCAGACCGGTTAAGTTCGGCGCGAGCCCGCGCAATAACAGCGCAATCGCCGCCGTCCACAGGGCTAACGAACCGACGAACACCACCGACAACGTCGCCGGAAAAAGCCCCCGCAGGCGCGTCGCCGCGCGGTTCGCCGCGCGTAAAAGGTGCCGGATTTCGTCTTGATTGTCCGCGTCGTTTTTCAGCGCGCGCTCCCAGAGTAATTCACTGGTCGGCGCGGAGTAGGGCGCGGTGGCGTTGAGGTCGGGGCGCACGGGCTTCCTGTCCGTAGAAAGTTTCGGCGACAATAGACGACGCTGTATCGGCAAGCGCGGCGGCGCGACTTGAGTCGGATTGGCGGGCGGGCGGGCGGAGGATTGGAGCGGATTTTTTGCCTTTTCGTTTTTTTATGGGGAAATCACGCGCTTCGCGATTTGGCGACGGTTGACCGGATAATTTCACTTTTTATCGTTGATAAAAGTTGACGAACCGCGAACGGTCGCGGCTTTTTTAGGGAACAACACGCGGGAGAAACCGATGGGTAAAATCACGCCATCGGCGTTGGCGATGACGTTGCCGACGACGATGATTTCGACGACGAATTTGATGATGATGAAGGAGATGAGGACGAAGAGGACGAATAATCACTATTTATAGCGATATTTTGACGTTATCCGTGGTGAAATATAACTCTTTTTTTTAGGCAACAAAAATGACAATTCCTTACGACGACTTTAAACGTCGATTCAAATTATTGGCGAGCAAACGCCAAGATTTGGTCGTGAATACGCTCAGCAACATTTTTACGATGCGGCTCATCGGCAACAAAACGCACGGCGATTTGGCGGAAATCGGTATCGCGGAATTTATCAACCAATTTATGTATGACTTCAAAAGTATCCACGTTGGTAAAGACCTGTTTCGCGCGAAAAAACACGAAGAAGATATTGTCATCATCAACGAGTTGAGCCAAGCCGAATTTCCTGTTTCGTTGAAAGCATACAGCAACGGTCCGTTGCAACTGTCAACCGACCGCGAGTCAAAAATGTTTCCGTTTCTCGAAGCGCAGGGCAAAACGATTGTCGGGCAAAAAGAAATCAGCCGAATTTTTGCCGCGGAAGCGTTCGCGAATTTTTCCAACATCAACGTAATGCCGCTAATTTACGACGAAAAAAGCAAGCGGTGCAACATTTTGGTGTTTGACCACGACAAAGCGAAGCGCGAAACGGCAAAAATTCTTTGCGTCGGACGCGGCGAAAGCATTACGGGAAAATCCAAAGGACGCAAACATCCGATCTACACTTTTCTCGACGCTCACGACCATTACATTTGCGAAGTCCGCTACGGAGACGCCGCCGCCAACGCGCTTCAGCGCGGTTTGTGGACGCACACGCAACACGCGGCGCCGTTTTTTGATAGTTTGACCGACGGTTGGATTGACTACACGCCCCACCTCGCGTTAGTGAAATTATTTTCGCTGGCGCTGAACGCCACCGAACAAGGACACACGGCGGCGAACGTTATTTTGCAACAAGACCTCGACCAATTAAAGAGCGCAAAATGAATCTTACCGCCGACCTATTCGGAAACGCCAATTTACCGACGCCCGCGACCGAAGGGATAAAATACGCCGGGTCGAAATTGAAAATTTTGCCCTACATCATCGACCTCGTTTCGACTTTAGCAGTCAAGACGATTTTGGATGGATTTAGCGGTTCGACGCGCGTCAGTCAAGCGTTCGCGAAGTTGGGTTTCAACGTTGTCGCCGCCGATATTTCCGTGTGGTCGGAAACGCTGAACAAGGCGTATTTATTGAATACGGACAATCCGAAAAAGTATCAAAAAATAATCGACCACTTAAACGGTTCGGTCGGTTATGAGGGGTGGTTTTCGCAACATTACGGCGGCGCCGAGAAGCAATTAAAACGTCCGTTTCAGTTAAAAAATACGATGAAACTCGACGCGATTCGCGACGAAATTGACCGAATGGCATTGACCGAAATCGAAAAAGCGGTCGCGCTCACTTCGCTCATTTTGGCGCTCGATTCCGTGGACAGCACGCTCGGACATTTTGCGTCGTATCTTGCCGATTGGTCGCCGCGTTCGTATCACGATTTGCAGTTGAAATTGCCGAAATTATTCATCAATGAAAATGACCACGAAGTTTGGCGCGGCGATATTTTTGACCTGATAGAAAAAAATAAAAATCGGCATTTTGATTTGGCGTATTTCGACCCGCCTTACGGCTCAAACAATGAAAAAATGCCGCCGAGTCGCGTGCGTTATAATTCGTATTATCATTTGTGGACGACGGTAATTCTCAACGACAAACCGCAAGTTTTCGGCAAGGTTAATCGGCGCGAGGATTCGCGCGATGAAATCGCCGCGTCGGTATTTGAAGATTTTCGCCAAGACGGCGCCGGAAATTTTATCGCGATGCAAGCAATTAAACGCCTGATTGCGGCAACGCCCGCTCGCTATATTTTGTTGTCATACGGTAGCGGCGGACGCGCCACCAAAGAGGAACTTTATGATATTCTGAACACCGAGGGGAAACTAATCAAGGCGGTAGAAATTGATTACAAAAAGAACGTAATGGGCAATATGCGTTGGACGAATGAATGGATCACTAGCGACGGCAAAAACACCGAATATTTGTTTTTAATGAAAAAAACTAACTTCAATTAAATTTATTCATCACAGGAAAACCTTATGAAAACCGACGCCATCCGCACCGCTTATTTGCAATTTTTCGCCGACAAGGGCGCGAAAATTTGCCGCTCCGACTCGCTCGTTCCCGCCAACGACCCGACGTTGCTTTTCACCGGCGCGGGGATGAATCAGTTCAAGGACTATTTTCTCGGCATCGGGAAAATGGATTTTCGCCGCGCGACTTCCTGCCAAAAATGTATTCGCACCGGCGACATTATGAACGTCGGCGTAACTTCGTCGCATCACACTTTTTTTGAGATGCTCGGCAACTTTTCGTTCGGCGATTATTTCAAGGAAGAAGCCATTACTTGGGCGTGGGAATTTTTGACCGGCGCGATGAAAATCCCCGAAAACCAACTCCAAGTATCCGTCCACCAAACCGACGACGAGGCGTTTAATTTTTGGCATAAAAAAATCGGGTTGCCCGCCGCGCGGATTTTCCGGCTCGGCGACCACGACAATTTCTGGCCCGCCGACGCGCCCGCGCTCGGACCGAACGGTCCCTGCGGTCCGTGCAGTGAAATTTTTTACGACCGCGGCGAACAATACAGCGCCGGACTTGACGCGAAATCCGCAATGGACATCACGCACGACTGCCGCCGCTGGGTCGAAATTTGGAATCTCGTCTTCACGCAATTCAACCGTCAAGACGGCGGCAAACTCGACCCGCTCAAACAGCGCAACATCGACACGGGAATGGGGTTGGAGCGAATGGCGAGTTGCCTGCAACACACCGCGACGAATATGGACATTGATATTTTCGTGCCGCTCGTCGCGCAAGTCGCCGAACTTTCCGCCAAAAAATACGGCGCGAAAAAAGAGGACGACACGCTTCTGCGCCGCGTCGCCGACCACGCCCGCGCCGTAACTTTTTGCCTCGCCGACGGCGTGATGCCCGGCAATACCCATCGCGGCTACGTGCTCAAACGTCTCCTCCGCCGCGCCGCGCTCGACGGGCGCACGCTCGGCATCCGCGGCGCGTTTTTAAGCGAAATGGTCGCGACCGTCGCGACCGTGATGCGCGCGCCGTATCCCGAAATCGCGGAACAGCAAAAATTCCTCGCCCAAACGATTCGCAACGAAGAAGAGAAATTTTTAAGCACGCTCGACAAAGGGCTGACGTTAATCGACCTCGCGGTCAAACAGACGCGGGAAAATAAACAGACGACGCTCGCCGGACCGACGGTGTTTGAACTTTACGACACTTACGGCTTCCCTTACGAATTGACGCAGGAGATTGCCGAAAAAGCCGGTTTGCGGGTTGATAACGGCGAGTTGAAAATCGCGATGGAAAAAGCGCGGGAAATCGCCCGCGCCGGCGCGAAAATGAAAGGCGATATTTTCGCCCGCGGCGCGCTGACCGTCGTCAAAGAACGCACCGGCGGCACGACGTTTGTCGGCTATGAAACGCTGACCGCCGCGGACTGCGCGGTGGTCGCGATTATCAAAGGCGACGCGGTGGTCGAGTCCGCGACCGCCGGCGACGCGGTAACGTTGGTGTTGGACCGGACGCCGTTTTACGGCGAGAGCGGCGGACAAGCCGGCGACATCGGCGTCCTGCGCGGCTTGAATAATTTGGAAATCGTTATCGACGACACCGAAAAAATCGACGGCATTTTCTTACATCTCGGCAAAATCGAATCCGGCGCGGTCGCGACCGGAATGACGCTCGTCGCGGCGGTGGACCCGACGTGGCGGACGGACATTCAGCGCAATCACACGGCGACGCATTTGTTGCACCGGGCGCTCCGCGCCACGGTCGGCGAAAACGCCGTGCAAAAGGGCAGTTCGGTTACGCCGGAGCGGTTGCGCTTCGATTTTCAGCATCACGCGCCGCTGACTCCGACCGAAATCCAACGGATTATGGAAATCGTCAGCGACAACATTTTGAGCGGACTCGCGGTGCGCACGGAAATCAAACCGCTTGCCGAAGCGAAAGAAGGCGGGGCGACGGCGCTGTTCGGCGAGAAATACGGCGACACGGTGCGGGTGGTGAAAATCGCCGATTATTCGCAGGAACTTTGCGGCGGAACGCATATCGACAACACCGCGAAAATCGGCGCGTTTTGCGTGGTCGGACAAGAAGCGGTCGGGTCGGGGATTAGACGAATTGAAGCCGTAACCGGTCGCTACGCGCATAAAACTTTGCGCGAATACGCGCGGACGTTCGCCAATATCGCGCAGTTGTTAAACGTGCCGCGCGAGGATATGGAGGACAAAATCCGCGTCCTGCTCGGCGAAAATAAAGAGTTGCAAAAACAAACGGTCGAAATGAAGCGCGAAAATATGAAAGTCGGTTTGCAGTCGGTCGAAATCGTCCGCGCGGCGGCGCCATACGTGGTGCTGAACGTCGGCGCGGTGGTCGGCAAGGATTTACTCGCCGCCGCCGACACGTTGAAAGCGCGGCTCGGCGACGACGGCGTGGCGGTGTTGGCGGGGAGCGACGGCGAAAAGGTTTCGCTCGTCGTCTCGGTCGGCAAAAATCTTGTCGCGCAAAAAAAATATAACGCCGGCGAACTGGTCAAAAAATTGGCGCCGATTGTCGGCGGCTCCGGCGGCGGCAAACCGGAACTCGCGCAAGCCGGCGGCAAAAATCCCGAGAAAATCGCGGAAATGCTCGCGGCGGCGCGGCGGATGTTGGCGGGGTAAAAAAGCCGGTCGGGGCGCATTGCCCCGACCGTTTTTTAAGCGGCGTTTAAGGTTTTTAAGAATCCCGATATTCTTAAGAATCTTAAACCCCTTAATTTTCTTAACCCCGCCATTTTTCCTAATAGACCTGTTCTAAACCTACGAGTGAGCAAATGTTCGTGTCTAATTTTTCGTGCCGCAAGGAAAAATGACGAAGCAATACCGAGAGTATTGCAAGGAATTTTGACGCGGCGGGACGGAAAATTAGCCGAAAAGTTGCCGCGAATTGGTTGTCGAACAGGTCTAATCATTCCCTTCGATTACAAACAGCGTCGCCGCCGGTAGTCGCTCGTTCACCGGCGACGGCGTGATAAACACCGTCCGCGTTTGTTCGCGCCAGAATTGGTCTAACAAGCCGCTTTTTTCCGGCGCCGGCGCGAACGCGCGATAGTAGGACTGTTGCAGGCGCAACAACTCGTGCCAATGAACGTAAATATGCGTGTAGCCCGCGGCGCGCAATTCCCGCGCCAGCGCCGCCGGCGTGGCGGCGCGGTCGAGCATCGTCAAAAACGGCTGGCGATTGAACACCACCGCGTAATCGACGTTCGGCGGTAAATAAAAAACGTCCGCCGCGCCGATGGCTAACACCCGCGCCTTCCGCGCCGATTCGCGGTGCAAAAATTCGCGCAAATCCTCGTAGCGATAATTCTGCGCGCGATATTTTTCCGGTGAAACCGCACCGATAAAAACGTCGAGAGGGGAAATGTTTTTCTCCGTCGCCGGAAAATAATTTCCCAACCACACGGTCAAAACCACGCCCGCCGTCAAGCCCGTCGCCGCCGGTAAAATCCGCGTCATTACGGCGATAGACGGGGCAATTATCTTTTGCCGGCTATTCGTCGCCGCCGTCAACAACGCCGCCAAACCGACGCCGGACAGCGCCGCCGTCAACCACATTCCGGCGTAAAAAAAGCGCTCAATCCGGTGCGTGAAGCCGAACCAGCCGGCGAAAATCGCGCCGAGCCACAACGCGACGATTGCCGTTTCGCGCCAACCGCCGCTCGCGTTTTTCACGCGGTGCCGCCACAAATACAGCGCCGGAATCCCGACCAACAACAACGCGCCGCTCGCCTCGTTGCCGAGTCCCAAAAACAAATGCGCGATTTGATTCAGCAGTTCATCGACGGAAAACGGCGACATGTCCGACGGCAAGCCCCAACTCGGACTATGCGCCAACCGCGACCGCGTTTCTTGCGTGGCGTCCCAGTCGGCGACGCGGAAAAATAAATTCCACAGCGGATAAAACGGATTACCGGCGGTCAAATAATTTTTCGCCAACCACGGCGCGAGCGTCAACCAACACGCGCCGCCCGCCAAAATCGCGTGGCCGATTTTTTCGCGCCAACCGCCGCGCCAAAATAAAAAGAGGAGCGCCGCCGCCGGCGCGCCGGCAAAAATCAGTCCGGGGTATTTCACGCCGGCGGCGAGACCGGCGAAAATACCGGCGAAAACGACCGCGCGGCGCGAATTTTCTTGAACGGCGCGGAGGGTCAATAAAACCGTCAGCGCCAAATAAAAAGTCAGCGAATTTTCCACATATAAAACAATCGACCACTCCATCGTGCCGGCTTGCGCCAAAAGCGTCAGCGCCGCGAGCAAGCCCGCGTTCGCCGCCGTCGCCGCGGTCGCGCCCAAATTTTCCGCGACGCGGCGAACCAACGCGACGAGCGCCAGAAGCGTCAGCGGTAAAAACAGAAAATTCAGCCATTGCGCCGCAATGACGCCGGTTGCGGCACCGGCGAGATTGAACAGCGCGTAAGTCAGCATTTCGGCATTTTGCGGATAGCCGGAGCAAAAATTTTGCGGCTGAAACGCAATGCCGTTTTCGCGCAGGTAGGTCAGCGGCAACAGCGCGTGATACTGCAATACGTCATATTCAAGCGGCGGCAAAAACGCGAACCAGCCGAGTAGCGCGACGCCGGCGACAAGCGTTAGCCATAACGCGCCGCCGGTCGGCGATAGTTTTTCTCCGCCGCACCATAATCCGGCGCGACGAATTAACCGTTGCGCGGACGGCAGAAAAATCAGCGACAGAACTAACAAAACCGGCGTGGAATAAGCCGCGCCGCCGAGAACGCCGCCGAGCAACGTCAGCAACGAAAACGCGCCGCAACCGAGTCCGCCGGCGATTAACGGCGGCAATAAATCTTCGCGATGAGCATTTGCGGGGGAGGGGGGAGATTCGTGAGGCAAAAATGTTTCGGTGATTTTGGCGCCGAGGGCAAAAATCGCGAGCGCGAAAACGAGCACATAACCGAACGCGGCGACTTGCGCGGTGGCGACGGGGGAATGGCGATTAGTCCGAGCGCGACCGCGACCGCCGCCAAACCGACGCCGCGCCGTCCGCCGACCCGTGCCGCGACCGCGCCGACAACGCCTGCGCCCAGCAACACGAACGTCGTCCAATACGGCACCAGAAACAGCGTCAGCAGACGATACGTAAAGCCGGACGACCGGCATTGCAAAAATAAATGCCAGCCCGCCAACAACAAGCCGGCTAACGTAATGACGAGAATTTTTAAGCGCATAGTTTTATGAGGGGGGGAATAAAATCCTTAAAAAAACGCCGTAGGCGTTTAATTTGAATAACGTCAAGCGACACGCGCTATCGTCGCGTCGGTCGGGGATAACGCCGCCCGATGACCGAACCCCGAAGGGGTTCAACCATAGTTCAACCCCTGTCGGGGTTGAGATTGACGAGGACGCTTTTCCCCGAGTTGCGCGGCGGAAAAACATCGCCGCTCCACCCGGGGTTATTCATCTTAAGCCCCTCTCGGGGCTTTTACCTGCCTGCCGACAGGCAGGGGCAGACCCGTCCGCCGATGCGAAGTCGTTTATGGTAAAATCGCGTAACATCAATTCGTAATTTTTAATTGTTAATTGTTAATTGTTAATTGTGCATTGCTCTAACTTTCCGCCAACCACTTGCTCACTTGCGGCAACAATTGTTTTTTGCGGCTGACGATGCCGCGCAGGTTGAACAGGTGTCCGTTGATTTTGGCAAACGGCGCCGAGCGCATCAGCCCCGCGTCGCCCACCGCCAGCATCAGCGAATCCTGCGTTACCACGTTCGTCACCAACAAGCCGAAGAAGTCCAATTGCTCGCCGACGCGCAGACGTTCCGCCACGTCTAAAATTTCGTCTTCGTGCGCATAGAACGGCTCGAAACTGACTTCTTCGACCTGCGCAATCGCGAATTTGCGCTTGCCCGCCGTGAAATCTTTTTTGTCGGACGTGAGAATTTTGCGCGGCGTCTGTTGCATAATCAGCGACCCGACGGCGAAAATTTCCTGATTCAAATCTTCGGCGCACACGTCCGCGATTTTTTCCAAAATTTTAATCGCGTCGTGGTCGCGCGTCGTCGTGGTCGGCGAGCGCAACATCATCGTGTCGGTCAAAATTCCGCCCATCAAAATTCCCGCCGTCGCCGGCGTCGGCTCGACGCCTTCCCGCCGATACATTTCCGCGACCAACGTGCAGGTGCTTCCCACCACGTCGCAGGTGATTTTTATCGGATACGTCGTCGGCGGCAGACCGAAGCGGTGATGGTCAACGATTTCAACAATCGGCACGCTTTCGATGCCGGGGACGCCGTTGTCAAATTCGTTGTGGTCAACCAGAATGAGCGAAATCGGCTGTTGCGAACAATCGCCGGAGCGGAAAGTGGCAAGCAGACGGTCGTCGGCGCCGACGACGGGAAACAAGCCGTCGGGCAAATGGCGGATTTGATTGCCGGCGGCGGCGAGCGTGTCGTCTTCGTGAAACACCGTGTCTTTGGGGAGCGTCAGCGCCCGCACCGGCGAGGAAAATTTGAGGCGGCGGATGACGGTCGCAGAGTCGTAGGCGGTTTTCAAAATCGACACGCCGCGCTCTTTGGCGGCGGCGACGACCGCTTCGTCAACCTGCCGCGCGCCGGTAACAATCATCAGCCGCGCGCCCAAATTCACCGCCATCAAATGAATGTCGGCGCGGTCGCCGACCACTAACGCCAGTTCTTCGGGGCGGTCGCCCGGAATATGTTGGATAAAACTTTCGAGTCCCATCGCCGCGACATACACCGAAAATTTTTGCCCCGCGTCGGGGGCGCGGACGTTGACGCTTTCGGCGCGCAACACGTCGATAATTAGCGACAACGACGAATAAACGTCGCGTCCGGTCAGTCCGGCGCTGTTTTCCGAGAGCAACAACATTTCGTCGAGCAAGGTGAAAATGCCGAGCATACCGCAAAATTTGCCGTGTTCGTTCACGACGGGCAAGCGGTTGGTTTGGCTCTGTCGCAAAATGTTAATCGCGTCGAGCAACGGACGGTCGGCGGCAATCGACAGCGGATTGGGCGTCATAATGTCGCGCAAGCGCGGGTGGGCGTCTTTCAGGACGAGCGGCAGAGGCGTGTTAAAACGCTTGAAAACGTATTCGGCGCGCGCGCCCGGCATCCCGCAACAGGCGGCGTAGAGGTTGGTTTCCCCGCGTCGCCGCCGCAACTCGACCAGCGCGTGCGCCGCGCCGATGCTGTCCAAATCGGGATTGCGATGCCCGATGACGTAAGTTTTATGAAGCATAGTTTTTCCTGTGGTGAAGAGGTAACGAGAATTACAAATTACAAATTAAAAATAGTGGAGTTTGACTCGTAAATTCGCTTCGCGCAAAATTTGATAGTCAAACGCCTCAATTGTTAATTTTTAATTGTCAATTGTTAATTGCTCTTTCTTTTAACCGCTCTTTGAACCACGCCGTTTCGCCGGCAATATCCGGCGCGGCGATGATGCCGGTGCAAACCGCGACGGCGCGCGCGCCGGCGTCCAACACTTCGGCGAGATTGTCCCGCTTAATCCCGCCGATGCAAAAATACGGCAACGGCGAATGTCGCGCCGCCCAGCGGACGTATTCCAAACCGACGGCGCGGCGGTGAACTTTCGTGTTCGTCGGATAAACCGGTCCGACGCCGATATAGTCGGCAAAATCCCGCGCGGCTTTTGCCGCCAAGTCCGGCGCGGCGGTGCTGACGCCGAGCAACCGGTCGTTATTGATAATGCGCCGCGTCAAATGCGGCGGCAAATCGCCCTGTCCCGAATGGACGCCGTCGGCGTTCGCGAGTAGCGCGAGATGCGGACGGTCGTTGACGACGAGTAGCGCCCGTCCGGCGCAAATTTCCCGCGCCGCCGCCGCCAACCGGTAAAACTCGCCGTCTTCCATTTCTTTTTCGCGCAGTTGCACGATGTCCGCGCCGCCGGCGACGACCTCGCGGCAAACGGTCAACGGGTCGGTCGCGGCGAGCGCGGTCGTGATTAACACATACAGGCGGGCTTGGCGCAAGCGGTCGCGGCGGTCGCGGTCGGCGAAAAGCGGCGCTTGCCAGCGATAGACCTCATAGCGTTGTTGTTCGAGCGCCGTCGCCGCCGCGGGCGAAACGGTTTTGGCGTATTCGGCGAGGACGCGCAACGCCTCGGCGACGCGATTGAGATTAGCGCGCACGACTTCCGCCACCGACGCGCGCGCCGTTTCGTCGTCGGCTTTGATGGACGCGCCGCAATCGCCGGCGATGTCCCGCGCCGCCGCAAAATTGCCGCCGTCCAACTCCCGCGCAATGGCGACCAACGAATGGCGCGCATTTTTGAGCGCCGCGGTAAGCGTCGGCGACTCCAACACCAACCGCGCGTAATCCTCGACGACGCGCAAACCCTCGCGCGCGCGATTAAAATTAACGTCTAACAGGCGTTCGAGCATCGGCTACTCCAATTCACAATTCACAATTCACAATTCACAATTGACAATTATTGAAAGGATGCGCTCCGCGCATTTTAAAAATAACTCCGCTAAATAATTGTTAATTGTTAATTGTTAATTCCCTGAAAATCTTTCCCGATGACGTAAAACTCAAAACTTTCGTCGCGGCTGGCGTCGGGTTTGTAGGTTTTGACTTCGGCGAAATGCGTTCGCAGGCGCGCGACGAAATCCGGCGTGGCTTCACCGGCAAAAATCTTGGCGACGAACGCGCCGCCCGCGCGCAAATTTTGCGCGGCAAACCGCGCCGCGACTTCGCACAATTCGAGCGACCGCGCCTGGTCAACGATTTTTACGCCGGTGGTGTTGGGCGCCATATCCGACAGCACCAAATCGAATTTATCGCAGAACGGCGCGAAGGCGTCGAGCGGAAGGTCATTGATGTCGCGCTGAATGAAGTGGACGGAGGGCTTGAATTTTTTCGCGATTACTTTGAGGTCGGCGGCGCAGACGACGCGGGACGCCGGTTGCTCCAAAACGTATTCCAACCACGAGCCCGGCGCCGCGCCGAGGTCGATGATATTTTTGACTTGGGGCGTGAACAATTTCTCGCGCCGGTCGATGGCGGCGAGTTTGTAATAACTCCGCGCCAATTTGCCTTCGCGTTTGGCTTGCCGGAAATAGCGGTCGTGTAGTTCGCGCATTTTTTAGCGGGGGGCAGTGAGGTTTAATTCTTAGACGGGAGGCAGGGTCGAGCGAATTAACAATTAACAATTCACAATTGAGGAATTGATTGAAAATTTCGCGGAACGATTTTTAATCATAAAATTCCGCCATGGTTAATTGTTAATTGTTAATTGTGAATTGTTAATTCGTAATCAGCCAATCATAATGTTGCCTTCGGGATGCGTGAAATTTACCGGTCGCGCGGGGGCGAGGCTGAGCGCAATCGTCAGCGGTCCCAGCCGTCCCAAAAACATCGACAGGATTATCCACGCCTTGCCGGGGTCGCTCAATTGCGGCGTGAAATTCAACGACAAGCCCACCGTGCCGAACGCCGAGACCTGCTCGAAAATTATGGTCAACAAATCGGCGTCCGCTTCCGTCGTCGTTAAAATCAGCGTGCCGGCGATAATCCAGAGCAGACAAAACTGCAATAATTTATGGGCGCGACCGCTCAGCAAGGCGGGGATTTGCCGCCCCATAAACACGATTTCCGCGCGGTTGCGCAACGTCGCGACGAGCGTCGCGAGCCAAATGGCGAAGGTCGTAACTTTTATGCCGCCGGCGCACGAACCCGGTCCGCCGCCAATCAGCATCAACCCGATAAGCCACAGTTTGCCGGCGGCGGTTAGCGCCGTCAGGTCGCCGGTAACGAAACCCGCCGTGCGCGTCGAAATCGCCAAAAACAGCGCGTGAAAACCGTCGAAGTTGCCGTCGAAGCGAAACATCAGCGCGGCGGCGGCGATTAAAAGCCAACTGACCGTCAACACGACGCGGGTGTTATACGAAAAATAATTGCGCCGCCGCGGCGTGCGCCACCAAGCGAGCCGGACAAAAATTTGCGCCACGGCTAAATGCCCGATACTGCCGATAAAAATCAACAGCGCGACGCCGACGCAAAAAACGGCGGACTGCGACGCCAAACTGTCGCTCCACAAAGCAAAGCCCGAATTGCAAAACGCCGAAACCGCGTGAAAAATTCCCTGCCACGCCGCGCTCCCCGCCGTTTCGCCGTCCGCGTAACGCGCCGCCGCCAACCACGCCGCGCCGACGAGTTCAATCGCCAACACGAGCCCCACGATTTTGCCGAAAATATCGCGAAATTCGGCGGCGGCGTCTTTGGTCAGCACGCTGTCGGCTAACGCCGAGTGCGCGGTCAGCGACAGTTGCGCGCCGATAATGCGAAACGCCAGCAACGCGAACGTCAGCAAACCCAAGCCGCCCAATTGCATCAGCGCGACGAGCGCCGCGTGTCCGTAGGGGTTGAACGCCGTTGACGGGTCAACCGTCGCCAAGCCGGTAACGCACACCGCCGAGGCGGAGAGAAAAAAACAATCGAGCCAGCCGACCGGCGTGTTTTGACATTCCGGCAAACGCAACGCCGCCGCGCCGAGAACAATCAACAGCGCGAAAGAATAAATCAATAAACTCGCCGGTGTCAACGTGCGAAAACGCTTTTTGAGCGCGGCGGAAGCGGGCGCGGAGCCGAACATTCTTTCCCCGATGGGCAAATTACGAAATTACGAAATTCGTAATTTGCTCTTTCTTTTAGCGGTTGTCGTAACGAATTCATTATACGCGCTTGCTCGCGGTCTCGCAAAGAGCGGCGGCAACGGTTGACGCAAGAGGTGATTGCCCCGCTTTTGCCTCTCAACTCTCAACCCTAAATTCTATTAAAACCGGTCGCTTCTTGCGCGTTTTTTTTGCCGACCTACAATCCGCCAATTCGTTTTTGCTTTTACCTCGCCTACCCCCGGATGAGGAATTTAGTAATGAAAAAGTTCTTTTTTGGGCGCGTCGTCGCCGGCGCGTTTTTTGTTTTGCCTTGCGGGATAACATTAGCGGACGACGCTTCCGCCGCGTCGAGCGCGGCTTTTGCCGCCCAAGTCGATGCGCAGTCCGGCATCGTCGCCGACCGCGCGACCGCGTCTTTGCCGCAAGCGCCCGCCGTCGTCGTCCAATCCGCCGACGAACTTGACCGCGCCTACGTCGCGCCCGCCGGCGTTGACCACGACTATTACGCCTACTCGCTCAACGCCGCCGCCGCCGTCAACGGCGACACGCTGTCGATGAGCGTCCTTGACGCCGAAAATATGGCGCTTGCCCATTCGTGGAAATTGCGCTCCGCCGTCGAAGGTCGCGTCGCCGCCCGCGGCAAAAAATTGGGCGCCATCGGCGGACTCTTGCCGTCGTTCGGCTATGAAACCGGCCTCGGCTACGGGCAAAGTTATGTGGACACGATGCCGAAAGAACCGATGCCGCGGGCGAATTTTTCGCAAACGCCGTCTTTCACCCAGCCGCTCTTTCGCGGCGGCGCGTTGATTTCCGCCTTGCGCGAAGCGCGCGCCGGCGAGGACAAAGCCGAGTCCGACATTCTGTATCAGCGCCTTACCGTGCGCGCGAACATTCGCCAACTCTACTATCAATGTCTGCTCAACAAAAAAATCGCCGACGTGGCGCGCAAGTTGACCGACATCGCCGAAGAATACTGGAAAAAAACCCAGAGCCGCTACGCCGCCGAAGACGTTCCCGAAATCGACGTCTTGCGTTACCAAGTCCAATATCAACTGCGCAAGGCGGACTACATCAACGACCGCAACAATTACAACACCAGCGTTACCCAATTGTTGCGCTATTTGGGGCAACCGTTGCGGAGCAACGTTTTTCTCAACGACGCGTTTGATTTCACCGAATTCGACCCGGGCGACGAAGACGAATTGACGCAATACGCGCTGGCGCACCGCCCCGATTTGCGGAGTTATCAATTGAGCGAAGAGATGATGCGGCAGGGAGTCAAGCAGGCGAAAGCCGGTCTTCTGCCGACGCTCGACGGTAAAATCGGTTTCACGCAAGGCACGAGTTACGCGGAGCGGAACTCGATGGGCGGCGGCGACCGTTACGCCGGTAATTGGAATTGGAATATGGGTATCCAATTAAATTGGAACGCGCTTGCCGGTATGGGGCAACAGTTGCGCGGGAAAATTATGCAGGCGAACGCGGTGTTGGCGCAAGCCGAATTTGACACGCAAGACGTTGCCGACAGCATCAAACAAGACGTGCGCAACGCGGTGCTGGGGATTTTGAGTTCCATCGAAGCGGTCAAATCGCAACAGGAAAACGTCGAGCAAGCCAATCGCGTTTTGACGCAGGAAAATATCCGCTGGGAAGAAGGCGCCGGCGATTACTTGCAGATTTTAGACGCGCAAAACGTCGTCGGTTCCGCGGAGTCGTCGTATTGGCAAAGCATTTACCAATACAAAACCTCCATCGTGAACCTCGAATACGCGCTCGGCAAATTTTATCAGGGCGCGGGCAACGAAGTCCAAAGTTACCGCGTCCAAAAACCGGCGGCGGATAATCGCAATCCGTTAGACGCGCTCTCCACGCCGCAATCGCTGAAACGCCGTCAACCAGGGGTCAGCCCCAAAGCGGCGGGTATGGCGAAAACGCCGGAAGTAAAAGAAGTAAAAGCGGTCGCCAATTCTCATTCGGCGACAAGCAAGCGGGTGGGCGAAACGGAAGTGGCGAGTTATCGCGTGGCGGCGCCAAGCAATGCGCCGGTCGCGCCGGTCACGACAACGGCGGCGGCAAATCCGGCGTCGATAAAAGCGATGAGTTCGACCGCCGGTCAGACGTTTTTCGGGGGCTTAAAAATGCCGACGGCGGAAAAAACCGGCAATAATGAATTGGTCGCGGCGACGATGGACCCGGACTTAATTGCTCCAAGCGGTCGCGGCGCGCCGAGTTTGCCGGAACCGGAAATTGAATAGCGTAAGAACAATTACGAATGAAGAGCAGTTGGTAGTTGGTAGTTTTTAGTGGTGGAGTTTGACGGTCAAAGATTCGCTTCGCGGGCGCTTGTGGATTTGCCAATAAAAACTCCACCACTACCAACTAAAAACTACCGACTACCAACTCTCTCGCCGTAATTCGTAATTTTTCGGGGCGTAGCGCAGTTTGGCTAGCGCGGTTGCTTTGGGAGCAACAGGTCGTCGGTTCAAATCCGGTCGCCCCGACCACACTCTGCGCACCCGTATAGCATATTATGCTTATCAGGTGCTTTTTTTATTCACTGATGTTACGCGGCAAAAAACCTTAAAATCGCGGCAGAGTAGTCCCGCAAAAAAGGAGCGGTCAAGTGGAAGCCAAATTTATCAATCCTTACACCGATTTTGGGTTTAAAAAACTTTTCGGCGAAGAGGCGAGCAAGGACCTGTTGATTGATTTTCTCAACACGATTTTGCCCGCGTCCGACCGTATCAAGGAACTGCAACTCACCAATCCCGAAAATCTGCCGGAATACCCCGACGGTCGGCGCGCCGTGTTTGATATTCATTGCCGCAACGAGCGCGGCGAGGCGTTCATTGTCGAAATGCAAAAGGCATATCAGCACTATTTCAAAGACCGCGCGTTGTTTTATTCGACGTTCCCGTTGCAACGGCAGGCGCCGCAAGGCAGTGAATGGGATTTCAAATTGCAGAAAGTTTATTTTGTCGCGGTGTTGGATTTCCTTTACGACGAAGCCGAAGAGCGGCAGAAATTTTTGCGGCATATTCATCTGAAAGACCAAGACGGCGAGTTGTTTTCCGACAAGTTGGAATTTATTTTTTTGCAAATGCCGTTGTTCAACAAGGCGGAAAACGAACTGGAAAATCACAAAGACCAGTGGCTGTATTTTCTGAAGAATTTGGCGCGGTTTGAAGATATTCCGGCGATATTGCGCGAGCCGATTTTTACGCGGGCGTTTGCGACGGCGAATTTAGCGGCGATGGATAGACGCGAGCGCGACGTTTACGACGCCTCGCTGAAAATTTATCGCGATAATGTCAACGTGATAGATAGCGCGTATCAAAAAGGCGTGGCGCAAGGGATAGAACAAGGGGTTGAACAAGGGATAGAACAAGGGATTGAACAAGGAGAAATTAAACAACAGTTGGCGATTGCCAAAAATATGAAAGCGGATGGAATATCATCGGCGCAGATTGCGCGATACACCGGTTTGACCGAAAGCGAAATCGCCGCGCTGTAAGGACTATTTATCAAGTTTGGGCAAATAAGCGCCACGAACGAGAGGCGACGTCAGTCCGATGGTTGGGGCTTTCTTTTCCCGGCGCATCAATAATCGCCGCGACCAATTACAACTAATTTTGGTAAAGAAATAAGTTCTTAGTTCGACCGACGTGATGTTCACCGCCGCCGCCTCGCCGACCCCGCCGAAGTTGGATTTTTAGGGTTTTGTCCGCGCACCGAGCGATAACTGCGGTCGCGCGATTCCGCCAGCGGCAGGTTCTTATCATACCCGATGAAAAACGCCGCAAAAAAGGAGTGGTCAAGTGGAAGCCAAATTTATCAATCCTTACACCGATTTTGGGTTCAAGAAACTTTTCGGTGAAGAGGCGAGCAAGGACTTGTTGATTGATTTTCTCAACACGATTTTGCCCGCGTCCGACCGTATTAAGGAACTGCAACTCACCAATCCCGAAAATCTGCCGGAATATCCCGACGGTCGCCGCGCCGTGTTTGATATTCATTGCCGCAACGAGCGCGGCGAAGCGTTCATTGTCGAAATGCAAAAGGCATATCAGCACTATTTCAAAGACCGCGCGTTGTTTTATTCGACGTTCCCGTTGCAACGGCAAGCGCCGCAAGGCAGTGAATGGGATTTCAAATTGCAGAAAGTTTATTTTGTCGCGGTGCTGGATTTTCTTTACGACGAAGCCGAAGAGCGGCAAAAGTTTTCGCGCCATATTCATCTGAAAGACCAAGACGGTGAGTTGTTTTCCGACAAGTTGGAATTTATTTTTTTGCAAATGCCGTTGTTCAACAAGGCGGAAAATGAACTGGAAAATCACAAAGACCAGTGGCTGTATTTTCTGAAGAATTTGGCGCGGTTTGAAGATATTCCGGCGATATTGCGTGAGCCGATTTTTACGCGGGCGTTTGCGACGGCGAATTTAGCGGCGATGGATAGACGCGAGCGCGACGTTTATGACGCCTCGCTGAAAATTTATCGCGATAATGTCAACGTGATAACCAGCGCGAAAGAAATATCTCGTGCGGAAGGACGCGCGGAAGGGATTGAACAAGTCGCCAAAAAATTAAAGGCGCGGGGAATACCGTCGGCGCAAATTGCGGAAGACACCGGCTTGACGGAGCGCGAAATCGCCGCGCTGTAAATCCGTCGCGAAAAAAGCCGCCCCATCGAGACGGCTTTTTCTTTTGGCGTCAAATTTCTCTTGGCTTTGTCTAACGCATCAACGTGGCGACGATGGCGGACAGACCGCCCATAAACGCGAGGGCGATAACCGTCTAATAAAGTCCGCTCCGAAATTCCTATAGCGCGCTTTTACGCCGGTCGGCGTCGCGGATTCTTTTTCGGAAATTTTTATGGTTCGCCCCCTTGACAATCTTATGAAAATTTTTACAGTTCGCCCCCTCGTTATGTCGATTACTTCTATTTCGATTACGGTTCACTAATCGTTGTCAACTCTAAAAATTTGTCTTTCGGTTATTTTTGGGTCTTTTTTTTAGCAAAGGAGAAGAAAAATGGTTATGAGTAACACGAAGTCGGTTCCGGCATTAACAATTGCCCCCCCCCCCCCCGTTGTTGTAACTCGTTGTAATAAACCGAGTTGCAAGGCGCGCGTTCTGGCAGTCCTTGCCGCCGCGCTGTTTTCGTTCGTTCTTTTCACGCCACAAGCCAAAGCCGCAGCCCCAGACCCATTTGACGGCGCGGATTTCTCCGCCGCCATCGACGCGCTCATTGCCGCTAATCCGAACGCCGATATGACCGCCGTTACCAATGCGTTAATGGCGAACGCTCAAGCAGGCGCTGGTCAAGCACTCCCGATAGCCGATTTTGCGGTCAATTTAGCCGTCGTCGCTCAACAATTCGGGCTGAGTGGTATCACTATAGACGCCAATGGAGTGATAAATTTTCCCGGTGGCCCCAGTTATACTGGTCCAGTGGCGAGCGGTTCGTTAGTTGATACCGTTGTTGCCGCTTACATCGCCATCATCGGCACCGCCCAAGGTGCCGCGGTGGGACAAATCATGACCGACGAAAACAATAAAATCATCGCCGCTATCCAAGCCGCCGGTGGTGGTGCCGCCGGTATCGCGGCATACGTCAAAACGCTGGTCTATGACGGCACTTATGCCGCCACCACCGGTGACGCCGCCGCGAAAGATGCCGCCGCGACTGCCGCCGCGAATGCCGCGGTCGAGAGTGTTGTGAAAACCATACTTGCGACCGAACAGGCGTCCGGCAACCGCGATAGTAGCGGCGCCCAAGCCGCCGCCGCGTCGGCGACGTTGATGCTTAACAGCGTTCAACAATTCAACACCGCGATTGCGCAACAGTTCGGCGACTCGGCTATTCACAACGTCGTCTTGAACTCACTCGCCGGCGGTCGTGCTTCGGCGGGTGGCGCAACGGGTTCGGCGTCTGACCGCGGGTTGGTCGGCTTCGTCAAAGCGTATGGCGGTTTCGGCTCGCAGGACAACACCGCGCGCAACGGCAGAAAAATCACCGGTTCGGATTTCGGCGGCGTCGGCGTGGCGACGGGCGTCGGTTACAAACTCTCGCAAGAACTCGAACTCGGCGCGTTAATCGGCTATTCGTGGAATCACACCGAAAGCAAAACGCCGAACGGCGGCAATTTCTCGCTCGGCGAAGTTACCGACAACACCTTGCGCCTCGGTCTTTATG
>BNUQ01000013.1 GCA_025997475.1 Planctomycetales bacterium
GTGTTGAGTCGTCTGGGGCGGGGGGGTGTTTCGCGGTGGGGCGGAAGGGGGGGGGGGGGTGGTTGCGCGAGAGGGTTTTTAAACCGTTGGATAGGGTCGCTAATTTTTTTCCGCGCGTTTTATTGGACCATTGCGAAGGGAAAAAATATAAAGGCACAGATAGGTGGGGTCGCTGTCCCCGGTGTGGGGGGGTGGTATTTTACCCCCCCCCCCCCCCCCCCCCCCGTGCGAGACGAGTCGAAAAACGATTGCGACGCTTTAGCTAACAACGATTCTTCCGGTTGCATAATTAACTCCTTTTATGTCGAGGGATAGAGTGTTTTCTAATATTCAGTTTTTGACGGTTTTCGGCGTCGAGGATTCGAGGAGTCCGTTGATGTCGGGGGATAGAGTGTTTTCTAATATTCAGTTTTTGACGGTTTTCGGCGTCGAGGATTTGAGGAGTCCGTTGATTTCGCCGGTGAGCACCTGCGTTCTGGCGATGCATTCGTAGATTGACAGGGCTAATTCGGTCAGCGGCGGCAACGACAACGCCGCCCACAGTTGTTCGTTGATTTCGCCAAGCTCGTCAAAATCGAGCGTCGCGTCCGTGCCTTGCGCCCGATACAAATATCGCGCCAAATGCACGGTCGCCGTCAGCCGACCGGTCGCGGCGTCGCGGCATCGTTCGGGATGTTCCCAGTGCGCCGTTACGCCCTGCAACACCTCCGGCAACGACCAGTGTTTCGTCAGCGCCGACGCCAACTCGGCGCTCGAACCGTCCACCAACAAGGTTTCCGCCGCGTTAAACGTCAATTTTTTGGCGCGCGCGTAAGCCAAAACGCCGGCGAACGTTTTCGGCAGATTTTGTTCAAAAACGATTTTGCCGATGTCGTGCAACAGTCCCGCCGTGAAAGCGCCGCCGGCGTTCACGACGCGGGATTGCTTCGCCAAAAATTCGGCGAGTAGCGCCACGCCGAGCGACTGTTGCCAAAACGCCAAATGCGAAAAACCGGTGCGCGAGCCGAAATAACTGATGACCGACGAACTGACCGTCAAACTGCGCAACGTCGAAAAACCGACAATCGTAATCGCCTCTTGGATGGAATCGACATGGTTCGACCGCGCGTAAAACGACGAATTCGCCACGCGCAAGACCTTCGTCGCCAGCGCCGGGTCGTGCGACACCACCGAGCCGACCTGTTGCGCGCCGCTCACCTCGTCGTTGATGCACCGCAACAATTTCATCAACACCTGCGGCAACGCGGGCAAGTCGCGCACGCGGTCGAGAAGTTTCATTAAATTGGGACGTTCGTCTGCCATTGCCGTTAATCCCGCGTTCAGTAAAACCAAAACAACAAAATATAACGATGGCGGTTGCAGTTGAAAGTGAGAGTTTAGATTTCAGAGTTCAGCGGGTGGCGTTTTATGGTTTGAGACGCGCAAAGCGCAATCTCTAAATTCCGAAAGAAATTTATGCGGTTCGCGCGGCAGAAAATCCATTTTATGGGCATCGGCGGCATCGGGATGAGCGCGCTCGCGGGGCTGGCGCGGGAGCGCGGCGCGACCGTCAGCGGTTGCGACGCCGCCGCCAACCCGCGGGCGCTCGCGCAAGCCGGCGTGGAAATTCAGACCGGACATAGTCCGGCGCACGTCGCGAATGTTGATTTATTAGTTCACACCGCCGCCGTGCCGTCCGACCATCCTGAAATTATCGCGGCGAAACGCGCGATGCGGCGCGGCGAATTTTTGGCGGCGGCGCTCGCCGACGACGAAGTTATCGGCGTCGCCGGCGCGCACGGCAAAACGACGACGACCTTAATGATAGCGCAGATTTTTCTCGCCGCGGGCAAAGACCCGACGGTGTTGCTCGGCGGCATCTCGCCGCAACTGCGCGGCAATTACCGGTGCGGCGGGCGTCTCGACGGGGCGCGTTTTGATGGTGCGCGTCTTGACGGCGGGCGTTTCGACGGTGCGCGTCTTGACGTCGCGCGTCTTGCCGTCGCCGAATTGGACGAAAGCGACGGCGCGTTTTTATTGCCGCGTCTCGCCGTCGGCGTCATCACCAATGTCGAGCCGGAGCATCTCGCGTATTACCGCGACTTCGCCAAGGTCGTCGCGGCGTTTCAACAATTTGCCGACCAAATTTTGCCGGAGAATTTTCTGGTCGCCAATTTGGATAATGCGGCGGCGGCGGAAATTTTTCACCGCCGTTCCGGCAATAAAATCGGTTATGGAAAAAACGCCGCCGGCGGCTGGCATTGGCGCGAGCGGCGTTGCGGCGATGGCGACCAGTGCGCGACGATTTTTCGCGGCGAGCGGGAAATCGGCGCATTGCGCCTGCCGTTTATCGGCGAGCATAATTTAGTCAACGCGCTGGCGGCGCTGGCGGTCGCCGATATTTACGCCGTCGCGCCGGACGCGGCGTTGGCGGCGCTGGCGGTCTGCGCGGGCGCCGAGCGGCGGTGGGAAAAATTAGGCGAATGGGGCGGCGCGGCGATTTTTAGCGACTATGCGCATCATCCGACGGAAATTCGCGCCACGCTGACCGGCGCGCGCGAAAATTATCGCGGCAAAATGTTGGTCGTTTTTCAGCCGCATTTATTTAGCCGCACGCGCGACCTCGCGGACGAATTTGCCGCCGCGTTGACCGGCGCGGACCAAGTGATTTTAACCGACATTTATCCGGCACGGGAAGCGCCCATTGCCGGCGTAACCGCGGCGCTGATATCGGACGCCATACCGCCGGAAAAATTGGCGGCGCCCGCGCCGCTTCCGCTTGCCGCCGCCGTCGCCTTGGCGCGGACAATGGCGGACGCTTTCGCCGTCGTCGTTTTTATGGGGGCGGGCGACTTGGACGAAGGCGCGCGACGGGATTTCGCCGGTCGCCGCGCGCCGACGGCTTCGAGCCGGTGCGGGCTTTAGCCCTACACAATTGAACCGCGTGGCGTTAAAATCCGTTGTGCGTTGCGCCTTGAACGACCGAGCGATAATCGCGCAACCTGAATTTTATATTTTTGGTGGGAAAATGCCCGACCCCGACGTTAATAATCCGCAACCGCCATCCACGCCATCGGCGTCGTCCGTGCCCGCGCCCGCGTCGCGCTGGTTGTTGAATTCGGTCTTAGAATCGATTCAAGACGGCATTTATGTGATGGATACGCAACTGCGCTTAGTTCACCTCAACGCCACGGCGCGCGATTTCATTGACAATTCATATCCCGGCGGCAAGACCTGTTACGAGGCCATCGTCGGCACCGATAAACCGTGCGATTTTTGCCCCTGCCTAAAAACCCTCGCCGACGGCGAAGTGCGCTCGTATCGCTATTTCAATCCGGTGTTCAACCGTTGGTTTGAATTGCACAGTTTTCCGGTTCGCAATTTAGAGACCGACCGCATCGACTATGTGGTCGAGCGCGTTACCGACATTGACGAACAAGTCCATCGCGAAGTGAAATTAGAGCGGCAAAAGGAGATGATTAACGCGATTTTGAACGCCTCGCCCGACGGCATTATCGCGTTGGTGCAAGGCGAAGAAATGCCGTTCGCCAACGCCGCTTACGGCGACATTTTTCCGGGCTGGGAAACCGTCTGCCACCATAACCAGCCGGTGGCGGAAACTAAAGAATTATTCAAAAAAGCGCTCGTCAATTATCAAGAACATCTCGACATGGTCGCGTCGCTCCGCGCCACCCGCCAAGAAACGCGCGGCATTTCTTATTTGCGCGACGGGCGCATCGTCGAAGTCGTCGGTCATATCGTTAAAATCGGCGACGCCGACGCCGAGGTCTGGTCGTTGCACGACATCACCGCGCGCGAGCGGCGGGAAAAAGAACTGCGCGCCCAAAAAGAACTTATCGACGCCATTCTGGCTTCCACCGCCGAAGGCATTATGGCGATGGTCGATGGCGCCCCGATGCCGTATGCCAACGCCGCTTACGATAAACTTTTCCCCGGCTGGCAGGACATTTACCGCTACAACCAATCGCTCGACGATATTCGCGCTTTCTTTGACCGCCATTTGTTCGACGCCGAGGAGCATCTTTTGTTAATCGCCCGCGTGCGCACCGACGGCGAGCAACACGGTATGGTCCATTTGCGCGACGGGCGCGTCGTCGATATCCACGGGCGATTGGTAAAAATCAACGACCGCAACGCCGAGGTTTGGACGTTGCGCGACATCACCGAACGGCGGCGCTACGAACAAACCTTAGAGGTGATGATTGACCGGATTGCGGTGCCGATTTGCCGCGTGGACGCCGCCGGCGATTTCGTCTATGTCAACGATAGTTGCGTCCCGTTTTTCGGTTGTGCCGCCGCCGCCGAATTACTGCAACGGCCGGTGATAACTTTTATTAAATTGGACTCTTTTACCGCTTCGCCCGCCGGCTGGCGCGAATTTTGGAAAACCTTGAACGCCCGCCGCAAACTTGTCGCCGCCGGTTTCGCCGCTCGCCGCGACGGCGCCGCCACGCCCGCGCTGTTCAACATCGAATTGGTCGAACTCGGCGGCGAGAAAATGCTGACGATTTGCATTCAAGACCTGACCGACCAATCCCGGCGCATTGCGGCGGAACAGGCGGCGACGGCCAAAGCGCTGTTTTTGGCGAATATGAATCACGAAATTCGCACGCCGCTGTCCGCCGTGATTAGCATCGCCGGTTTATTGCGGCAAACCAAACTCGCGCCCAAGCAACGAAAATTCGTCGATTTATTGCGAACCTCCGGCAATCATTTATTGTCGTTGGTCAACGATATTCTCGATTTTTCCAAAATCGAAGCCGGTAAAATGGAAATCGAAAAAATCGATTTCGACTTGCCCGCGACCGTGCACTCGGTGATTGAAATGTTGAAAATCCGCGCCGCGGAAAAGTCGCTGGTTTTACAATATAATTCCGGTCGCCACATCCCGAAATATCTCCGCGGCGACCCGATGCGACTGCGGCAAGTGTTGGTGAATCTCGTGAACAACGCGCTGAAATTCACCGCGACGGGCGGCGTGAAAATTAAGGTCGAAAGCGTGGCGAGCGCGCCGGATAATTGTTCGCTGAAATTCCGCGTCATCGACACGGGCATCGGCATTCCCGCCGACCGGCTCGACCGCTTGTTCAAGTCGTTTTCCCAAGTCGATACCGGCACCACGCGGCGTTACGGCGGCACCGGTTTGGGCTTGGCGATTTCCAAGCAGTTAATCGAATTGATGGGCGGCGAAATCGGCGTAACCAGCGACCCGGGGCGCGGCTCGGAATTTTGGTTCGTCTTGCCGTTTGTCCACGCCGCCGCGGTCGCGACCGACGCGGTAGCGACGGCGGTCGCGCCGCTGAAATTGACCGCGCCGATATTGGTCGCGGAAGATAACGACATCAATCAAATCGTCATCGGCGAGATTTTGGCGCAAGCGAATTTATCGCATCAAATCGTCGGCAACGGACGCGAAGCCGTCGAGGCGTGGCGCCGGCAAGAATACGCGCTGGTTTTAATGGATTGCCAAATGCCGGAAATGGACGGCTGGGAAGCGACCCGACAAATACGGCGCGAAGAAGCCGATTTGCCGATTTCGGCGAGAATTCCGATTATTGCGCTGACGGCGAACTCGTCGCGGGAAGACGTCAAACTTTGTCTGTCGGTGGGAATGAACTCTTTCCTTTCAAAGCCCATCGACCCCGAAGAGTTAATCGCGAAAATCCGGCAATTCACCGCGCCGACCGGATAACTCCGCCGCGGTTTCGTAATTCGTCATTAAAAATCGCCGCCGGCGCTTGCCGACGGCTTTTTTCGCGAGCGGGCGGAAAGTATAATCGCCGTCGCGAATGAACCTGAAAAACTCGACATCTTTCCCTTTTTCTTCTCTTTTCTCTGAAAGGAATTTTATGGCTACGCCAAAAACGAAACGTCCGCTCGCCATCATTATCCGCGACGGCTGGGGCTGGAACATCGACAATCGCGGCAATTCCGTCCGCGACGCCGACACCTCGTTCACCGAAGCCCTCAAACAAAAATATCCGTGGACGCTCATCGACGCTTGCGGCGAAGCGGTCGGTTTGCCCGCCGGTTATCAGGGCAGTTCCGAGGTCGGACACCTCAATATGGGCGCGGGGCGCATCGTCATTCAGGAACTCAAACGCATCGACGACGGACTGACGAGCGGCGCGTTGTTTGAGGAACCGAAATGGAAAAATCTCGTCGCCAATTGGAAGAAAAATAATTCGACCTTGCATCTGCTCGGACTGTTGCAGGACGAAGGCGTCCACGCGCATCAAGAGCATCTGTTCAAAATTATGCGCCGCGCGCGGCAGGAAAATCCGACCGGCAAAATCGTCAATCATCCGTTCCTCGACGGACGCGACACGCCGCCGCGCTCGACGATGGAATACGTCGCTAAATTGCAGGCAGTCGCCGCCGAAGTCGGCAATTGTAAAATCGGCACGATTATGGGGCGCTACTACGGAATGGACCGCTCGAAAAATTGGGAACTCACTTCGCGCGCGTTCGACTTTTTGGTCGGCGGCAAAGGCGAGCGGCACGAGGACGACGTCGCGGTCGCGGTGCAAAAAGCGTATGACAATGACAAAACGCCGGACGGCGACCCAATGTGCGATGAATATATTTTGCCGGTGGCGATTGGCGATTACGCCGGTATCAAAGACGGCGATTGCGTGTTCCACACCAACTATCGCCAAGACCGCGCGATTCAACTGACGTTGGCGTTCACCGCCGACAATTACGCGGGCAAGCGCGCCGCGCGTCCGCAAATTACCTATCTCGGCTTCACGCGCTATTTCGACGAATTTACCGAATATTTGATGGGACCGCTCGGCGGCGAAGGCGGAATGAAGGGCTTGCTCGGCGAGGTCGTCAGCGACGCGGGTTTAGCGCAATTGCGGATTGCGGAAACGCAAAAATTCCGGCATGTCACCAGTTTTTTCAACGGCAAAAGCACCGTGCCGTTTAAGGACGAATTGCAAATCGAAATTCCCAGCCGCTACGACCCGGCGACGTTCGCGACGCATCCCGAAATGGAGGCGTTCACCGTAACCGACAAAATTATGCAGTATCTCGCGCAAGACCCGTATCAATTCGGAATGATTGTGGTGAACTACGCCAACTGCGATATGGTCGGGCATACGGGGCAGATGTTCGCGGCGCAAAAAGCGGTGTCGATGGTGGACAAATGTTACGGCGCGCTCGTCAACGTGTTGCTCGATTACGATTTCCAAATTTTAGTAACCGCCGACCACGGCAACGCCGACCAGATGATTGATTATCAAACCGGTATGGTCAAAACCAGCCACACGATGCATCCGGTGGAATTGATTTACGTCGCGAAAGACGCGCCGGGCAAACACCTGAAACACGGCGGGAAATTAAGCGACATCGCGGTCATCGCCTTGCACCTGCTCGGACTCAAAAAACCGGATGAGATGACGGCGGAGAATTTGTTGGCGGACTGAGTTTTTAGTTGCCAACGGTCAGTTTCCGGTCGCCGGCAGTTGCCGGCGGCTGGAAACCGAGTAACGCCGGTCTTTTCCCCGCTTAAACTGCGTTAAGAAACGGCGTTTTATCTGCGCGCCGGCATAAATTAGCCGGTGCGCCGGCGAATGGCGGCGGTTTGCAACGGCGAACTTTTCGGTAAAATCCGCCGAAAAAAATAGGAGACGGCGAAAAATGGATTGGCTGATGGAGAACTGGAAACTTTTATCGTCGCCGGTGATTTGCGCGTTTATCGGCTGGTTGACGAATTACCTCGCGGTGAAAATGTTGTTTCGTCCGCGCCGACCGGTGAATTTGCTTGGGTTGAAAGTGCAGGGCGTTTTTCCGCGTCGGCAAAAAGCGCTGGCGGAAAACCTCGGACGGATGATAGAAAAAAATCTCATCAATCACGACGATTTGCGCCGCGCGCTCAACACACCGGAATTTCAGCAGGTCTTCCGCGACGCCGTTATCGCGAAAATCGGCGGCTTTCTCGACAAATTAGTCGGCGAAAATCCGATGCTGGCGATTTTTATCAACGAGCAAGTCCGCACCAAAGTCGGCGAATTACTGCTCGCCGAAGTCGCGGGCATTATTCCCGAAATTTTAGCGACCGCCGCCGATAAATTGCGCGAATATTTGAATTTCAGCGAACTCGTCCGCGACAAAGTCGAAAAATTCGACAGCGAGCGCATCGAAGAATTGTTATTAGACGTGATGCGTAAAGAATTCGGTTTTATCGAATTTGTCGGCGGCGCGCTGGGCTTCGTCATCGGACTCGTGCAGGCGGCGATTTTTTATTTTTAACCGGGCGCGACGACGCGATGCCGGTTAGACCGTTTCCAATTAAAAATTAGAAACTAAAAATTGAGGAGTGATTGTCAAAATGACGCGAAGCGATTTGAAAAATCAATCGCCGCTAATCGCGCTGAAAGCGCGAAACACATCAGCCTATGGTAAGCGGCGACGCTCTATCAGCCGCGCCACCATAGGTAAAGACGGCGCATCAGCGCCAACCGAAATTGGACGGTTCGCCGCGTTTTGGCGAACCGCTCTCGCCGCCGGCGGCGGCGTTTGCCGCCTAACGGCGGGACTGTCGGATTATTTTTATCAATCAACCGCTATCTAGGGTGGCGGCACGATAGAGCGTGTGCCTTACCCTGGGCTGATATATTTCGCGCTTTCAGCGCGATTAGCGGAGTTTTTTCAATTACTTCGTTGCAAAAGCAATCGATGCTAACCGCGTAACATGAATTTGTAATTGCTCCAACTTCCATCAAATAGGAAAAAAACAATGAACACCTACTTTCCGGGTAGCAACGTGGCGATAGTTACGCCGTTCACCGCCGGCGGCGCGCAAATCGACTATGACGTGTATCGCGAATTGTTGGACCGGCAATTGGCGGCGGGCACCGACGGCATCGTTCCCGCCGGTTGCACCGGCGAAGCCGCGACGTTGTCGCACGACGAGCAAAAAGCGATTATCAAATTCACCGTCGAACATGTCGCCGGACGCGCCCGCGTCATCGCCGGCACCGGTAGCAACAACACTGTCGAAGCCGTGATGTTGACGCGCTACGCCAAAGAAGTCGGCGCGGACGGCGCGTTGATTATCACGCCGTATTACAACAAACCGACGCCGGAAGGACAATTTTTGCATTTCAAAAAAATCGCCGACGAGGTCGCGATTCCGATAATGCTCTACAACGTGCCGGGGCGCACCGGCGTTAAAATGTTGCCGGCGACGATTGCGCGGTTGCGGCGGGAAACCGGCAATATCGTGTCGATTAAAGAGGCGTGCGGAAGCGTCGAACAGGTCTGCGACATTCGTGCGCTGTCGGACATTGAAATTTTGTCGGGCGACGATTCGCTGACGGCGCCGATGATGGCGGTGGGGGCGAGCGGCGTGGTGAGCGTCGTGGCGAACCTTATACCGGAGCGCATTAAGGCGCTTTGCGTGGCGGCGGGGGCGGGGGATTTCGCGACGGCGCAAAAAATTCATTATGAAAATTGGGCGCTGATGAAAGCGATGTTTATTGAAACCAATCCGATTTGCGTCAAGACGGCGCTGTCGATCCTCGGCAAAGTCGCCTTTTCGACGCGCCTGCCGCTCTGCCCCGCCACCGCCGCGACGACAGAAGCGTTACGGGAAATTTTGGCGGGGGCGGGATTGGCGTGATTGAGTAGAAATAACTTTGAGTTATTAAACAGGTCGATAAAAAATCCCCGCGCCGTTTGGCGCAGGGATTTTTTTGCGGTAACCCGTAACCCGATTTACGGTCGAAACACTTTTAATTGGATGTTCGAAATGAATTGGTAGTGTTTGTTATTCGCGGCGAGAAGTATTTCACCGGCTTCTAATGCAGTCGCGGCGACTATTGCAAGCGGAGTTCGTTCCGATTGGTCATTCCGGCGACTAACTCCATACAATTAACGACCGAAATGCTAAAAGGCAAGTTGTCATAAACCACCAGCTCGGCTTTATCGTTGCCGCGTAAAAATCAGATGACAACGTCGGTGTCGATAATCAAAATTGCCTGCCTTTCCGCCGGTTTCTGACATACCGCCCGACATCGGACAGGTCTTGGCGGTATGCCCACATTCCAAACAACTCGTTATTTTTATCGTCGAAAGACGCCCGTTTTTTATCGCCTAACGGCACGATTTTTGCCAAGGCGTTGCCGCGAAAAGTAACGATAATTTCCCGACCACGATTTACTTGCGCGATAAATTATCTCGGCTGAAAGCCGAGTTGCTTGGCGGCCACTTCCATTATCCGCCACCTTGATGATAGAGAAACTCTTTACTTGCCCTCCGCCTCGCCGCGGCAGAGCGTGCGGAAGTCCATATCTTGGTTGAAAATGGTGTCGGCTAATTCGAGCGTGCAGAGGTAGCCGAGGTCGATTTTGTTTTCTTCAATCTGCCGCAACAATTCTTTGGCGCGGTCGATGTGTTTAATTGTCCGCACTTCCGAATAGCGCACCGCTTGTCCGGTCGAAATCAAAAAGCCCCAGTCGGACGAAATCGCCAAAAACAATTCGCGCACCATTTGATTGAGCGCCCGTCCCAAGACCCGCCGTTGCGGGTTGGTTTCCGTCGCCAAATCAAGGTCGCGGAATTTCGTCGCACAGTCAATCGCGTGGTTGGTCATTCGATACAAATGCCGGAAAATCCAGTGATTCGGCTGATAGTCGCGCTCTTCCACCCACGTTTGGAAATAATCCTTTTTGCCCCACGAACTCGCGCCGGGCATCATTTTTTGTTGCGTCGGATTTTCGCCCAAATACTCGCTCGGCGTTACCGGACGCACTTCGTTTTGGTCAAACAGCATTTTGCGGAAAACCGACTCAATCCATTCGGGACCCTCTTCCCACCAATGCCCGAACAATTCGGCGTCATACGCCGAGACAATCATCGGCTTCTTTTTATTCACTTCGTTGGTGTGATACGCCTGCGCCCCGCGGTGGCAGACGAATTGTCCGGCTTGCTCGTGCACCGTCCCCGTCGCCCATTCGGGATGATAATAGTCCTTCGCCCCCAAATCCGCGCCTTTGGCGGTGATGCGGTAATACTTCAAGCCGGTGTTGCGGCGCACGTTCGCCGTTTTGAAATACTCCGGCAAATAATCCCAGTCGGCTTCGTAACCCAAGTCGCGATACCATTCTTTATAGTTCGGATGCCCCGGATAACCGGACTCGCGGCTCCACACCGCGGCGCGCGTTTTCTGGTCGATGCCGAACGCCGCGACGCCGTTCGGCGTGATGACCGGCGCGTCCGTGCCGTAAAAATTCCGCGTGTCGCCTTCTTCCAAACCGTTTGAGTTGACGAGAAACCACTTGATGCCCTCGGCGGCGAGGAATTTGTCGATGTCGGGCGTGTAGGCGTTTTCCGCCAACCAAATGCCGCGCGGGGCGCGTCCGAAAACGCGCCGATACTGGCGGTTGGCAATCTGAATTTGCGAGCGCACCGCTTCGCCGAAGTGCTTGAACAACGGCAAAACCATATGCGTCGCCGGACAAGTGATGACTTCGATTTTGCCCATATCCTGAAAGTCCTTATACGCGCGCGTCAGGTCGCCTTCGTAAGCGTCGAAGACGTTTTTGGCGTTCCAGAAACGCGCGAGAATTTGCTCGACCGTCGCGTGATACGGCTTGCCGACCGAGTTGTCGCGCTCGCGGGTCGCCAGCGCGATAAGTTCGTCGATATGTCGCGCCACGCGCTTTTTCAATAAATCGTCGGTCATCATCGACAGCAAACTCGGCGTCAGCGACAGCGTTACGCGGAAGTCAACCTTGTCGTTCGACAAATTCCAGAACATCTTAATCAGCCGCGTATAAACGCTGACGACCGCTTCCATATACCACTGCTCTTCGAGCGGCACGTCGTATTCGGGATGGCGGACAAACGGCAAATGCTGGTGCAACACGAGCGCCCAGTAGCCCTTTTCTTCGGGGGCTGGGTGGGTGCGTTCGCGCCAGTATTTGTATTGATTCCAGCGCCAATCCTCGGCTTTGACCGGAATATCGACGGCGTTCATATCGACGCTAATCGTCGCGGATTCGTTGTAGCGCTCCTGATTTTCCTTGAAGCCCTTGGGCGAGAAGCAACTGTTGGAGCGGGCGACCTGCTCGAAAAATTCCGTGCCGGCGGCGCGATAGCCGATTTCGGCGACGTAATCGCAACCCCTGCCGACATTCAGCCAATAGGTGTTTTTGTCGCTTAAACCGTCGTCCACCTCAAAAACGCCGTTGGCGTTGAAGCCGTCGAAATTCACGCCGGTTACCTCATAGACGCGCAGAATCAGTCGGTTGTGGTCGAAGAAATCTTTGCCGAATTTTGCGGTCAGCGTTTGACGGGTCGCCTCGCCGACTTCCCAAATGGCGAGAATTTTCCCCGGCTCGCGCGGAATGAGATAACAGTAGGTCTCGTTGTAGTATTCGCTGATGAACGGCTCGTTGAGGAGCATTTGCCGGTCGATTTTGACGGTTTCGCCGGTGTCGGGGTCAACGAAGGTCTCCGGCAACGCGCAAATTTCGTCGGGCGATTTGGCGACGGCGGACGAGGGCTTGGGGTCGTGTTGCGCGGCGTCGGCGTTGGCGAGCGCGTAGTCCAGATTTTTGACTAAACCGTAATCCGCGCCGGTGTTGCCGGTGGCGGCGTCAGGGATTTGCGACATAAGAACTCTCCTCGAAAGAACAGTTAAGAATTAAAAATTAAGAATTAAGAATTGATGTTACGCGGTTAGCGTCGGTGCCGTGGCAACGAAGAAATTGAAAAAACTCCGACCGTCGCCCTGAAAGCGCGGACCGGCGGAATAACTTATCAGAATTACGCGAAGCGACTTTGAAAATCAAATTCTAAAATTTTTAATTCCGCGTTCTTACCCGACCTGTTCCGTCATTTCCCGCGAAACCGTGCGGTTGCGCCCCGATTGTTTGGCTTCGTGCAACGCGCCGACGGCGGTGTTGAGAAATTTTTCGTCGTCGATTTTCGGCGAATACGTGGTCGCGGTGCCAATCGACACCGTAACCGCCATTTCGCCGTGCCGCGTTGCGACTTTGCCGTTTTCGACGCGCACGCGCAACCGTTCGGCGACTTTATGCACGTAGTTAAGCCCCGTTTCCGGCAGAATGACGACAAACTCCTCGCCGCCGTAACGGGTAACAATATCCGTGTCGCGCACGACCTCGAAAATAATTTTCGCCACGTTTTTCAACACCGCGTCGCCGGTGTCGTAATCGTAGGTGTTGTTGAAATCGCGGAAATGGTCGATGTCGATGAACAACAACGAAATCGAGTGGCGATAACGCTCGGAGCGCCGCAATTCGCGCTCATAATTGATGCTGAACGCGCGCCGGTTTAACAGTCCGGTCAGCGAGTCGTTGAGCGCCAACAACCGCAATTCTTCGTTTTTGCGCTGTAATTCGGCGTTTAGTTGCGACAACTGCAATATCTCCGCCGTCAGCGACTGCGACGCCGACGTCAGCGCGGACGCGCCGTTCTTTTTGACCGGATTTTCCGCGTGGGCGGGAGGCACTTCCACGCTCAAACAAAGCAACGACGACAACCGCGAGTCCTGCTCAAATAACGGAAAGCCGATGGTTTCCAACCGCACGATTTCGCCGTTGACGACGAATTCGACCTGTCCGCACGCTTCGTGTTCGGTTTTGCGCGCGCGCGCCAGCGGATGTTCTTCTTGGTCGGAAATCAGTCCCCGACAAATCGCAAAGAAATTTTCGCCGACGCGCACGTTGCGGAACATTTGATGAAACGCGCCGTTGTAATCTTTGATTGCCAACGACGGCAACACCACCGCCACTTGAATTGACGCCGCGTCAATGAACAGCCGGTTCGGACGGTTGAGATGGGATTCGCTCATTACCGGTTACTCTTTTTTTGACGAGGGGAAAATTCGAGTTAAGAGTTGAACGTTTAGAGTTAAGAGTTAAGCAAAGGATGCGCTTCGCGCGTCTTGAAAAAAATACCACCGCTCAACTCTCAACTCTCAACTCTCAACTCTAAAACTGCGCCGCCCGCTAACCTCTCCGCAAAGATTTTTATCGCGGCGGGATACGCTTCACATTCCAACTGAAAAACCTTATGGGCAATATCGTCGGCGGTGTCGGTCGGGCTGACGGCGCAGGACGCTTGCCAAATAACCGGACCGGCGTCGTAGTCGTTCGTAACGTAATGCACGGTGCAACCGCTCTCCGTCGCGCCGGAATTTTTGACCGCTTCGTGGACGCGCCGCCCATACATTCCGCGCCCGCCGAACGCCGGCAACAGCGCCGGATGAATGTTGATAACCTTACCGCGCAACGCCGGCGGCAACGGATAAAAACACATAAAACCGGCGAGACAAATTAAATCAAATCGGCGCGGCAATAAAACGGCGTCCAACGCCGCGCCCATCGCCGACCAATCCGGCGCGCCGTCGCCGCGCCGGAAGTTTTTTGACTCAACCAACGCGGTCGCAATGCCGGCATTTTCCGCGCGAATTAAACCGTAAGCATCGGCGCGCGACGCCACGACCAACTGAATATCAATCGGCAACGCGGCGCGGCGGTCGATGAGATTCTGCAACGTCGTCCCGTTGCCGGACAACAACACGGCGGTTTTAAGCGGAGGCATTTCGGGCATTTTTTTTTCTCGCGACGCGCGACTAATCCGCCGACAAATTTTTGATGATACTTTTGGCGACCATTTCATTTATTTCGTTATGGCGCGGCACGGCGGATTGTCGTCCGGTTGCCGGTTGCACATAAACATCGTGATTGCCGCCATGCCGAAGAAACACGGCGCCGCGCCGCCGAATCGTTTGAACTAAATCTTTTTTCTTCACGCCAACACCAATTCGCGCTTGTGGTATTTGGCGAGGTGGAGGCACTCGTATAAATCTTTGAGCATCAATTCCAATTCCGCCAAAGTTTTCCCTTGCGTCAAATGCTGAGGGAAATCGTCGAAATAACCGACGAACCAACCGTTGTCCTCAAAGTAAGTGTAAGACATACTCATCGCTTTCGACCTTATTCTTAATCGCCAAAAACTTCAGCGAACGGCACCAATTCATCGTCGCGACGCGACTCCATCTCAAGCAAATACGCATCGCCCATTTCGTCCGGTTCGTCGTCAATTAACGTAGTCGGCTGATAAAAAGTAGCAGTCATTTTATTTCCTTTTTACGGCGTTTCACCCGTCCCAAGTTACGCTCATATCGCGAATGATTTTCACTTGTTGCGCGGTAATTGCAATTGTTTGGTCGATGTCCGCCGCCGTGGTTTCGCGCCCTAAACTGAACCGGATTGCCCCGTGCGCGGACTCCGTCGGCACCCCTAACGCCAACAACACGTGCGACGGTTCAAGCGAATCCGTCGAACACGCCGACCCCGACGCGACCTGAATTCCCTGCCGGTCTAACCGCAATAAAATCGCCTCGCCTTCCGCGCCGTCGAACCGTACGTTCAGAATATTGGGCAACCGTTCGGTCGCGTCGCCGTTGCGATAAATACGCGGAATTGCCGCCAAACCCGTCCACAACCGCTCGACCAATTCGCGCTCCCGCGCGTCCACCGCCGCCATTTCCGCCTGCGCCAACTCGGCGGCGGCGCCGAGACCGACTATCCCCGGCACGTTGTAAGTGCCGGCGCGGCGGTGTTTTTCCTGTCCGCCGCCGTGCGACCACGCCGGAAAATTTTTGACCGCCGGACTGATATACAAGGCGCCGACGCCTTTCGGTCCGTAAAATTTATGTCCCGAAATCGACAGAAAATCGACGCCTAATTTTTTCACGTCGAGCGGCACTTTCCCCGCCGCTTGCACCGCGTCGGTGTGGCATAAAACGCCGTGTTTTTTGGCGATTTCCGCGATGGCGGCAAGCGGCTCAATCGTGCCGACTTCGTTGTTGGCAAACATTATGCTGATGAGCGCCGTGTCGGACGTAATCGCTTTTTCGAGGTCCGCGGGATTGACGAAACCGCGACCGTCCACCGGCACGACCGTCAAGGCGCAACCGTGTTTTTTCGCCATAAACTCGGCGGTTTCCAGAACGGCGTGATGTTCGATGGACGAGGTGATGAGATGTTTTTTGCCGGTGAAAGTCGGCGCGTTTTGGATGACCCAGTTATTGCTTTCGGTGGCGCCGGACGTGAAAAAGACCTCCGGCAATTTATCTTCGTCGGCGTAATCGTTCGCGCCGAGTAGTCGGGCGACTTGTCCGCGCGCCGCCATAACGGCGCGGCGGGAACGTTTGCCGAGTTCGTAATACTTCGCGGAAGCGTTGCCGTAATTTTCGCTGAAAAACGGCAACATCGCGGCCAAGACCTCTTTTCGGACCGCCGTCGTCGCGGCATTGTCTAAATAAATGCTCATCGTAAGCCCCCTTTTGACACCGATTGACGCTAAAATTCCCCGTATTAGAAACTGCCGCCACGCCGATTCAAGCGGTTGACCGCGAAAAATGTCGGGCGCGTTTTTCCCCCGACAATAATTGACGATTGTATTAAAGCCCCGCGCGGTCGCCGCCGATAATCGGAGCGTGCCGGGAAAGCGCGATAAAAACCGGCAATTATGAACAGCGAGAACGGTCGTCTCGCGAAAAATCAAGGATGAGAAAATGGGACGCACCAAAAAAACGCCGCCGGCACCGGCGGCAACCGACGCGCCGTCGGCAATCAATTGGGATTGGGCTACCGGCTTAGAAGCGGCTACCGGTTGGCGACCGGCTACGACCGCGCGTCCGCCGAAAAAAAGGCGAACCGCCGCCGGCAAGCGGACGCCGACCGGCAGTCGGCAACCGACCGGCAGTCGGGCACCGACCGGCAGTCGGGCACCGGCATCCGCCGCCTCGACCGACAGTCGAGCATCGACCCGCCTATTGCTGACGCGCCTTTTCGGCGGCGGCAACCTCCTCGACCCGCTCGCCGTCAAAGCGAGCATCGCGCAAATGCTCAACACCGGCATTAAAACGGCGTAAGGGAAAAGTTGAGAGTTGAAAGTTGAGAGTTTAGCGGTGGAGTTGTTTTGAAAATGCGCGAAGCGTGGAAATCAAATTCCCCTCCGTAGAGGGGAATTAACCGCCGCCCTTGCAGGATAACTCCACATCTCAACTCTTCCCTTCCCCTTCATAGCGCACGACGCGGTTGCGTCCGGATTCCTTGGCTTGGTAGAGGGCTTGGTCGGCGTTGAGGAAAATCTGCCGCGCCGATTCGTAGTTTGTTCCGACCTCGCAGATGCCGATGCTAATCGAAAAACGCAAAGACGGATGCTCCGGCAGAACTTGCTGATGAAAATTCTCGCGCAATTTATCCGCGATGTTGAACGCGATGGTCGGCGCGGTGTTTAAGATGACCGCAAATTCCTCCCCGCCGTAACGGAAACAATAATCGCTGGCGCGGACGCCCGCTTTGAGCGTTTTCACCAACGTCAAAATCACCTGGTCGCCGAACGAATGTCCGTAGGTGTCGTTGACACTCTTGAACTTGTCGATGTCAATCACGAGCAGGCAAAACATCGCCTGCGTCGCCAAGAAATGCCGGAAGCATTGGCTCAACATCGCGTCGAAAGTGGCGCGGTTGTAGAGTTTGGTGAACGAGTCCAACTTCAATTCGGTGATGGTGAAGTTGAGTTTTTTCTCCATCGCTTTGATGGCGTGGCACAACGTTTCGAGTTCGTCGTTGGTCAGCACTTGCATTTGGTCAATCGCGACCGAGTGCGTTTTTTCCTCGACCGTCGCCGAGGGGCTGAGAAAATAATCCGTCCAATTTCGGGTCGCCGCCGTCATCATTTCCACCGGCGTAACGACGAGCCGGCGAATGATATAGACATACAACAAACTGAACAACAACGTCAGCGCGCAAACAATCAGCGACAACAAAATAAGAAACCGGTGTTCTTCGGCGATAACGTCGTTCATATCAAAATCCACGCCGACGTAGCCGACGAACTTTTTATCGGCGGCGTAAAGCGGCTCGTAAATCGAAAAAGTGTAGCCGTAGGTCGGGGAGTATTCGATGAGCGGCTCGCCGGCGACGCCGCGCGCGTAATCGTCGTAGAATTCACGATTTTCGTCGTAGGACGCCCAGTCGTCATAGACCGGTTCGCCGTCGCCGTCGCCGTCGGAAAACAGCGACAAATCGCGGTGGTTTTCCACGTCGGGGAGATAAACATAGAGATAGTTGATATACGAGTTCGCTTCTTTCAGCAGGGCGAATTCGCGCTCGATTTCGCGGTAATCATCGTCGGGCGGCAAGTGCCGGTAAGCGGCGACTTTATCGCCATCGAGAAGGCTCGCCGCGCTAATCGCGGTCTGCCGACCGATTTCTTCGTAACGTTCTTCCGTGGCGATTTTCTGCAAATAATAACCGACCCCGACCGCCACGCCGCCGACGGTGAGCGCCATAAACACGACGGTAATCATCAACTTGGTGCCCAACGAAACGCGCCACGCGGGCACCGCGACGGTCTCGGAAGTGGCTGGAATGGTAACGTCCATTTTTGCCCTCGGTGGAGGAATGAGTGCGGGGATTGTAGCGATTGCCCGATAAAAATGAACAAGCGAGACGCGGACCTTGACGGGGCGCGCGCGGCGACGGCGTTTATGAACCGCGAAGCGTCGTCGCCGAACCGTTCGCTGTTAACTTCCCGCCGAGAAAACGCCGCCGGTTTGCATTATTTCCGCCGCTTAAACGCATAAAAATACCATTGCAGATAATCGGGAAGCCACGCCCATAATTTGAAATTCGATTTACCGGCGACGCGGTCTTTCCACCTCGTTGGCGTTTCGCAAATTACGTAACCTTGCACGTGGGCTTTGGCAATCAATTCCAAACCCAGCGCGAACCCGCCGGTGCTTTCGATTGACTGTTGCCGTAAAAATGAAGTGCGATAAAGGCGGTGAGCCACTCGGCGAGCGGTTGACGAAAGAGCAAAACTAACCCACCGCCGACCGGCGCGGACAGCGACGCTATTCGCCATACTTTTTGCTGTTTCGGCGATAAGCGCATTGCGGTAATTCCTCCTTTTCAAAATGGTTATTTCATTCCAGCGGCAAAATAAAATCCGGGTAATTGTCGCGATGGACAACGCGGTAAGTTGCTTGCGGATACGCCGTGGCGAACGCCGGCGGCAGTTTGGTTTTTCGCACTCCCCACTTAAATTCGCAAGCCGTCAATTGCTCGCCGTGTTGCTCGATTAAATCAATTTCCTGCCCGTCATACGTCCGCCAAAAATAAAACTCTTTGTGCAATCCGCGATTATGCCGGTCTTTCAAGCGCTCGCCGATTAAATAATTTTCCCACAACGCGCCGACATCGTCCCGCAACGCCAACGGCTGGAAATTGCCAATCAGCGCGTTGCGAATCCCGTTGTCGTAAAAATACCATTTACCGGTTTTGCGCACCTCTTTGCGTAAATTGCGGGCATACGCGCCGAGCCGATAGCCGATAAAGACCTTATTCAGCAAATCGAGATATTTTTCCACGGTGTTTTTGCTTAATCCCAACGCGCCGCCCAAATTTTCGTAGGTGATTTCACCGCCTAATTGCCACGCGACCAAGCGGAGCAAATCGCGCATTTTGCCGGAGTTTTTAATCCCCTCGACCGCCAAAATGTCTTTGAGCAAATAAGCGTTGACCAAATCCCGCAGATACGCAATTTTATCTTCGGGATTTTCCAATCGCGTTACTTCGGGATAAGTGCCGTAAATTAAGCGCGTTTCGAGATTTTGCCGCGCGGTCAGCGCGTTTTCTTGCGGCGCGAGTTCCGCCTGTGAAAACGGCGTCAAGAAAAAAGCCGCGCTTCGCCCGACTAACGGTTCGCCGGTTTTATTCAGCAAATCAAACGACGACGAACCGGAAGCGAGCACGCGCGTCGCCGCGACTTCGTCAACCATCAATTTGATTTTTTGCCCGATTTCCGGGATATTTTGCGCCTCGTCGATGGCGAGCAAATCAATTCCGGTCAGCAAACGCCGGTAATTGGCCACCGACCGCTCCGCCAACAACGCTTGCGCGTCATAATCCTCGCCGTTTAACAACAGCGTTTTGCCGACAAAATTTTCGACGATTTTTTTCAATAAAACCGTTTTGCCGACGCGCCGCGCGCCAAAGAGTAACGCCGCTTTTTGTGGTCGCAGATACGCTAATATCCGCTTCTCCAATAGTCGAGTGATGTCGCCGGTCATTAGGTTGCCCTCCCGTTTTCGTTAAATCCGTCATTGCGATGACGAATTTAACGTAAAATCCGTCATCGCGATGACGGATTTTAGCGGCGGCAATCGGTAAAAGCAACGCCGGCTCGTCGGTCCGTTTTATCGCCAGAATCCCCGGCAATCCACGAACGGCGCCGTCGGGCGCAGTGATTTATATTCACGATGCGGCGTGCCGAGAAGCACGCCGTCGGCGACGCCGCAAACATTCGCCGGCGAGTTCCTTCCCGTTAAAGTCCCGCCCGCCGAATGTCCGATAACGTTGGTAATATCAACGAAAGGCGACGGCGTGCGTATTCCTCTTATTCTAATGTTGGCGTTGGCGGCGTTGCCGCTAAGCGGCGGTTGCGGCGGGAAGCGTTCGGCGACGACCGACCCGCAAGCCGAAGCCGTCAACCAAAAATTCAGCAAGCAGGACAAAGACAAAAAAATGACCGCCGCCGACAAAGCGCGGTTGCGCTACATCGAAGGGCGGCAAATTTGCGCGCAGAGCAATTACGCCGGCGCGATTCCCTACTTCAAGGAAGCCGTCAAAATCGCCGAAAAAGCCGAGTATTATCTCGATTTGGGGCGCTGTTATCACTTAATCGGGCGCTACGGCGACGCGCTTCGCGCCTACGCCCGCGCCGAAGAATTGGGCGGCGGCGACGACGACGAAACCCGCGCTTCCCTGCAAGCCAACATCGGCGACGTTTTTCAACAGCGCGAGGACGCCGCCGAAGCGTTGCGCTACTACTACGCGGCGATTTCACTCGTGCCGGATTACGCGCGCGCCCATTATGAAATCGGCAATCTATTATTGAAAGAGGGCAAATACGCCGAATCCGTCGCGCGTCTTAGTCGGTCGCTGACCATCGACCCGGCGATGAACAAGGCGCGCTTGTCGCGGGCGATTGCCTATCGAATGACCAAGCAATACGAACTCGCCTACCGCGACCTCCAAGACCTCGACCAGCGCGGCTTCGCCGTCCAGTCGGATTTGGAACGGGAGATTCTGGCGGGGATTAGTAACTAATTAACAATTAACAATTAACAATTAACAATTAAAAATTGAGGATTAGTTATCAAAATCTCGCGCCGCGAATTTGAAAACTAAACTCAGCAATTGTTAATTGTGAATTGTTAATTGTTCTCTCACTCGGAGAACAAGATGAAACGCCTCCTCGTTTTTCTGTTGCTGTTGTCGCCGGCGATGACCGCCGAGAATCCGTTCGACCAATTCGCCGCCCGCGCCGCCGCCGAAAAAAACGCGGCGCAGAAATCGCGCGGGGCGCCGGACTCCGCGTTGAGCCGGCAACACGCCGGCGAGAAAAACGCTTGTCCGGTGTGCGGACGCGAGCGGAGCGTGTGCTACGCCGAATCGCTCGCCGCCGCGCAAAACCCGAACGGCGGCACGAAAGCGTGTCCGGTGTATAAAGACAGTTTTGTCGTCGGCGAGTCGCGTCCGGCGCCTTGCCCGATTTGCGGTTTGTTGGTGAATTTGCCGCAACGCAATCAGCGTTACGAAAACACCGACAGCGATTTATGCCCGCATCCGTCGGGCAACGTGCGTTATATGCCGGAAATCGTTACCTGCCCGCGGTGCGGTTTCTCGGCGTTTCAGCGGGATTTCCGCGCTTTCCGCGCCAAACAGCATCCCGAAATCGTGCAGTGGGTAAAACAAAATTTACAACCGTCGATGCCGGAAATTTTGCACCAGTTGCTCGGGCGCGAAATTAAAATCGACGCCAAAAATTTAGTCGCGTTGTTTGAATTGCAAAAAGAGATTCCCGATATTTTGCGGTGCGGCAACGCCTTTTTGCTTTATCGCGAGCGGATGCGCCGCGGCGACCCCGACGTGAACGAACTCGGTTTGGCGCGCGTCGCGTGGCTCGCGGCGTGGGCAAACCGCCGCGCCATTTCCGCGCCGTTCGGCGAGGGGGTGTTGTTGGACAGCGCGCGCCGCGCGTTGTCGGCAATCCAAAAAAGCGAAACGGGCGAGCTCGAAGCCGTCGCCGCCGCTATCGACGAATTGCTCGCCGACGGCGCGCGCTTCGACATTGTGGAGCGGCAACTGTTGCGGCTGACGCAAGCCGGTTATTACAACCGTCTCGGTCTGAACGCGGCGGCGAAAACGGCGCTCGAACAGGTCTTGGTCGAATTGCGGAAAAGACATTTGGACGCTGCGTCCGACCCGTGGCAGAAAATCAAAATCGCCGACGGCGCGCAGGGCGAGGACAAAGAGAAAATCATCGCGCTGGCGAAAAAAGCGTTGAGCGAAGAGGTGTCGGTGCGCGGCAATTGCCTGCGGCAGGAAATCCGTTATTTGACCGAAGCGGCGCAACTGCTGACGACGGCGGTGGAAAAGCGGCAGGCGCCGTCGTTAGACCTGCCGACGTATTTGTATTTGGTCGGCGATTTTGAGCGCCGCGCCGAGCAACACGCGCGGGCGTTGCTGTGGCTGACGGCGGCGGAGCGGGCGGCGGACAACGGCGCGGTGAAATTGGAACATCTCGCGCCGGCACAAATCGAATTGCTGAAACGCTACGTGCGCGAGCGACAAATCACGCCGGCGCCGAACCCGCGCGCGGCGACGGATATGCCGATTATCAACGCCGCCGGCATCGAAACGAAAAATGCGCAAGCCGCGGCGCTGGCGCAACAAATAAAAATTCCCGCCGAGAGCCGCGGGCAGTTGTCGGTGAGCAATGGTCGGTGAGCAGTTGGCGGAAAATTGACCCGCCGTTAAAACGGCGGGCTATTGAATTTTGCGGCGGCTTCGCCGCATTACAATCGACGGCGATAAATCACCGCCGAAATTTAGCCCGCCGTTAAAACGGCGGGCTACTGAATTTTGCGGCGGCTTCGCCGCGTTACAATCGACGGCGATAAATCACCGCCGAAAATTGACCCGCCGTTAAAACGGCGGGCTATTGAATTTTGCGGCGGCTTCGCCGCGTTACAATCGACGGCGATAAATCACCGCCGAAAATTGACCCGCCCATTGTCCGTTGCAAAGGCGCTTATCGCGGCAAGCGTCGCGCGCATTTGTGCGTCCGTGCCGATGGTAATCCGCAGGCAATCGTCGAGGCGCGGGGCGTTCCAGTAGCGGGTTAAAATTTTACGGTCTTTCAGATATTGATATAAATCCGCCGCCGCCGGTTTGCCGAAACGCGCCAGCACGAAATTGGCGCCCGAAGTCCAAACTTTCGCCGTCGCCGCCAACGCCGCCGCAAACCATTCTCGCGTGGCGATGATTTTCTCGCAATTTTCCCGCAAATAATTTTGGTCGCGCAACGCCGCCGCCGCCGCCGCTTGCGCCAATTGGTCGAGGTTGTAATAGTCGCGGACTTTGTGCAATTCCGTCGCCAATGCCGGCGCGGCAAAACCCAAGCCGACCCGCAAACCGGCGAGCGAATAACTTTTCGACAGCGTGCGCGTTACGATTAAATTGGCGTATTTGCCGAGTAGCGGCACCGCCGAATGGGCGTTGCGGTCAAAATCGGCATACGCTTCGTCGATGACGACGACCGCGTCCGGCGCGGCGGTCAGCAATTTTTCGAGGTCGGCAAGTTCATACACCGTGCCGCTCGGCGCGCCCGGATTCGGGAAAAAAATCACTTTCGCCTCCGCGAAATCCGCCGGCAACGCGGGCAAAGAAAAATCGTCGGGAAAGGCGATTTCGCGAAAATCGGCGTTCTGCACTTGACAGAGCGTCCGGTAAAACGTGAACGACGGCGTGAACGCCGCCGCGCGGTCGCCGGGGCTCAGGCACGCTTGCGCGATTATCCGCAACATTTCGTCCGAACTGTTGGTCACTAGCACCGTTTCCGGCGCGACGTTGAAAACCGCCGCCGCCGCGTCGCGCGCGTCGCGGCTGGAACTTTCGGGATACCACGCCAATTTGTTCAGCGCCGCGTTAATCGCGGCGAACGCCTGCGGCGAGGGCGGATACGGATTTTCGTTGGCGTTGAGAACGATAAAGTCGTCGCCGCCGGCTTTTTCACCGGGGACGTAGGCGGACATAGCGCGAATCGCGGGGCGGAGGGAGAGCATAGTTTTGAGAGTTTAGAGTTAAGAGTTGAAAGTTGAAAGTTGAAAGTTGAAAGAATGAGCGCGAAGCGCGGCGTTATAAATTCCCCAGCCCCTCCGTAGAGGGGAACTTAATTGGTCGCGCTTTCGTTTTTCAATTCTCAACTTTTAATCAATTGCAACAACGCTTCAGCGTTGATTTTACCGAGGTCGCCGTCGCTTAACAATCCTTCGGCGAGGCGCCGTTTGTGGCGGTGCATCTCCACGATTTTTTCCTCAATCGTGTTTTGCATCACCAACCGGTAAATGGTTACCGGTCGCGTTTGTCCGATGCGGTGCGCGCGGTCGGACGCCTGGTCTTCCGCCGCCGGATTCCACCACGGGTCTAAATGGATAACGTAATCCGCCGCCGTCAAGTTCAAGCCCTGTCCGCCGGCTTTTAGCGAAATCAAAAACAACTCGCCGGCGCCGGCTTGAAACGCCGCCACCGCTTGGCGCCGCTGTTTTTCCGGCGTCGCGCCGTCCAAGTATTGATAGGCAATCCGCCGCTCGTCCAAGCATTCCCGCGCCAGCGCCAAGTGGTCAACGAACTGGCTGAACACCAACGCCCGATGTCCGTTTTCACACAATTCTTCGACAATCGCGCCGAATTCCGCCATTTTGGAACTCATAATTTTGCTCGTCGGGTCAACCAAGCGCGGATGACAGCAGGCGCGCCGCAAGCGCATTATTTCCGCTAAAATCCGCAGATGCCGCGCGCCCGCCGCGCCGCGCGCCGCCGGCAAACTTTGCAATTTTTCCACCGCGTCCCGCCGCGCCGCCTCGTAAAACGCCGCTTCTTCCGGCGACGGCGGCAACGTTTTGAGAATCTCGGTGCGCGGCGGCAATTCGGTCAACACCTGCGTTTTCAGTCGCCGCAAAATGAACGGTTTGAGCAATCGTTTCAGCCGCTCGCGCGCCGCGCCGTCGTTGTTGCCTTCAATCGGCGCGGCAAAACGTTCTTGAAATTTTTTGTGCGAGCCGAGCAAGCCGCGATTGAGAAAATTGAACAGATTCCACAATTCGCCGAGATGATTTTCGATGGGCGTGCCGGTCGTTACCATCCGAAAAGCGGCGGGTAGTTTCATCGCCGCCTGCGAGCGTTTTGTCGCCGCGTTTTTGATGGCTTGCGCCTCGTCCAACACCACCGTCGCCCACTCTTTTTCCGCGAGCAATTTTTCTTCCTGTTGCAACAGCGCGTAACTGCACACCACGACCGTGTTTTTGCCGGCGTTTTTGAGCATCGCGGCGCGGTCGCCGTCGCCGAAACGGACAAATTGCAAGTCCGGCGCAAATTTTTCCGCTTCGCTCCGCCAATTGAAACAGACCGAAGTCGGCGCGACAATCAGCGCCGCGCCCGCCGCCGCGCGATGCAACAACAACGCCAACGTTTGCACCGTTTTGCCCAAGCCCATATCGTCGGCGAGACACGCGCCGAAATTCCATTCCGCCAAATTCGCCAACCATTCAAAACCGCGCCGTTGATAATCGCGCAATTCGCCGCGCAAATTCGCGGGCGGGGTGAACGGCGCGGGCGCCCGCAATTTGGCGACGAGTTGCTTCCACGCCAAATCGGCTTGAAATTCGCCGACTTCGCCGCGTAAATCGTCGAGCGTCAGCGCCGCGAGCGGCGACAACCGGACGCCGTCGGCGCCGACTTCGCCGAACGCCGACAAAGCGTCCAATTGCTCCTTAAACGCCGCGGTCAGCGCCAAAAATTGGTCTTCGCCGATTTTAACAAAGCGTCCGGTCGCGGTCGCGTTTAACCGCAATAATTCCTGCAAACTGAGGGTCAGCGATTCGTTGACTTTGATTTCGCCGACGACCTCGAACCAGTCGTTGCGGCGGTTGACCTGCACGCGCGAAAATTGCGGCGGCGCTTCCACGCTCCGCCGTCCGCCTTGCGGCCATTCGGCGACGACGTCGTCGCCGCAGTCGCGCAACTCCAACAAAAATTCCAAACAGTCGAGCGGGTCCGACAAACGCCACGTCTGTTCGACGCTTTCGCCGTTGCCCAGCGCCGGACATTGAGCCATGATTTTTTCCAAGAGCGCGATTTCGGCGGGCAAATCGCGGGAGACGCGCACGCGCCGGCCGTCAAACTCGCCGACCAACAAACCGGCGCCGCGTCCGGGGCGGTAATAGCCGCCGCAGTCGCCGAATGGGCGCGCGAAAAATTCGACTTGCAAGCCGTCGCCGAGCGGCAACAGATGCGCGCGCAAACGCGGCTCCGGCGGCATTTCCTCGGCGGACGCGCCGATGCCGCCGACTTCGGACTGCACGGTCAAATACGCGCTGAAATCGTCAAGCGCCGGTTTGACCGCCGCCAACGCCGCCTGCGGAAACGCCAATTCCGCGCCGATGACTTTCGCGAGTTGCCGGTGCAACGGCGCGATTTTGACGACGCGAAAACGGGTCGGCGTTTCACGGATGAACGCGACGGACTCGTCGTCTTTGACCGGCGGCTGGATTTGTAATTTAATGCCGGTCGGCGTTTTTAGCACCAACAATTCCGGCTCGCCGCCCACGACTTCGACGCGCGCGCCGCCCGCCAAAAAAACGCGCGGATGCCCGACGAGCGCCGGCAACGCGAGGTCGTAATTCAATTCGTAGGTCGCGGTGTTTTCGCGAATTTCTTTGCTCAGCGCCGCGGCGAGACGGCGGTCGTCGTCGGTGAAACACGGCGCGGCGGTTTGCGCGGCGACGGCGCTCCACGTCAGCCGCTTGCCCTTGCCCCATTTGCCGACGACGGTCAGCGCCTGTTGCCACGCCGACAATTCGTAAATGCCGGTCGGGTCGTGATAGTCGAGTTGCCAAATCAGCCGCGCGGCTTCGGCGGCAGGCGGCGCGGCGTTTTGCAACAACGCCGTCAGCGCCGACAGCGGTCGCTCCCATTCGGCGCGCGGCGGCAACCAATCGACGACGGGCGCGCACTTGCATTTTTTTACGGCGTTGGCGAGTTTCGCCGCCCAGATTACTTCGTCGTTTTTTTCGCGGGCGGCGAGAATCGCCGCCGCTTCGACGGCGAGCCAGTCGTAACCGCCGTCGCGGGCTTGCTGAAAAAACGTTGCCAACTCGGCGCGGTGGTCGTCGAACGCCGCCGCTTCCCAATGCCGCGCCAGAGAGGTGAACAGCGTGGTCAACGGATGCGCGCCGCCTAAGACGTCGCCGCGGTCGTCGAGTTGCGGCGGCGGCGACGAGTTCGGTCCTAACCGTTGTTTGACGACCCAGAACAGCGGTCGCGCCAATTCCAAGGTCGGCTGACGCTCGCAATAACGTTCGGCTTCGGCGTAATTGCGGTTTTTCAGCCACAGCAAAACGCGCAACGCCGCCGCCATCGGCGGAAAAACCGTCGCCGGCACGTTGTCCGGCGATAAATTACGACCGCTCAGCGCGTCAACCCACGCGCGGAAAAAGACCGGAATTTCCGGCGCGGTCGCCGTTTTGGCGAATTTCAACACTTTGGCGAACTTGCCGCGAAATAAATAATGATAGGCAATTTCCGGCGCGGCTTCCGCCGCCGCGGTTTCTTCGAGCATCGTCAATAAATCGTCGGCGGGCGACAACGTGGCGAGCGCGTAACGGAGCGCGTCGCTCAGCGCTTCGACGAGAAAATTTTTAGGGAGATTTTTCAGCCAATCGCGGCGGTCGCTGTGGGCGCAAATGCCGGCGACCGGCGAAATTTTTTCGTTCGGAAAGGCGGCGGCGTTTTGTCGAAGGGCTTCGCGATACATTTTTTCGTTGCCCTGATAGAGCGCGGCGCGGGCGCGGGCGAGACCGTGTTCGGCGGTGGGCAACCGCTCTTCCTCGCGCCAGAGCGCCGAGCGGACGGCGCCGGCGAGCGAATGGAAAATGCCGCTGTCGAGCGCGGCTTGCGACAACGCTTCGCGAATCAGCGGATTGGCGCGGATTTCGCGCCATTCGTAAAGTTTCGCCTCGTCGCCCGCGGGGGCGATTTTTTCGACGAGTTCTTTGCGCAGGAGCGATTCGACGATGACGGGGAGGTTGCCGGACAGCCCCGAATGAAAATGCCGCGCGACGTTGCGCAACGCCCCGATACTGACCGGCGCGTAAATGACGGACAGCAACTGCAACACCAGCGTCTCGGCGGGCGTCAGCGTCCGGCAAATTTGCAACCATCGGCGGCGGTCGGCGGGGGAAGCGGTCATCGGCACCATTCGTGGCGGGAGAAGAAGTCGCACGTATGATACGCGAGCGGCTGGGGAATTTATAGAGTTTAGCAGTTTAGAGTTGAGAGTTTAGAGAATGGAGTTTTATTTTTTAAGACGCGCGAAGCGCCACCTCTGCTAAACTCTTAACTCTAAACTCTCAACTCTAATTTCTAAACTCTCCATACTAAACTCTGGTTTTTTCCGCGCCGTCCATAAAATCCGCCGCTTGGTTGTGTCCGTTACTCCGAACCGAAAACGAGTGTCGCCATGAGTCCCGCGCTGAAAAAAGAAGAACCGGTCGTCCCCGTTACGCCCGAACAACTCGCGGCGCGCGTCGAGAAGTTGGACCGGATGTTCGTCGGACAGATGGACCATCCCGAAATGCGCGTCATTTACGACGCGGCGGCGGAACTAATCGCGCAAGGCAAAATTTATGACTGACGCCGACTTTAACATTCACGAGGTCAAAAGCCGCATCGCCCAAGTCGGCGAACTGTTTTCGTTGCCGGACGTGATTGTCCGGCTCGAACAGTTGACGCGCTCGCAATCGGTCTCGGCGACGGACATCGCGCGCGCCATCGAATCCGACGTCGCGCTGGCGGCGAAAATAATGAAAGTCGTCAATTCGCCGTTTTACGGCTTTAACCGCGTGATTTCGAGCATCAACTACGCCATCGTGATTTTGGGCTTCAAGGCGATGCGCAATTTGGTGTTGTCGGCGTTCGTGGCGGGCAAATGCGAAAACTCGATTCCCGAATTTCCGATTGTCGATTTCTGGCATTACGCGGTGGACTCGGCGGCGGCGACCGAAGAAATCGCGCGCGTTATCGACAGTCCCGACAGCGGCAACGCTTTTGTCGCCGGTTTGCTCAATAAAATCGGGCTGATTGTGATGAACCAGTATTACCCCGCGGATTTAACCGCCGCCGTCCAAAAAAAACGCGCCGAAAACATTTCGCTGACGGACGCGGAAATGGAGTTGTGGCAATTCACGCACTACGACCTCGGCGCGCAACTGCTCGACCATTGGAATATGCCGACGGCGGTGGTCGAAGCGTGCCGCGACCTGCGCGCGCCGACCGCCAATTCGTCGCATCTGTGCTGGATTTGCCACTTGGCGAACATTTTGACGCAGGCGTTGGGTTTCGGCGCGACGGGCGACGAGTTGATTGCGCGATTGGCGCCGGGGTGCCTGCAACAATTGAATTTGCCGTTGCCGAAAATCCCCGACCTGATGGCGCAAGTGGTCAAAAAAATTCGCGCGCAGGAACAGTGCGACCTCAATTAAAAATTAAAAATTAAAAACTCAGGTTACGCGCGCCAAAGAATCGCAACCGGCTTGATATAGTCGTTTGATGCAAAAAACGAACTTGAGCGCGTGGTCTGCGGGATGAATTTTGACGTAATACCATATTTAGATTAGCGACTTCCGTTTGCGGTAAATTAGGACATCTCCGGCGATTAACGAGCGCCGTCCCGTAGGGGACGCAGTCCCGTAGGACGGAATGTCGGTAGAAACGATACGGTAAAAATTCCCCGTCCCGTAGGGACGGAATGTCGGTAGAAACCGTAGGACGGAATGTCGGTAGCGAGACATCAAGCGCCATTTAACCGACATTGCGTCCCTACCGACATTGCGCCCCCAAGGGGGCGGTTGTAGGTGGCGGCGGCGTTTCTACCGACATTTTGCCCCTACGGGGCAAACGGCTGATTGTCCGAGATGCGGACAGGTTATTAGTGTTCTGATTTTTGCATCAAATGACCATAAAAGTAAAAATCCTTAAAAACGCCGTAGGCGTTTAATTTGAATAACCCCGACCAAGCGACACGTTATATCGTCGCGTAGGTCGGGGATGACGCCGCCCAATCACCGAACCCCGAGAGGGGTTCAACAAATAGTTCAACCCCTTCGGGGTTGTGGTTGGTGGTGGCGTTTTCCCCGAGTTACGCGGCGGAAAAGCATCGCCGCTTCACTCGGGGTTATTCACCTTAAGCCCCTGGCGGGGCTTTTAGCGGAATTGATGACGGCAAAATCGCGTAGCATGAGTTAAGATAGAGTTTGATTTTTAGCGGCACTCGGCGTCATTGGGCTAATTATTCCATCATTCTTAATTCTGCATTCTTAATTCTTAATTTCCGCGCCTCCGCCCCCCAATCACGACTAACCAAGGAATCCATAATGCGCATCGCCGATAACGCCGAAGAAATTGTCGCCCGTTGGGAATGGTTTCGGCGTCCCGTGTGGGGACGCGCGGAATACGCCCTGCTCAATCCGCTGTTTCGGCAATTGCTTGCCGGTCGCGCCTCGTGCCTTTATTCCGGCGGCGCGCTCGGACGGAGCGCCCTCGACTTGGCGCAAAACGTCAACTGCGCGACGCTCGTGCATTTGCCCTCCGCCTACGGCGTCGAACGCGGACGCGAACTCGCGAAAAGCCGCAATCTGCAATGCGGTTTTATCGCCGGCGAGCGCGCTGAAATCGCCGCCCATCTGCCGCATCCGGTCGATTGTATTGTCAGTCCGAACTGGATGCTCGAACCTGATTGGCAAACGTTGAAAGCGAATTTTTCGGCGGCGTTTCAGGCGCTCAATCCGGGCGGCGTGCTGGCGTTTCCGTCGCCGCAACGCGACCGCAATTGGCAACCGTTGTTAAAAATGTTCGACGGCTGGGACGAGGACACGGTGGTTTGGCACTGTCGCGACGGGGCGCAGGCGTGCGTCTGTTTGCGGAGCAAAGCGACGCGGGAAAACGATTTTGCCGACGTTAAATATCGTTACCTCGCCACCAAAGGCGACACGGCGCAAATCGACGTGGCGGTTCGCCGCCTGCCGGCGTATTGGGCGTGGAGCAACGTGGTCGAATTGGCGAAACAAACCGGTTTTCAGGAAATTGACAGCCGCGATTTTCCGACGGGCGCGGCGGAGAGCGATTTTTCCGCGCTGGCGATTATCCGCAAACCCGGCGGCGCGGCGCCGTCCGCAAACAGCGACGGGCGACTGTTCGCGTATGCCGACTTTTAAGACAATTAACAATTTACAATTAACAATTTACATTTGAGGAGTTTTCATTGGCAAATCCGCACCTCGCACGCGAAGTGAATTTGAAAATCAAACTCCACCATTGTTAATTGTAAATTGTTAATTGTTAATTGTTAATTGCTCTACCCGCTCCGCTCCGTAAAAAAGGAATTCCGCAATGCCTCCCCTCACGCCGCTCGGCAAAATCCGCAATATCGGCATTATCGCGCACATCGACGCCGGCAAGACCACCACCACCGAGCGCATCCTCTTTTATTCCGGCAAAGAACACAAAATGGGCGAAGTCCACAACGGCGACACCGTGATGGACTTTATGCTCGACGAGCAACAGCGCGGCATCACGATTGCCTCCGCCGCCACCACGCTTCATTGGCAGGACTGCCAAATCAACTTAATCGACACGCCGGGGCATGTCGATTTTACCGCCGAGGTCGAGCGCTCGCTCCGCGTTCTCGACGGCGCGATTACCGTTTTTTGCGGCGTCGCCGGCGTCGAGGCGCAATCCGAAACCGTTTGGCGGCAAGCCGAAAAATACGGCGTGCCGCGCCTCGCGTTTATCAACAAACTCGACCGCGCCGGCGCCGAAGTCGAACACGTCCTCGCCGAAATGCGCGACAAACTCGGCGCGGTGCCGGTGCCGGTGCAAATTCCCGTCGGGCGCGAAGACAAATTTTCCGGCGTCATCGACCTGATTACGCGGCGAATGTTGACCTTCGACGAAACCGCGCACGGCGGCATCGTCGGCGCTCTGCCGGTGCCGGACGACCTCGCCGAAGAAGTCGAATTGGCGCGCCTGCGCCTCGTCGAAACCGCCGCCGAAGCGAACGACGAACTTACCGAAAAATATCTGACCGCGGAAAATTTGAGCGACGACGACATCCGGCGCGGTCTGCGCGAACTGACCGTCGCCGCGAAAATCACGCCGGTTTTTTGCGGCTCGTCGTTGCGCAACAAAGGCGTCCAGCCGTTGCTCGACGGCGTGGTGGACTATCTGCCCTCGCCGAAAGACCGCGGCGCGGTCGCCGGACACGAGCCGGGCAATCCCGAAAAAACCGTTCTTTGTCAGCCGCTCCGCAAAGAGCCGCTGTGCGCGCTGGCGTTCAAAATCGTCGATGACGCGCACGGACCGCTGACGTATTTGCGCGTCTATTCCGGCGAATTGCAAGAGGGCGAAAAATTGGTCGTCGCGCACAACCGGCGCAAAGAGCGGGCGGCGCGTTTGTGGCGTTTGCACGCCAACAGCCGCGAGCGGGAAACCGCCGTCGGACCGGGAGAAATCATCGGCGTCAGCGGTTTCAAATTCGCGCGGACGGGCGACACGCTATGCGCCGAAGACGGGCGGCTGGTCGAGTTGGAGCCGCCGCGTTTTCCGGCGGCGGTCATCAGCCAAGCCGTTGAGCCGCGCAGTAACGACGACCGCGACAAGTTAATGGAAGTGTTGGAAAAAGTGGCGCGGGAAGACCCGACGTTCACCTATTCGACCAACGCCGAAACGGGACAGTTGCTCATTTCGGGAATGGGCGAATTGCATTTGGAAATTATTGCCACGCGGATTATTCGCGACTACAAAGTGCCGTGCAAAACCGGCAAACCGCGCGTTACGTATCGCGAGACGATTCAAAAAGCGGCGAACGGGCAGGGCGTTTTTGCGCAGACGCTCGCGGGGCGCGAGCATTACGCGGCGGTAACCGTCGCCGTCGAGCCGAACGCGGCGACGGAACCGGAACTGCTTATCACGGCGGCGCAAATTCCGGCGCGTCTGCACGAATTTATCCGCGAAGGATTTTTGGGCGGTTGTCAGTCGGGCGGGTTGGGCGGCTATCCGTTAATCAAAATGAAAGTAACGGTAACCGGCGGCGCGACGCGCGAAAATTGCGCGACCGACAGCGCGTTCACGGCGGCGACGGACGCGGCGATGCGCGACGCCGTCGCCCAAGCGGGCGCGGATTTGTTGGAGCCGCTGATGGCGCTGGAAGTAACGACGCCGGAGGAGTTTGTCGGCGGCATCATTCACGACCTCAACGGACGGCGCGCGGAAATTCACGAGTTGGCGCAACGGGGCAATCTGAAAGTAATCCGCGCGAAAGCGCCGCTCGCGGAAATGTTCGGCTACGCCACGGTGGTGCGCGGGCTTTCGACCGGTCGCGCGAGTTACACCTTGGAGCCGCGCGAATTCGCGCCGGTGCCGCGCAAACGCTGGCGCGAGATTTTGGGGTATGAGGCGGGGTAAGAGCAATTAACAATTCACAATTAACAATTAACAATTGTGGAGTTTGACGGTCAAAAATTCGCTTCGTGGTCGCCGATGAATCTTTGCTAATCAAAATTCCGCTAATCGCGCTGAAAGCGCGAAACATATCAGCCTATGGTAAGGCGCACGCTCTTGGCGCCGCCACCATAGGTAGCGGTTGATTGATAAAATAATCCGACAGTCCCGCCGCGCGGTTTGCGGCGGCAAACGCCGCGGCGGCGAAAGCGGTTCGCCAAAACGCGGCGAACCGTCCAATTGCGGTTGGCGCTGATGCGCCGTCTTTACCTATGGTGGCGCGGATGATAGAGCGTCGCCGCTTACCCTGGGCTGATATATTGCGCCCTTTCAGGGCGGCTGGCGGAATAATTTATCAAAAATTTATCCGGCGCGTTGCGGCGAACGGGAGAGGATGAAACGGGTCTAACGGAGGAACTTCGATGAGCGGCTTTTACGACCCGATTTTGGCGGAAGTTCGCCGGCGCAAAGAACAACTCTGCACGATGTATGGCGGCATTGAGGGTTTGCATCGGCATATGGACGAAGAACGACCGCTATTAGAAAAACAGGGCTGGAAATTCGCGGACGCGGACGAACTAACCGCGTTGCAAACCGCGAACAAAAAACCGGTATGGGCGGGGTAGAGATTAAGGGTTAAGAAACTTAAATCCCTTAAATTTCTTGTATCCCCTTAAAAACCCGAGGTCCCATTAAAGTGCTTAAACCGCGTCAATCGCCAAATAATTCCTTTGCCGCCGGCGTCGGATGCTTTATTATTTGCGGCAGAGCGGAGGGTAAAAAAATGAAAAAGCAAAATTTCACGTTGATTGAAATGTTGGTCGTCGTCGCGATTGCGGCAATCCTGATGGCGCTGGGCTGGTCGATTAAACCGGATATGCGGCTGTCATCGGCGGCGGGAACCGTCAAAGGCACGCTCGACAAAGCCCGCTCGCTCGCCGTCAAAGAGCAAAAATGCACCGTCGTCTATTTTCTCGGCGACGTCAACATCCCTTACGCCGTGGCGCTGTGGTTTGACGGATTAACCGAGAACGACCGATACGAAGATTCAAAAGAGGATTTACCCGGCGGCGTTCGTTGGAATTTTCCTGGCGGGGGAACTTTGCCGGATGCCATGAGAGTGAAGTTTGCGCCTGCCGGTAATGCGTGGGCTACCTATGGCACGGCGGACACGGATTATGCGGGCGACTTTGAATTACTCGATAATAAAGAGCGTTCGCGCACGGTCGCGGTGAATTACGGCACCGGCATCGCGAGTTTTAAGCCGAATTGATGCGGGGCGGGCAAGCGTTCTAAGAAAATTAAGGGGTTTAAGAATCGAAAGATTCTTAAACCCCTTTTTTTGCGGGCGGAGGCAATCCGCGTCCGCCGCCCCGCCGCAATCCCGCGCCATCTTAAATTTAATAATCTCCGGCAACCGACCCTGAAAGGGTCGCATATGTTAGCCCAGGGTAAGCGACACGTTCTATCGTCGCGCCACCCTGGGTAAAAGGTCGCGAAGCGACCCTCCGCAATTGGACGGTTCGCCGCGTTTTGGCGAACCGCTCTCGCCGCCTCCGGCGGCGTTTTGCCGCCGCCAACCGCGCGGCGGGACTGTCGGATGGATTATCAATCAACCGCTAACCCAGGGTGGCGCGGCTGATAGAACGTCGCCGCTTACCCTGGGCTGATATATTTCGCGCTTTCAGCGCGGCTGTCGGAGGTTTTTCAATTTCTTCGTTGCAACCGCTACCCCGCTTCACCGCCGGTTATTCATAATTTCGCCCCTGCGGGGCGAGCCACGAGCAAAGAACGCCGACCGCCGGCTACCTTGGCTTGCGCCGTTGGCGCGACAAACGGCTTTATTCCGGTTCAAAGAAGTGTTGGTCAACGACGGCGGCGCGACCGTCGGCGGCGACGCGGTAGATGTATTGCAGGAAGCGTTGCGCGACGACGGCTTGTTTCGGTTCGTTGACGAGGGCGGCGGCGACGATGACGCGGAAATACTTGTCGGTCGGTTCCGGCGAAAAGACCGGCGTCGCGTCGTCGTGCGTTCTTTGCAATTCGGCTTTTTTCGCCACGAGGTTATGGGGCAACAGATAATCGGTGCGAATCAAATTATTATCTTCCGTATGCTCCGCGCCTTGCGGATAGACCTCCGCCCCGAACAAGTTCACCACCACGCGCTCAATCGCCGCGTTTTTGATGGCTTGCGGATTGATTTCAAGATACATCGGATAGACCGAGCCAATCGCCGGACGCCAACGATGCACCGTCGCGCGGCGCATCACAAACCGCCCGACATAGGCGTGGTCTTTCGTCGTTACGTTGCCGTCGCGGTCCACATAGGTCTGATTACCGGACAGCATCGCCAACGACCCCGCGCCGATGATGTTCGCCCCCGCGTTGGCGGCGGGCGCGTAAAATTCGCCGAGCAACTCGGCTTTGGAACTGCCGGCGAGTCCCGCCACTCCCACCGCCGCGGTTACCGTTTGCGTAATTTGCGGGGCAACGCCGTTGCTGGCGGCGGCGCTGGGCAAGGTCGCCAGAAATGCCGTCGCGTCGAGATTGCTGTCAATCGTCGTCGTAATCTCTTGCCAATTACCCCACCATTGATAGACATTCTGCCGGACGGTGTAGCGGTAATGCTCGTCGGAAAAATCGTTCGTCCCGAAGCGGTAGGGCTTATTGCTATACCCAACCGGACCCGTGAAAGCGTATTGTTCCGATTTATAAACTCCGGCGCTGTGGAAATACTTAAATTCGTTGACGATGCCGCCGGTGTGTTCATAGCCGGCAATGCGCTGACGTTTATAGCGATACGCTTTTTCGCCCCAGAACCAGTCGGAACCGGCAATCGCGGCGTGTTTGGTCACGCAACCGTTCGCGCTTTGCGAATCGTCGCAATCCGGCGTCAGCACTTTGCGCCAGCCGGGGAAACTGTCGTCTTTGACGAAAGTGAAGAGGTTAGTGCCTTTGGTGGGCGCGTCGGGAATTTCCTCCCATTTGCCCCAGTTCCACCGCCACTGCGAGATTCTTTTGGTCGTGTCGTTGCGATACAGCGTGCCGTTTTTGGACGGGTCTTTTTTGTCGGCGGCACTGTAAGAAGCGCTACCGTATTCATAAGCGGGAGTGTATCCCGGCGCGTCGTTGCTGGTATTGGTGCGCTTGTCCCAGCGTCCGGTGCCGATTTGATACGGCGGCGCGGTCAAGGTGCGCACTTTGTTGTTGCCGAGTGTATTGTAAGTCCCGCTCGTGACGTCCCCCGGACCGTCGCAATAGATGACCGGTCCGCTCCGGTAATTGTCGCCAAAGACCAACTCGCTGTTGGCGGGCGGCGCCATCGCGTCGCCGGTGCTATACCACACCGGCTCGGCGTAGCCGGTGAATCCGCCGCCGCTCGACGTGCCGTCGTAGCCCTGCACGTTAGACCCGCCCGCCGCGCCACCGCCGGAAATGTCGCCGTTGATGTAAGGACTCGCCGACCCATATGGCTTTCCCTGCTGAAAGTAATCGTTCTGAAACGCGCTTTCTTTGTTGTAGGGTATGGTGTTGTAAAAACCGAAATTCGCGCCGAAAATCAAATTCAGCGGCGCGCCGTCCCAGTCAACGGCGGTGTTATCGACGACCAAACTCGCCCAGTCGCCGCCGTTAGTGTAGCTTCCGCCGTCGGCGTAACGTTTGCCGCCGCTCTGCGAATTGACGCGATAACTGCCGATGTTGGATTCCATAAACGTCTCAGTGTAACGGTCGGCGGTGAAGCCGGAGCCGCCGGTCAACATTGCAAACGGCGTGGTGAGTTCGCCGGACTGCGTCGGGTTCATTCCGCCCGTCCCGCTGTTCGGCACCACGCCCCACGTCGGCGGCGTCGCGCCGCCGGTCGTCCAAAACACCGCTTTATAGTCGGTGGCGGCGTTCAGACCGGCGCTGACGCCGTTCGGATTCCGCGCCCAAATGACCGTGCCTTCAAACGGATTTCGCGCCAAGACCGAACGGCTGGTCGGCGCGCCGATTTCATAACCGACCTGCCGGTCGTGGTAAATCGCCTTGACGATATTGCCGATGGTGTCGCCGACCGTGCCGCCGTAATCTTCAAACTTGTCCGCGTGCAATTCGCCGTCTTTGAGCAGGTCGATAATTTCGACAATCCGCGCGAGTTCGCCGTGGACGCGGAGCGAATTGCCGTAAATCGCGAGCCGCCCGTTGTATCTTTCGTCGGAACTCAAAATCGATTCCTCCGGCTTGTTGGGTTTGATGACTTCGTAATTGCCGCCGGGGAACGCCGGACGGACGTAAGTGCCGGTGCCGGCGAACGTGTTGGTCCTGACATCGACAAAGTCGTCAAATTTATTGGCGGGCGAAACGTCGGTGTCCTTCTTAAACGGCGTGGCGCCGTTCGCCACGTAACTGTTGGAAGTGTGCGGCGCGAAGGCGAGCAAGTCCAAACTGGTCGTGCCGTCCCACCCTTTCCACTCCACCGCGTTGACGTTGTCGTCGGACGGGCAGGCAATATCGCCGCGATACTTCAAGGGAAAGCCGAAGTAATTGCCGCTCCCCGCCGCCACCGACACCCCCGGCGCGGTGTAGCCGTAGGGCGTGATAATCAATTCCGGCTGAAACGGCAGAGACGTCAGAGACGTCCCGTCGCTCTTTTTCCCGTAAAGCAACCGCTGGTCGAAAACGTAAGTCCCGCCGGTGGCGGACGCATAGTCGATGCGGTAAATCGCGCCGCCCTCGTCGGTGTTGGCGAGAAGCGAACTGCGGCGCAATTTCGCGGTCGGCGAATTGAACAATTGCCAGCCGACCGCCGCCGCGATTAGCCATTTCGGCGTCGCCGTATTCAGCGGAATGTATTTGAGCGGATAGCGCCGGTCGCCTTGATTGTCCGGCGCGGCGGGATTGCCGCAGTCGGTCGCGTTTGCCGCGTCCGCGTCGCATTTCGACTGAAACAATTTCGCGTCGGCAAACGACTTCGTATTGAAGCCGAGCGACGAAGTCAGCACGGTGTCAACTGGTTGCCCGTTGGCTTCGCGCAGTCCTAAAACATTGATGCCGAGTTCGTTGAACGAAGAGTAACCGTCGCGGTAAATCAATTCCGCTTTTATTTTTCCGTCTTTGTAATTTGCATATTTATGCGCGAGCGTGTCCGTGTTCGGCTTCTCGTTCATTCCGACGATGAGCGACTCTTTTTTGAAATCCTCGACATAATTCGCGCCGCCGTCTTGGCGCGGCGGATTCGCCAAAATCCGCGCCGCGTCGATTTTATAGAGAGTTTGCGCGTCGGTGGTTTGTTTCGCCAAATGAATTAAATCCGCCATCGGCGCGTAAGGCGCGAACACCGTGCCGAGCAAATTTTTGCCGCCGAGATTGTTGGCGTTATTGGCGGCGGCTTGAATGGCGGTTTGCGCGTCAAAGTTAATGTAACTGGCTATCGCCAATTCGCCGCTGACGCCGGTGAGCGAGTCGTTCAAGTAAAAATTCGCCACGTTTTTAATTTTATTGACGATGTTATACGCGATGTTGGGATTGGGCGTGCCGTTGCGCTCGTTCATCGCGATATAGTTGACCGCCGCCGAAAAATACCCGTCGTCTTCCGGCAGACCGGCTTTCAGCGTTACATAGTCGTCGAGTTGCGCCTCACTGCCGCCGAGTTGCACCTCAATCATTTCGGTTATCGGGTCGGGCTGAATCGTCTCGCCCGGCACCGTGCTGTTTTGCGCGACGTTAAGCGTAACTTTGCCCAAGACCGCTTTGGCGCCCCCGAGCGTCGGTGGAAACGAAACGGTGTGCGTAGGGTTCGCGGCGGCGTTGAGTTTCGCCGTTTGATTGGCGTAGGTCAGCGTCGCGCCGGTCAACAGCGACGCGCCGCCGTGGTCATACCAATAAGAAAATGACGTATTCCAATCGATAACGCCGTCCAACACGGACGCGGCATAAAACGGCACGGCGCGCACCGCCGCCGGATTGCCGGTGTTGCCACTGCCGAGCAAGCCGGTTACGCCCGCGCCGCCTGACAACGGACTCGGCGAAAGAATCGAGCCGATGTCGGAATCGACGGTGTAGAACGCCGAGTTGAATTTCAGCGTGTCGACGTCGTCCCAATAGCCGGCTTTGCCGAGGTAATAATCGCGGTTGTCGAGCGTGTCCAACATCTGGCTGATGCGGGAAAGTTTGTCGGACGCGGCGTTGATGGCGATTGCGTTATCCTCATACGGACCGAAAGTCGCCGTCGTGCCGTCGGCTTTTTTGATGACGCCGCGGACTAAGTTGTAGTCAGAGGATGCGCCGAAAGAGAGGCGGATGGGGTTATTATGCAGATTATTCAAAGTGGTGGTCATATTCCAATCGCCAACCACGCCCGCACCCGGACTCCCCGCGAGCGTCCCTGTAGAAGGAACATAAATCCCATTCGTAGTAGAATAAGCAAGTGAATACGAGCCGTCGCTTTTGACGGCTGTTCTCAATTTATCATAGCCATACGTCGTGGACACATAATAACTGCGGGCGTTATCTTCGGTCTTGTAGGTAATACATCCTGCTTCTTCTGTTGTATAGCGGACGTATTCGGGATAATAGTGATTTGTGGCGGTGTCGGTAAACGTGCCGCCTTCCGGCGGAGACGACAAATACCCGTTTGGTGCAAAGAAAGGGAAATGCATTGGCGTTAAACTAACGGGTGTCCTCGCATCGTCGAGAATCTTTGCCCGCGCCGCGTTGCGCAATAATCGCAATACTTCCGCGTAAGCATTTGAGTTGCAATACTGAGTTACGCCTGCCGGTACCGACGACTGCAACTGGGATTCGCTCGTCAACAACACGATGTCTCCCGTGAATTGGCTCAGCCCCAGCGTGTTCCTCAAAGGTATCAAGGAGGTGTCCGACAGTGTGCCAAGTTCAAGCAACGTCGTATCGCCGGTTCCACTCCAACCCAGTTTGAATTGGTTGTTTTCGTTGACAGTGTCGGGGTTTCCCCAATGCACGGTGGCTTTGTCGAAATCGCCGGCGCCGCCGGCTTTGGTTTCGGTGTATTCATAGCCGACCGTAACCATATATCTGTCCGGCAAGGTGTAGGACGGCGGGTAAGTAACCACCGGAATTTCTAACGTTTTCGCGTTGCGCCCGACAAAAACGTCGGTGTAAAGCGGCACAATGTTTTTCGCGAGCGCCGCCTCGCCGTCAAACAGTCCGGGGAACGGATACGCCCCGTTCGTCTTATCCACATAATCCAACAAAAACGCCGCGTCGAGCGGCACCACAAACGTTCGCGTCTTCACCGCGTAAAAAGGGTCGGCGCTCGGAGTCAGTTTCCGGTCAAAACTCTGCACATTCTTTCGGTAAAAATCATACGCCCCGGTGTCTTTAATCGCCTCCGCAAACTCGCTAACCGACAAATTCACGCCCCCCCCCCCCGTGGCGTCGGAGTCGTAAATAAACAGCGTGTCCGTGATGGTGTTAAACGCCTGTTTGAGCGCGGCGGCGGGCGAACCGGCGGCGGGGTCGGTGCTGGAAAGCGTGTAGTTCGCCTCCGCCTTCGCCGAAAACAACGCCAACTTCAAGATGTCCGCGTGCTTATACGCCCGCGCCGTGTCCGTGTGCCGTCGCGCCGTGCCAAGCAACGCCGTCGTTATCATTATCAGCGCCACTGCCAACGCCACCGCGACAATCACCGCAATCCCCTGCTCGGTTCTACATGTCTTCATTGGAGTGCCTCCTGCAAAATTAGAGTTCAGAGTTCAGAGTTTAGAGTTTAGAGTTTAGAGTTTAGAGCGTGGAGTTTTATTTTTTTTAAGACGCGCGAAGCGCAACCTTCGCTCAACTCTAAACTCTCGTCTCTAAAACAGCCACGCCGCCAAACGCCCGACCCACGAACCGCTACGCCGCCGCGCCTTATATTCTTCGTCCGTCAATTCCCGTTCAGGACAAATGCGCTCGATAATGCCGTATGCCGTATCGAAGCCGTCGCGAATCGTCGGCACGCTCAACGTGCCCTCGTAATAACCGGCAAGGTGCAAAGTTTGATAGACAATATGAAGGTCGCTGGCCAATTTGCCGTCGAGTTTCGCCGCGTTTTCGACGTAATATCTAATCGACTCGCGTTTGTTGCCCTTCGGCGGCTTCACTTCGCGCAACCGAAAAATCGCGTCCATCGCCAACAACACGCCTAAATACGCCGTGCCGCACGCGGTCGAAACATACTTTTTGTCAAGAAACCGTTTGCCGTCCTGACCGGCTTTTTTCAAAGTGTCTTCGGCGTTGCGCAAATAACGCGCCGCCTCATAGTGCGCGTCCTGCTTCGCCACTTCCTGCTCGTCTTTGATAGACATAAAATCGACTCCGCGAGGGGAAAGGGGTTTGAGGGAGTTAAGGATTTTAAGCGCGCTTTCAACTTTCAACTTTCAACTTTCAACTCTAAACTCTCAACTCTAAACTCTCGTCTCTAAAACAGCCACGCCGCCAAACGCCCGACCCACGAACCGCGCCGTCGCCGCGCCTTATATTCTTCGTCCGTCAATTCCCGTTCGGGACAAATGCGCTCGATAATGTCATAAGCAATTTCAAAACCGTCGCGAATGGTCGATATTTTCAGAATTCCCTCGTAATAACCGTCAATGTGTAAAATCTCATAGGCGGTGTGCAGGTCGCGCGCCA
>BNUQ01000014.1 GCA_025997475.1 Planctomycetales bacterium
ATGAATAACCGGCGGCGAAGTGAGCGAGGTTCTATCGCGAACGCAACCGCCGGAAAAGCGCTATCACGAGCCAGCCCCGCACGGGGCGAAATTATGATTTGGCATTACGCAATAATCCCGCCCCTTGCGGGGCTTATTTTCTTCCGACGCTAACCGGCGGTTACGCTCACGGCTTCGCCGCTCGCTTCACCGCCGGTTATTCATTATCACGCCCCTGTGGGGCGTTTTAAGGAGGTTATTAAACAAATTCAATCCGCTCATAATTGTGAATTGTTATAGTCGTTTGATTTAAGAGACGAACGGCATCTGGTTATTGGCGGACAATAATCGCTTGCGTCTGTCCGCTGTTCACCATCAAATTAAGTTCTACTTTTAAGTCAATTGACTATAATTGTAAATTTCACTTCGCCGCCCGTTTAATTTCTATCATCCACAGATAGTCGTCAATTAAGCCCCGTTCTTTCTCCCAACCGTTGACGCGCGTCACCAAGTTTTCCATGCGCGTATCTTTTTTCAGGTCGGCGGCGTAGAGCAATTGCGCGGAGAAAACATAGGTGTCGAAGTTCTTTTCGCCGGCGAATTTGGCGGCGAGAATGCGCACTTCGCCGATGCCAATCAGTTGCGGGTCCACCGCCGCCGTCGCCCGCCAGACCAGCGGATTTTGTTGCATCAATTGCAGGTCTTCGTTGGAAATATCCACAGAAAACAGCGGCAAGTCGCGGCGGTTTGCCGCGAGCAAAGCGGCGAGCGCGCCCTTGGCCAGTTCGTCGTAGGGCGCCCAAATCGCGTCCGCCGCGCCGACCGGCAATTGCGGCAGGGTCTTCGCCAGCGACGCGGCGGCGCCTTCGCGGGCTTGCGCGATACTCGCCGGCGTGACAAACGCGACTTCTTTAATATCGCCGCTCGCGACATAGCGGTCGTAAATCCTCTGCCGACGGTCCAACGGCAAAATCCCCGGCGGACAGGACACGCGGATAACCCGCAACGGTCGCCGCTCCGCCGGAAAACTGCCGACCAACGCCGCGAGCGACAATTCGGCGAGATACGTGTCCTCCTGCGCCGTCGCGGTAACGCCGGTCAAAATCGGTTGACGGTCGTCGGCGTCGGGATAGGGCAGAGTGTCGAACGTAACGACTTTAATGCCTTTGCTCACGGCGGGCGCGAGCGCACGATACGCCCAGTCGTTGCCGCCGTGCGATAAAATAATGCCGTCGTAATCGGCGGCGATAATTTTCCGCAACAACTCCTGACACTGTTCGTCGTCGCCGCCGGTGCAAAACGTTTCGACCCGAAAGCCCAGCGCCGCGCCCTCTTCGGCGCAACCGCGCAAAAATTGCCGACTGAAATCGCCGTCGGTGAGGTTGATAATCGCCGCAATCTTGACGCCGCCGTCCGCCATCGCCTGCGGCATAAAGCGGCGCAACAAAGCGTCCCGCGACTCCGGCGGCGGCGCCGCGTCGTCCCCGCCGCAACCGGCAAGCAAAACGGCGGTGAAAAACAGAAAAAGGAAAGAGCGGAGGTTCATAGGGCGGGTTCCGGCGGGGTCAAGGCGGTTCGATTAGTTCAATTAACAATTTACAATTGTGGAGTTTGGTGGTCAAAATCGCCGCGCGCCGTTTTGATAATCATTCCTCAATTGTTAATTGTAAATTGTTAATTGTTAATTGTATTTATACACCGTTTCGTTAATCAAACAGATGGTTTGCTCGAAGTCGCGCAGGGATTTCGACAGCGCTTGTCCGACCATACTTAACTTGGCGATTTGGTCGAGGCGCGGGGTGTAGCGCCGACGCTCCTCCGGCGTGAACACCGCCAAAAACAACCGGCACGCCCGCGCCAACGAAATAATCGTCGCGTCGCGGGGCATCGGGATTTCGTCGCTCTCGATAATCCGTCGCAGGCGCGTTTTCACCGCGAGAATTTCCTCGTTGTCCACCACCGGATAGCACGGCTCCTCAAACACCCACCAGATTTTGCGGTTTTCGCGTTTGAGAATTTTTTTCTCGACCAACCCGTTTAACACGCGGTCGGTCAAACGGGGAATCCGCTCGACGATTTCATTCAGCCAATAAACAATCGGGCGTTGATAATCCTCGGCAATCAACAATTTCAACACTTCGTCCAATAAATCGTCGAAGCGCATCCGCGACGGCTCGGCGACGTAAATCGTCGTTGGCGTCGCGTCGATTTTCCGCAGAAAACTCAACTCCTCCAACAACGCCGCGGCAATCGCCGTGTCAATCGACACCTGCGGCAGAGAGCGGACCACGCCCTCCTCGTCGTCTAACGCCAGCAATAACAGTTCTTCCGCGAAGGTCAGCATTTTGGGTCTCAAATTATGAATTACGAATTAAAAATTACGAATGAAGAGCAGTCGGTAGTTTGTAGTTGGTAGTTTTTAGTGGTGGAGTTTGACGGTCAAAGATGCGCTTCGCGGGCGCTTGCGGATTTGCCCATAAAAACTCCGCCACTACCAACTAAAAACTACCGACTACCAACTCGCTCTCCGTAATTTGGAAAGCACACTAACCTTCGCTTCGCTACGGTTTCGTAATTTTTAATTCGTAATTGCTCTTCACCGCCGCCGGTTGCCGGCGAGGATTAGCGCATAATACAACAACTGTGAAATCGCCGCCACCGCGGCGGCGACGTAGGTCATCGCGGCGGCGTCTAAAACTTCGTTGACGCCCGCGCGTTCCGGCGCGTTAATCACGCCGTTGTTGACGAGCGCCGCTTTCGCGCGGCGCGAGGCGTCGAATTCGACCGGCAGAGTTACCAACTGAAACAGCACGACCGCGCCGAAAATGATGACGCCGAGTTTCGCCAAGCCTAACGCGCCGATAAGCATCCCGAACATAATCAGCGGAATCGCCAAATAACTGCCGAATTTCGCCGGCATCACCAACGCCGAGCGCAGTCCCAAATAAGCGTAGCCGCGCGCGTGTTGCAGGGCGTGTCCGGCTTCGTGGCAAGCGATGCCGAGCGCCGCGACGCTCGCCGCGCCATAGACGCCGGACGACAGGCGCAACACTTTGGCGGACGGGTCGTAATAGTCGCTCAACGTGCCGCCGACTTGCTCGATGCGCACGTCGTTGACGTTTTCGCGGCGGAGCATTTCCGCCGCCGCCTGCGCGCCGGTCAAATTCCGCGCGTTGGCGCAACGGCTCCATTTTTCGTAAGCGCTTTTCACGCGCCACTGCGCCCACAGCCCCAACAACAGCGGCGGAATCGTCAGGATGATGTAAAGTCCCATCGGCGGCGCCCTCCGCAAGAGCAATTAAAAATTGAGAATTAAGAATTAAGAATGGTGGAATGATGGTCAAAATTTCGCGAAGCGATTTTGATAAATCAATCTCCGCCATTTTCAATTTTTAATTTGTAACTTTTAATTCATTACATTCGACAAACGCCGAAACTTTATCCGTTGTCCGCGGCTTTGCAATTGACAAAGAATCGGCGGGATTTAACCTACGAACCGTTTTTATTCCGACCCAAAAGGAGAAATTTTTATGCCGAGCATTCCGATTAACCAGATGAATCGCGGGCAGGCGCTCCGCTGGACCGACGGCGAAATTTACGCGATTATCAGTATGGACCACGTCAAGCCGGGCAAAGGTCCCGCGTATCAGCAGACGAAAATGCGTAACGTGCAGACGGGGAAAATTATCGAAAATCGCTACCGCTCGGAAGACCGCGTCGAACTCATCGACGTTGACCGGCAGGGGTGCAGTTTTTCGTATCAAAGCGGCGACAACTACGTTTTTCTCAACGACAAAACCTACGAAGAAGTCGAAGTGCCGGCGACGGTGTTGGGCGAGGGCAAATACTATTTGCTCGACGGCGTGTCGGCGACGGTGATGTTAGCCGAAGGGCGGGTTTTAGGCATCGAACTGCCGGCGTCGGTGGTGATGACGGTGACGGAATGCGACCCCGGCGTGAAAAACGCCACCGCGACCAACGTGTTCAAAAACGGCGTGGTCGAAACCGGTATGGCGGTGCAAATTCCGCCGTTTATCAACGTCGGCGACAAAGTCAAAATCAACACCGCCGACGGCGCTTATTTGGAGCGCGTGGCGATTGGCTGAACGCAATTAACAATTAACAATTAACAATTGAGGAGTTAATTGTCAAAATTTCGCGGAGCGAATTTTAATCGTCAAACTCCACCATTGTTAATTGTGAATTGTTAATTGTTAATTGAGTCGGAATTATTCCGCATTTACAAGGGGCAGTTATGAGCGTCCAAGTCGCGCCGTCGTTGCTCGCCGCCGATTACGCGCATCTCGCCGACGAGGTGCGGCGGATTGAAGACGCGGGCGCGACGGTGCTACATCTCGACATTATGGACGGGCATTTTGTCCCGAATTTATCGTTCGGCGCCGACCTCGTCGCCGCGTTGCGCCCGTTGACGAAAATGCTTTTCGACGTGCATTTAATGGTAACCGCGCCCGAAAATTATCTGCAAAAATTCGCCGCCGCCGGCGCCGACGAAATCACCGTTCACCTCGAAGCGGCGCCGCATCTCGACGACATCCTCGCGCAAATCGCCGCGCTGAAAATCAAACGCGGCGTTTCGCTCAATCCCGACACGCCGGTCGAAAAAATCCGCCCGCACCTCGACCGGTTGGATTTAGTTTTATTGATGAGCGTCTATCCCGGCGCCGGCGGACAGCCGTTTATGCCGGAAGCCCTCGACCGCTTGCGCGAATGTCGGCAACTCGTCGGTCAGCGCCCCGTCGTCTTGTCGATTGACGGCGGCGTGCGTTTGGACAACGCTCCCGCCATTCGCGCCGCGGGCGCGACGCGCCTCGTTTCCGGCACGACGATTTTTCACGCCCCCAATCCGCAACGCGCGGTCGCGCAGTTAGAAGGTAGAGTTTAGAGTTTAGAGTTGAGAGTTGAGAGTTTAGCGTTGAGCGGTGGAGTTGTTTTTAATAACGCGCGAAGCGCAACCTTTGCTTAACTCTTAACTCTAAACTCTCAAAATTCCCCCTCGCAACGCTCAACTCCAATTTCCAATCTGCCGATAAACCCTGCGCATAGTTTTTTTTCGCAGGGAGATATTTATGAAAACGATGGAAGCGGTGAAATTGTTTTTGCTTGGCGTGGTCGTAACGTTGTTGTTGTTGGTCGTGTTGAAAGACGGTTTGCCGACGGCTTATGCCGACCAAGCCGCGGGTAGCGGCGGCATCGTCGCCCTCACCGCCGATGTCGGTAGCGGCGGCAACAAAAAAGTCGGACTGTTTTTGCTTGACGCCGCGAAACAACAAATCGGCTACTACATCGCCGACGACCGCAACCAATTCAATTTAGTCGCCGGACGCTCCTACCGATACGACCTCACGCCCGATTTGGATTTGCCCTTTGACGGCAAGGGCTACTCTTTCCGTCAAGTGCGGGAGGCGGCTCGCGCCGCGAATAAAAAAGACCGATAACGCGAGTTGCGCGGGACGATGAAAATTGCGAGGTCGTCGGTTAATAGCCCCGCGCTTTAGCGTGGGGGGTAAAATCGAAAAAGCAACGGGCTTTGCCCCCAAATATGATATTCGGCTAAAGCCGGTGATTTTTTAATCCGCTTTTGCCCCCACGCTAAAGCGTGGGGCGATTAAGAGCGGCGCGCAACATCCGTTTGTGATTGCTCTGACTAATCTCCGGCTCTAAATTTTTCACCAATCGAGGAAACCACGATGGCAGACGAATTTTACACTTTTGAGGAAGCCCGCCAAAAATTGAATTTGTCGGAAGACGAAATCATCGAACTGGCAGGTAGCGGCGCGCTCCACGCCGTCGGGCGCGACTCGAAATTCCGGCGCGACGAAATCGACAACTATCAACCCGGCGCCGCCGCGGCGGAAGAGTTGGTCATCGACGACAACTTGGAAGAGTTGGGTATCGAACTCGGCGAAGAGCCGGTTGCCGGCGACGAATTGACGGTGGAACTCGACGGCGAAAACCTCCAATCGCCGCCGCGAGCGGCGGCGGCGGACGACGACCCGTTCGCCGAACTCTCGCTCGAACCGGTTGAACTGAACGAAAAAGAAGCCGCGCCCGCGCCGGCGGCGCCGCCCGCCAAAGCGGCGCCCAAGACGTTGCCGGTGCCGCCCGCGCCGAAATTGGTGGCGCCGAAAACCACGGTGTCCGCCGTGACGGCGGCGAACAAAGCCGAGACGAGCGTCCTTGACCCGGTGGACCTGTCGTTGGACGACGACGTGAATTTGTTGGAGCCGGACGAAGACGAAACGGCGAAAGCGCCGGAGCCGGAAAGCGCGCCGAAAGTTATGCCGAAGCCGAAAGCGCCCGCGCCCGCGCCCGCCAAACCGGCGTTGCCGAAGCCGGAGCCGGTTAAACCGGCGGCAAAACCGGTCTTAATGAAACCGCCGAAAAAAGAAGAAGTAGCCGCGCCGAAAAAAGAAGCGGCGAAAGAAATGGCACCGGAAGCTGAGGCGGAAGAGGACATCGAGTCGATGGAAAACGCTCCCATCGCAGAACCGGCGGAACCCGTCGCCAAAAATGCGCCGAAAAAATCCGCCGTTTCCGCGCGGCATAAAAGCGGCGGCGGTAAAAAATTTAATCCGTTGTTTGCCGGCGAGGCGGAGGTCAAATCTCAGCGGAAAATAATTATCGTGCCGCCGCGTTTCTCCGATTTGGAAGGTCCGCATTGGCGCGTGATTTTGGTGGCGTTGGTGGTGTTGATGTTGTATCCGGCGTTTTTAATCGGCTTCCGCGTTTTCTTTGACGACACCGACGCGCCGTCGTCCATCGAAATCGGCAAACAAAAAGTGCCGGAATTGCGGCGCCCCGGCGACAAAGCGTTAATCAATATCGGCGAACCCTACGTGCCGGAAATGTTCGCGTGGGTGGTGAAGCAAAAACTCGACGGCAACAAAACGTTGGAAGAATTTTTCCCGTCGCGCAAAACGAACGCGGGCGGCACTTCCGGTCTCGACCGCTTCGTGCCGTATAGCGACCGCGTCGCCCGCGGCTTGGTGAAAAATTTGCCGAAAGAAGTCGAACTCGCCGCGCCGCCGGTCGAAGCGCCGAAAGCCGCGCCCGACGCCGACAGTCCGCCGGAAAGCGACACTTACAGCGAGGACGCGCCCACCGATTATTACAACTCTTTACAATAGACCGCGAACCGGTTGGAAGCAATTCCAGCCGGTTTTTAATTAGAGAGAAAGTTAAAAGTTGAAAGTTGAAAGAGCGAGCAGTGGTCAAGTGAGCAGTGATCAGCAGTCGCTTGCGACTGCCCACTGCCACTGTTCACTTTCTCTCAACTCTCAACTCTCAACTTTTAACTCTCAACTTTTAACTTTTAACTTTTAACTTTCCCTGTTAGAGGTAACGTCCTTCCGTAAGGAAAAAACAATGCCCATTCGTCTCGCCGACCGCGCCGCCGCCACTTCGGTTAGCGGTATCCGCAAAATGTTTGAAATCGCCCGCACGATGAAAAATCCGGTCAATCTCGCGATTGGTCAGCCGGATTTCCCCGTGCCGCCGGCGGTGAAAATCGCCGCGCAAAACGCGATTGCCGCCGACCATAACGCCTACACGCCGACCGCCGGTTGCCCGGAATTGTTGGCGGCGTTGCATTGCGCGTTGCCGCAATACGAAAAAGAACAAATTATGGTTACGTCCGCCGTGTCGGGCGGTTTGGTTCTGGCGTATTTGGCGTTGCTCAATCCGGGCGACGAGATTCTCCTGCCCGACCCGTATTTCGTGATGTATAAACAACTCGCGCTGTTGCTCGGCGCGCGACCGGTTTTCGTCGATACTTATCCCGATTTCGGCTTGCATCCCGAACGCTGGGAAGCGGCGATTACGCCGCGGACGCGCGCGCTCGTCCTCGGCAATCCGGCGAATCCGACCGGCGCGGCTTATGCCGAAGACGACTTGCGCGCGCTCGCCGAACTTGCGCGCCGCCACCGGCTGGTGTTGATTTACGACGCGATTTACGAAACGTTCAGTTACGACGCGCCGTTTGTCAACGTCGCCGATTTTTATCGGGAAGGCACGCTGTTTCTCGGCGGTTTCAGTAAGAGTCACGCGATGACCGGCTGGCGGGTCGGCTACGCCGCCGGACCGCTGGAACTTCTGCAAACGATGGCGAAATTCCAGCAATTCACTTTTGTTTGCGCGCCGGCACCGTTGCAAGACGCCGCGCTAACGGCGTTGCATAAGCCGCTAACCGGCGTCGCCGCCGATTACCGCTCGCGGCGCGATTTGCTTTATCAGGGATTGTTGGACGCGGGCTATCAAGTCGAAAAGCCGCAGGGCGCGTTTTATATTTTCCCGCAAGTCCCGTGGGGCACGGCGACGGAATTTGTCGATGAATGCCTGAAACGCGAATTGATGGTCGTCGCGGGCAACGTGTTCTCGGAGCGCGACACGCACTTTCGCATCTCCTACGCGACCTCTCCGGCACAGTTGGAACGCGGGCTGGCGCTGTTGCGAGAGTTAAAAGTTAAAAGTTAAAAGTTGAAAGTTGAAAGTTGAAAGTTGAAAGTTGAAAGTTGAAAGTCAGGAAAACCGCGCCGGTTAATCGGCGAATGTTCTTTTCTCAACTTTTAACTTTCAACTTTCAACTTTTAACTGTCCCGCGCAATTTTCAACCCTTACCTTTCGCCCCGCCGGTGAATTGGTGTTCGTCGAACGCGACGCGGTTGTTCAGCCCGACGTTCAACAGCAAGCCGACCAACGCCAACGTAATCACCAGCGAACTGCCGCCGTAACTGACGAGCGGCAACGTAATTCCCGTCGTCGGCAACACCGCCGTTACCACGCCGATATTGATTAACGCCTGAAAACCCATCAGCGTTACCACGCCGACGGCAATCAGTTTGCCGCGCGGCTCGCGGCATTTACGCGCGATGTGCAAGCCGGCGACGACGAACAGCCAGTAACCCGCCAGCAACGCGGCGGCGGTGACGAAACCGCCTTCCTCGGCGATGATGCCGAAAATAAAATCGGTGTGTTTGTCCGGTAATAAATCAAGCGTGTTTTGCCCACCGTGGCGCCAGCCCATTCCCGACCAGCCGCCTTGTCCGATGGCGATGAGCGATTGGATTAACTGCCACGCTTCGCGGGCGCTATACAATTCGGGATTGAGAAAAGCGTAAATGCGATTTTTTTGATACGCTTTCAGCACGAACATCCACATCGGCACGGCGGCGGCGAGCCCCGCGGCGGCAATCAACGCCAGATGCATAATTCGCGCCCCGCTGGCGAACAACATCGCAAATAAAATCGGCGGCAAGAGAATGGCGCTCCCTAAATCCGGCTGGCGCAGAATCAGCGCCAGCGGCAAAAACAATAATAAAAACGGGACGACGAGTCCGCGCGCCGTCCATTGATTGTCGCGCGGTCCAAGATACGCGGCGAGCGTTAGCACGAGCGCTAATTTCATAATTTCCGACGGTTGCACGGCGAAAAACCCAAGGTTAATCCAACTGTGGGCGCCGCGAATCGGCGGCGTGAGCAACACATAGACCAACAATAAAAACGCCGCGCCGTAGCCGAGATACGCCCGTTTGACGAGCGCCTGATAATCGACGGACAGCGTCGTCAACAGCGCCGCCGCGCCGACCCCCGCCCAGACGAGTTGCCGACGGTAATAGATTTCGCTGACGCTTTGCAGGTAATACAAGCCAATCGCGATAATGCCGCCGACGGCGGCAAGCACGAGAAAATCAAGTTTGTGAAGCGGCGGAAAACGCATTTTTACCTCGCGAGAGCCAAGGGCGATTAACAATTAAAAATTAACAATTAACAATTAACAATGGCGGAGTAATTATCAAAATGGCGCGAAGCGAATTATAAACAGGTCTATTCTTAATTCTTAATTTTCAATTCTGCATTGAAAAATGAAACCCTCTCTGCTCGCGCTCACTCTCGCCGAATTGCAAGCGTTGCTCCCGCGTCAACCGCGTTTTCGCGCGGCGCAGTTGTGGGACTGGTTGCATCGTAGCCGGGTGGACGATTTCGCCGCGATGAAAAATCTGCCCGCGTCCTTGCGGCAAACGTTAAGCGACGGCTTTGTCGTCCGCGAATTGCGCGAAGCCGAGCGTTTGACGGCGACGGACCGACTGACGGAAAAGTGGCTGTATTTTAGCGGCGACGCCGCGATTGAAACGGCGCTGATTCGGGAAATTCGCGGGCGGCGGCGGACGCTGTGCGTGTCGTGTATGTGCGGCTGTCCGGTGGGTTGCGCGTTTTGCGCCACCGGACAAGGCGGCTTTACGCGCCCGCTCACGGCGGCGGAAATCGTCGAACAGGTCTATCGCGCCGACCGCCATTGCGCCGAAACCGACGGCGCGGGTTTGAGCAACGTCGTGTTTATGGGAATGGGCGAACCGCTGTTAAATTACGCCGCCGTCGTCGCCGCCGCCGGCATCGTTTCGTCGCCGGACGGCTTAAATCTCGGCAATCGGCAAATCACCGTTTCGACGGTGGGCATTCCGGCGGGAATTTTACGCTTGGCGCAAGAACATCCGGCGTATCGGCTGGCGTTTTCGTTGCACGCGCCGACGCAAGCGTTGCGCGAGCAGTTGATTCCGTTGGCGCGGCAATATCCGCTGACGGCGGTTTTGCCGGCGCTCGAAATTTTTGCCAACGCGACTTCGCGGCGTTTGACGATTGAGTATTGCCTCATCGCGGGCGTGAACGACGACCTCGCGCAGGCGCGGCAGTTGAATGCGCTCTTGCGCAACTTGCCGGCGCAAATCAATCTGATTCCGTTTAATCCGATTGGCGGCGACGCGCGGCATTGGCGCCCGCCCGCCGCGGCGCAGGTGCGCGCTTTTCAGGACGCGCTGAAATTTCCGGCGACCCTCCGCGCGGAAAAAGGGCGCGACATTAACGCCGCCTGCGGGCAGTTGCGCGCGCGAACCGTCGAGAAGGAAGAATTAAAAAATTAAGAATTGAGAAATGAGGCGTAATTATCAAAATGGCGCGACGTTAAAAACATTTCCGCACAAGGGCGCGTCCGCCGATGAAATACTCTATTCGTTACTGGCTCTTCAAACTCCTGCTGTTTTCGACGCGGGTTTTGCCGCTCCGCTACGGCTATTGGATTGCCCTGCGCATCGCGGATTTCGGCTATTTCATCGCCGACCGCGGGCGGCGCGAGGCACTGAAACGCAATCTGCACGTCGTCTTTCCCGACGCCGGCGAACAGCGCCTCGTTTACGAAGCGCGCTGGATTTATCGCAACTGGGGCAAATATCTCTGCGAATTTTTTCGCTTTCGCGAATTCGACGAAAATTATTTCGGCAAGCACGTGTCGATAGCGCACCCCGAGCGCGTCGCGGCGCTGTTTCGGCGCGGCAAGGGCGTCATAATGTTGTCGGCGCATTTCGGCAACTGGGAAATCGGCGCGGCGTATTTTAGTTTGTATTGCGGTTTGCCGGTCAACGCCTTGGTGGCGCGGCAGGTCTCGCCGCAACTCGAAAAAATGTTCATCAACGAACGCGCCGCGCAAAAAATAAAACTGCTCTACATCGACGACGACCCGCGCAAAATTTATCAGGCGCTGAAAAACAACGAGATGGTCTGCATCCTGGGCGACCGCGACCCGACGGGCAACGGTGTGCCGGTAAATTTCTTCGGGCGTCCGTGCCGCTTCCCGCAAGGTCCGGCGCGCCTCGCGCTGGCGACCGGTTGCGCGGTGATAATGGGCGTGTCGCGGCGGCTCTCCAACGACAATTTTATTTTAGACCTCGACACGGAAATCGCGTTGCCGACCGCCGGCACGCGCGACGAAAAGGTGCGGCAATTCACGCAAAATTTCGCCGATTTCTTGGAAGAAAAAATTCGCTGTTCGCCGGAACAGTGGTCGGCGTTTTACGACGTGTGGGATGCGGAATGGCGACAGTGATGCAATTCACCATTCACCATTCACCATTCACCATTAACCATTAACCATTAACCATTAACCATCGTGGAGTTTGACGATTAAAACTCGCTCCGCGAAATTTTGACCATTAACTCCTCGACTGTTGATTGTTAATTGAAAACTTGCGGTCAAGAAAGGAAACAACGCCGATGTCCAACCCGCGATATTTGGGAATGATGAAGCCGATGGTCGAGGGCGACGCGGCGTTATGGCGGTTGGGGCAACGCCGCTTCACGCAAATCGGTCTCGGCGCCGAGACGTATCCGGCGCATCCCGACCACTTGCGCGAACTCGTCAACTACCTGCCCGACGCGCCCGTCAACACCGCGCATCTGCCGTATCATCTCGACATCACCGTGCCGGAACATCGCGCCGCCGTCGTCGAATTTGCCCGCGCCGCCGACCGGCGGCTTTACGGTTTTACCTTGCACGACCAGCGGACATATTCGCCCGAGCGAAGCGGCGCGTTTATCGCCGCGCTCGGCAAACTGACGGCGGCGCTGAACGCGACGCCGGTGAATTTATTTTTTGAATATGTTTCGACGCGCGATTTTGACGAGTATGAGGAAATGCTGACGGCGGCGGCGCAAACGCCGCGCGTTTATCCGTGTTTGGATGTCGGGCATATCGCCGTCGATTACTGCCGCGACTTAATTAGAAAATCCTGCCGCGAATTACGACAGGCGGTGTTGGCGCCGGATTTCGCGTTGCTCGCGAAATATATTGACCGTGTGCAAGCGGCGACGAGCGCGGCGCGCGGCTTGGCGTTCAAGTATGTCAAACGTTTTTTCGCCGCGCATTTTTCGCGCCTGCATTTTCACGCGCACGACGCGCATCCCATTTCGAAATTAAGTCCGTATCCGATTCGCGACCACTTATCGTATCTGCAAACGCTGGCGTTGCCGTTTCGCTGGGGCGCGTCCAATTTCACGCGCGGCATTTTCGGTCCGGCGGGCGCGGCGGAATTGAATCAACTGCTTTGCGGCGCCGACGCGGAAATTACGCTGATGTTGGAAATTCACGCGCAACCCGGACGGTTGCCGCTCGGCGCGGACGCCGATTTGTTCGCGCACTGGGCGGACATAACCAACGCCGAAAAAATGAACCGCCACCTTGAACTCATCCACCAAAGTTACAACGTGCTGACGGCGGTTTAGAGATTAGAGTTGAGAGTTGAAAGTTAAAAGTTGAGATTAAATTTTTTGCCCTTCTTAACCGCCTTACTCCCCTTAAAAACCTTAATCGCTTCGGGGGTTATCAAAAATGGACTTTTCCAGATTGGCAACTTTGTTGTGGCAGGCGTCGTGGGAAACGTTTTACGTCGTGGCGCTGTCGTCGTTGTTCGCGGCGGTTATCGGCGTGCCGCTCGGCGTGTTGTTGCTCATCACGCGGCGCGGGCAAATCAAACCGCAACGGTGGATTAACTGGCTACTCGGCGTTGTCGTCAACGCCACGCGTTCGGTGCCGTTTATCATTTTCATCATCGCGATTATTCCGCTGACGCGCTTTCTCGTGCGCACGTCCATCGGTCCGACGGCGGTGATTGTGCCGCTGACGTTGGCGGCGGCGGTGTTGGTGGCGCGGCTGACGGAAACCGCGCTGGCGGAAGTCCCGCACACGATTATCGAAGCGGCGCAATCGTTCGGCGCGACGACGTGGCAAATTATTTGGCGCGTGCTGTTGCCGGAGGCGTTGCCCGGACTGGTGCAAATGATGACGCTGACGGTGATTACGCTGATTGCCTATTCGGCGATGGCGGGCGCGGTGGGCGGCGGCGGCTTGGGCGATTTGGGCATCCGCTACGGCTATCAACGTTATCAATGGGAAGTGATGCTCTCGACGGTCGTTCTGCTGATGGCGGCGGTGCAGGCGGTGCAGTTCGCCGGCGACCGCCTGACGCGCCGCTTCGCGCGGCGACGGGAGAAATAAAGAACAGAGTTTAGAGTTAAGAGTTGAGAGTTTAGATGGTGGAGTTTTATTTTTAAGACGCGCGAAGCGCAACCACCTTTTCAACTTTCAACTCTCAACTCTAAACTCTGCTCTTTACAACCGCCCCTCCGCCCCGCAAAATATACTTTGTTTGTTGCTAATTTTCCGTGTTTGAAATTGCAAAAAAGGAGTTATTACGATGAAAATTCTTGTGGTGGACGATTCTTCCACGATGCGCCGGATTATCTGCAACACGCTGAAAACCGTGGGGCAGGAGGATGTCGTCCAAGCCGGCGACGGCGTCGAAGCGCTCGCGGTGTTGGAAAAAAATCCCGACGTGCAGTTGATTCTGAGCGACTGGAATATGCCGAATATGAACGGGCTCGACTTCCTGAAAAAAGTCCGCGAAACCAAATCCAAAGAGGAATTGCCGACCGTGATGGTTACCACCGAAGCGGAAAAAACCAACGTCGTTACCGCCATCAAAGCCGGCGCCAACAACTACATCGTCAAACCGTTCACCCCGGAAATCCTGTCGGAAAAAGTCGCGCCGTTTATTAAATAGAGTAGCAACCTCCGCATTACCAGACGTTATGAGCCGGTGGCAAAAAATCAGCCAATTTGTCAGCGAACCCCGTCGGCGCAAACGCACTGCCGATTGGTTGGAGAAGTTTAGCGTGGCTTCGGGCATTGTTGGCGCGTTTCACTGGAATGATTGGTCTATCACGGTGGCGGGATTAGTTGTTTCGGCGGTGTTTTTTGGCATTAGTTTATTGCTCACGGACTAACTTACGGAGGGCGGCAAATGACGATTGACTGGATAGGTCCGGTTATTTTGGCGACCGGCATTTCGCTCTTTGGTTTTTTTCAATGGTGGGCGAAAAAAAAATACGGCGAAAAAAAATACAACTGACGTGAAGCGGATATTGTCCGGTCAATTCATCCATCCACGCCCCGCGCGGGGGAGTTTAGAGGAACCGTAATGAAAATCATCGTGGCTTCGCCGAACCAGACCGCTTTTGGCTTGGTCAAAAATATCCTGGTCAACGCCAAGGTACAGAACGCGGACGCGGCACACACCACGGGCGTCGAGGACACGCTCGCCGCGCTGTCGGCGGACGACAAAGGTCGCGATATGGTGCTGGTCGATTGGGAATTTCCCGACGACCAATTGCCCACGCGCATCGTCGCGGCGGTGAAAACCAAACGGGCGACGACGCCGGTGTTGCTGTTGTGCGTCAAGGCGAAAGCCGGCGGCACGTTTTCGGCGATGAAAGCCGGAGCCAACGGCGTCGTGCATAAGCCGTTCGAGCCGATGGCGCTGTTGCGCGCCGTGGCGGAGGCGTTCAAGCCGAAAGAACGGCAATCGGTCAACGTCGAGTTCATCAACCCGTTCATCGACGCGACGCGCAACGTGTTGCAAACGATGTGCGGCGTGGAAATCGTGCGCAAAAAATTATTCCTCAAAGAAGACCACCGGATGCTCGGCGAGGTCTCCGGCGTGATGGGCTTGGGCGGCGCGGCGACGGGGTCGGTGGTGGTGAGTTTTCATAACCGGCAGGCGTGTTTTCTTGTCGGCAAAATGTTAGGGTCGGAAACGCCGACCGAACTGACGCCGGAAGTTTGCGACGGCGTCGGCGAACTTATCAATATGATTTCGGGACAAGCGAAAGCGACGCTTGCCAAAACCAAATACCATTTCAACATCAGCATTCCCTCGGTCATCTCCGGCGCCGGACACGAAATTTCCCACCGACAAGGCACGCCGAACATCGTCGTCTTATTCAACTTTCAGGGCGAAACCGAAGAATTCGCGTTGCAGGTGTGCCTCGCGCCGACGGGACAGTGATTGCAATTACGAATTAGAGGTTACGCCCGCCAAAATATCGCAACCGACTTGACAAAAATAAAAATCCTTAAAAAACGCCGTAGGCGTTTAGAATCTATCCGGCTATTGACGAGCATCGTCCCTACGGGACGCGGTTTCAGTGCGGCGACGTTTCTACCGACATTTTGCCCCTACGGGGCAAACAGCCGATGGTCCAAGATGCGGATAGGTTATTAGGGTTCTGATTTTTGTAGCAAACGACGATATGTTTCGCTCCGTTGGGGCGGACTGGCGGAATGATTAGTTTAAAATCGCGTAACATGAGATTTAATTAACAGGAGTTCCCCAATGAAAAAAGCCCTCATCACCGGCGTTACCGGACAGGACGGGTCGTATCTGACCGAGTTTTTGCTTGACCGCGGCTATGAAGTGCACGGCATTATCCGCCGGTCGAGTTCGTTTAACACGCGCCGCATCGACCATCTCTATCGCGACCCGCACGAAAAAACGCGCCTGTTTTTGCACTACGGCGACCTGACCACCAACGACGGCTTGACCGACGTGATTTACCACGTCCAGCCTGACGAAATCTACAATCTCGGCGCGCAAAGCCACGTCCGCGTGTCGTTCGATATGCCGGAATACACCGCCGACGCTTCCGGCGTCAGCGTCGTGCGCCTCCTCGAAAGCATCCGGCGCTCCGGCATCGCCACGCGCTTTTATCAGGCGTCCACCAGCGAATTGTTCGGGAGCGCCCTGCCGCCGCAAAGCGAAACCACGGCGCTACAACCGCAAAGCCCCTACGCCGCCGCGAAACTTTACGCCTACTGGCTCGTCCGTAATTATCGCGACGGCTATAAGATGCACGCGAGCAACGGGATTTTATTCAACCACGAGTCGCCGCGGCGCGGCGAAACGTTCGTTACCCGCAAAATCACCCGCGCCGTCGCCAACATCGTCGCCGGCGCGCAAACGGCGCTGTATTTGGGCAATATCGACTCGCGGCGCGACTGGGGTTACGCGCCGGAATTTGTCGAATGTATGTGGCTGATTTTGCAACAGGACAATCCCGACGATTACGTCATCGGCACCGGCGAGGCGCACACCATTCGGGAATTTTTAGAAGCCGCGTTCGGCTACGTCGGGCGGGATTATCAGGATTACGTGAAAATCGACCCGAAGTATTTTCGTCCGACGGAAGTCGATTACTTGCTTGCCGACCCGCGCAAAGCCCGCGAAAAACTCGGCTGGCAACCGCGCGTCAAGTTTCACGAATTGGTGCAAATTATGATGGACGCGGATTTGGAACTGCTGGGCTTGCCTTGCCCCGGCGAGGGTAAAAAAGTTGTCGCCGAACGCTTCGACGGCAACTGGCACCACTGGGGGCGCGCCGTCGTCTCGATGGAAAATTCCACGCACGAGATTTAAGAACCGTTACGAATGACGAATGATGGCGGTGGTTATGGTTAATAGACCTGTTCGACAACCAATTCGCGGCATCTTTTCGGCTAATCTTCCGTTCCGCCGCGTCAAAATTCCTTGCAATACGCTCGGTATTGCTTCGTCATTTCTCCTTGCGGAACGAAAAATTAGACACGAAAATTTGCTCACTCGTAGGTTTAGAACAGGTCTAATATAAAAGCCGTGATGAGATAAAATTAGCGTGTTGCTTGGTTTTTTATTTTTGTAAAGAGAGGTGATTTATGGCCGTTAAAGTTGCAAAGAAAAATCCGGGGCGGAAAGCCAAAAAAACGGCAAAGACCGACGCGCCGGTGGTCGAGGGTGAAAAACACGGGCGTTTTACCGATTATTTGCGGGCGCATCCCGATTTCAAACTGACTATCGTTGATATGAAAGCCGTGATGAAATGAGTGCGCGAAAATAAAAACAGACGCCATTACGGGCGTCTGTTTTAGAGTGTTCATTTCATAGTCGCCAAGTCATTGTTTAGCGCACTTTCATCATAAATGGTGAGATTACCACCCCTCAACTTCTGATAATAAAGACGACCGGCAATTAGTGCTCGTTGTTTGTCGGCTCCACGGAGCGCATCATCATAATCGTCTTTCAAACGCTGAATTTCTTTTCTCCTACTTCGGACACCAGCAACTACTATTACGGTAACGAGCAAAGACATCATATAAAGCGCCATCCCAAGCGATAGCCATTGGTGCTAAAACTCACAATCCCCATAGAAAGCGAAAACATAACAAAAAGTATTCCAAAAATTACCAGACATGTCATTTTTTTTCTCCTTTCATTTTAAGAAAATTTATTAGCTTACGTTATGCGGTCAATCAAATTTGCGAGGTTGGCGGTTAATAGCCCCACGCTTTAGCGTGGGGTAGGCGATTGAAAAAATAAATGGGCTTTAGCCCAAATTATTTTATTCGGCTAAAGCCGGTGATTTTTAATCCGCTTTTGACCCCACGCTAAAGCGTGGGGCTATTAACCGCGCCGCGTAACATCAGTTATTAACTCTAATAGCACGGCATCTCCGCACGACCAAAAGCGACTCGCGAATTTATACCGTGCGCGTCGCGCCCGTCAAGCGGCTGACCGCCGATTAGTGGTGGTGGCAATGTCCGCCGCAACAGTTGTTTGCCGAGAAATTTTGGCAACTGTCGGCGCAAGCCGGCGCGGCGGCGGCGACCGCATTGGTGGCGAAAGTGCTGAACGCTTTGGTAACTTTTTTGCCGCCGCATTTTTCGCACGCCACGCGCGCGCCGCGCGCCGTCAACACTTCAAATTTTTCGCCGCAATCATCGCAGACGTATTCGTAGAGGGGCATAGTTTTGACCTTTCGGCTGAAGAAAGAGTTTAGTGTTTAGAGTTGAGAGTTGAGAGTTGAGCAACGGAGTTATCTTGAAAATGCGCGAAGCGCAACATTCATTCAACTCTTAACTCTCAACTCTAAACTCTTCCCTCTAAACTTGGCATTTTTCGCAAAAATAGGTTGACCGTCCGGCTTGCGTGATTTTACGGATTTTCCCGCCGCAATGCCGACAGTCCAGACCGGCGCGGTCATAGACGCGCAAGCGGCGCGTGAAATTTCCCTCTCTGCCGCTCAATTGCCGGTAATCGCTAATCGTCGTGCCGCCGTGTTTAATCGACTCTTTCAACACGTCTTTAATCGCGGCGACGAGCGCGGCGGTCTCCGCGGCGGTCAGCGATTTCGCCGGACGCTCCGGCGCGACGCCGGCGCGGTGCAACGCCTCGCTCGCGTAAATGTTGCCGACGCCGACCACAATTTCCTGCTTCATAATTTGCGTTTTTATCGGCGTCGCGGCGCGCGCGTTTTTCGCCGCCAAATACGCGGGCGTGAACGCCGCCGCGAGCGGCTCGACGGCAAGTTTGCCGAGCAGAATTTTTAGTTCCGCGTCCGTCGGACAAAATTTTATCAAGCCGAATTTGCGCGGGTCGTTATAGACCAATTTTTCGCCGTGGTCCAAGGCGAAAACAGCGTGGTCGTGCGCGCGGCGCGGGCTTTTATCGATGCGCAACGAGCCGGTCATTCCTAAATGAATGACGACGGCGCCGCCGTGGTCGAGCGTCAGCACGATGAATTTGGCGCGACGCGCGACGGCGACAATCGACCGATTTTTCACCGACCGGTTAATGGTCGCGGCGTCCAACGGTTGCCGCAATTTTTCGGTGTAACCGTAAAACCGCGTCAGCGTCCGCCCGACGACGGCGCGGCGCAACGCCCGCGCGATGGTTTCCACCTCTGGGAGTTCCGGCATAAGTTCCCCTTTTTTAGGGAAAAGTTGAAAGTTAAAAGTTGAAAGTTTAGCCGAGGTTGCGCTTCGCGCATTTTCAAGATAGTTCCGCTTCTCAACTTTTAACTTTTAACTTTCAACTTTTAATTTTCAACTCTGCGCCGCGTCGCTCTCAATTTTTCCCAATAATCCAACCGTTTTTTGAGTTCGCGCTCAAAGCCGAATTCGCCGGGCGTGTAGAAAACCGTTCCCGCAAGCGACTCCGGCAGATGGTCTTGACCGGAAAAACCGTCGGCGCAATCGGGGTCGTATTGATAGCCCTTGCCGTAGTCGAGTTGCTTCATCAATTTCGTCGGCGCGTTGCGAATGTGGAGCGGCACCGGCTCGTTGCGCGTCTGCGCCACCGCCGCCGCCGCCGCGTTGAACGCGACGTAAGTTTTATTCGATTTCGGCGCCGTCGCCAAATAAATCGCGCACTCCGCCAGCGCCGTGTTGCATTCCGGCAGTCCCAAAAAATGCGCCGCGTCTTTGGCGGCGAGCGCCAGCGTCAACGCCTGCGGGTCGGCAAGTCCGATGTCTTCGCTCGCCATCCGCACCATTCGCCGCGCGACATACAGCGGGTCGGCGCCGCCGGACAACATTCGCGCCAGCCAATACAACGCCGCCTGCGGGTCGGAGCCGCGCACCGATTTATGCAACGCCGAAATTAAATTGTAATGCTCGTCGCCGCCTTTGTCGTAAGTTACATTGCGCGCCGTAATCGCCTCTTTAATCGTCGTCAGCGTCAATTCTTTCGCCGCGTTTTCGCCGCCCTCGGACGCATAATTCGCCGCCATTTCCAAGGCGCCGAGCGCGGCGCGGGCGTCGCCGTTGGCGTAATTGATTAAATGCGCCCGCGCGTCGTCCGCGAGGGTCAACCGCATTTTCCCTAAGCCGCGCAATTCGTCGCGCAACGCGAGAGCGACGATTTCACCGATATTGTCGTCGGAGAGCGCGTTGAGCGTCCAGACGCGACAGCGCGAGAGCAACGCGCCGTTGACGGCGAACGAGGGATTTTCCGTCGTCGCGCCGATGAGAATCACCGTGCCGGCTTCAAGGTGCGGCAAAAAAGCGTCTTGCTGGGCTTTGTTGAAACGGTGGATTTCATCGACGAAAAGAATGGTGCGCTTGCCGAAATTGGCGAGGAGTTGTTGCGCGTCGGCGACGAGGTCGCGCACTTCTTTGACGCCGTTCATCACCGCCGAAAAGGCGACGAATTTATGACCGGTGATATTGGCGATGACGCGGGCGAGCGTGGTTTTGCCGCTACCGGGCGGTCCCCACAAAATCATACTGACGATTTGGTCGGCGACGATGGCGCGGTTCAGCAGGCGTCCGACGCCCAGCAGATGTTCCTGCCCGACAAACTCGGCGAGCGTGCGCGGACGCAAACGTTCCGCCAGCGGCGCGGTGAGGGAAAATAGAGACATTTTTTTTCAGAGTTTAGAGTTGAAAGTTTAGAGTTGAGAGTTTAGCAGGGGTTGCGCTTCGCGCATTATTAAAACAACTCCACCGCTCAACTCTAAACTCTTAACTCTTAACTTTGCGACCACCTCCGCAATGACCCAGTCCGGTGCGCTGGCGCCCGCGCTCACGCCGACATTTTTCACGTCGCCCCAATCGTCGGTGTTCAATTCCGCCGCGCTTTCCACCCACACCACGCGGGCGCGTTCCGCCGCTTCCGCCAACCGCGCCGTGTTCGCCGAATGGCGGTCGCCGACGACGACTACGATTTCGCATTGCGCCGCCATGGCGCGGATTTCTTTTAACCGCGCCTCCGTCGCCGCGCACAGCGTCGGATAAACCTTTAACGCCGGAAAACGCGCCGTCAGCGCCGCGGCGATTTGCGCGTATAAAGTCGGCGAAAAAGTCGTTTGCGCGACGAGCGCGGCGCGGGGCGGCAACGTCAAGTTTTCCGCGTCGGCGAGCGACGAAATAACCGTGCCGGCTTCGGCGCGCGCGATTAACCCGCGCACTTCGGCGTGTCCGGCGTCGCCGGCAATCAACACCCAAAATTTTTCGGCGGATAATTGTTCGATGAGTTGTTGATTTTTTTTAACGAGCGGACAAGTCGCGTCCACGACCGTCGCGACCCGCCGAAGCGCCGCCTCTTCGTCCGGCGGCAAACCGTGCGCGCGAATCAGCGCCGTCGCTCCGCGCGGAATTTCCGTCGGCGAATTGACCGCGCCGACGCCGCGTTGGGCAAGATATTCAACGGCGGCTTGATTGTGAATGAGCGGACCGAGCGTCCACACGGACGCCGCGCGAACGGACGCGGCGCTAACGAATGCCGACTTTTCGGCGGCGGCGGCTTCCGCCAACTGCAAAGCGCGTTGCACGCCCATACAAAAACCGGCGTGCCGCGCCAAATGTAAAGTGAAGTCGGGCATTTTTCTTTCTCATTCGTCATTGGTAATTGCTCACGACAGCCGCCCGACAAAATCCTCGTAGCCGAATTTTTTAATGAGCCGCACCGCGCCTTTTTCGTAGGCGTAAATCGCCGGCAGACGAATCCCGTTAAAGGTATTATTTTTCACGAGGGAATAATGCGCCATATCGGTCAAGACCAAACGCCGTCCGGGGCGCAACTCCTCGGCAAACGAATACGCGCCGATTTCATCGCCCGCCAAACAACTCGGTCCGCCGAGACGATAAGTGTAACGTTGCGCGTCCGGCAAACCCGCGCCGAGAATTTGCGGGCGATACGGCATTTCCAACACGTCCGGCATTTGCGTCGCCGCGGACGCATCGACGATTGCCACGCCGCCGTCGTTCTCAAAAACGTCAACCACTTCGGTAACCAGCACGCCGCCGTTCAGCGCCGTCGCTTCGCCGGGTTCCAAATAAAGCGTCGCCGGATATTTTTCGCGCCAGCGGCGCAACGTCGCGATTAACAATTCGACCGCGTAATCGTCGCGCGTGAGGTGATGTCCGCCGCCGCAATTCAGCCATTCCATTTGGGGCAGAAGGTCGCCGAATTTTTGTTCGACCGCCGCGACCGTCCGCGCCAGCGCGTCCGCGTTACATTCGCACAAATTGTGAAAATGCAAGCCGGCGACGCCGGTTAAATCGGCGCCCGCCAAATTCGCCGCCGTAATGCCTAACCGCGAGCCGGCGCGGCAGGGGTCGTAAAGCGCCGTCGCCACTTCGCGCTGTTCGGGATTGACGCGCAAGCCGAGCGAGCGGTCGGCGAGCGCGCCGCGGAATTGGTGGAATTGTCGCAGAGAGTTAAATGAAAAATGCGAACACCAACGACGATAATCGGCGATTTCGTTTTCGCGAAACGCCGGCGAAAAGATATGGGTTTCGCCGCCGAATTTTTCATAACCGAGCCGCGCTTCGTCCGGCGAACTGGCGCACGTGCCGGCATAAGCGGATTTTATCGCCGGAAACACGGCAAACGCGGCAAACGCTTTCAGCGCCAGCAAAATTTTCACGTCGGCGGCGCGCGCGATTTGCCCGATAAATTCGGCGTTTAATTGCAATAAGTCAACGTCCAAAACATAGCACGGCGTCGTTACCGGCAACGCGGCATAATCGACACAGTGCGCGGCGCGGCGCGCGAGAAATTCTTGTTGAATGGGGAGCATCGTTTTTCAATCGTGATTTTTAATTCGTAATTCGTAACGGCTCTTTATTTTTGCCTAACACATAGTCGCTAAATTTGCGCGCGGCGGCGATTGAGAATTTTTCAATCGGCAAAAACAGCACCGCCGCAAGAAATGACAATAAAGCCGTCGCCGCGCCAATCGCCGCTTTGACCGTCCATTCGGTTTGATATTCGGGATAAACCAACAGCAAATAACTTTGGAACGAACAAATGAGCGGCAGATGCACCAGGTAAAGCGGGAAGGATATTTTGCCCAACCACACCGAAAACCGGCTTTGTAAAAAACGGTTGAACCGCCCGACGCTCACCGCCGCGAACACGATTAGCGCCGCCAATAATACAAGTCCCGCCTCGTTTATTCGCATGCCACAAATCGCCAACACCGTCAGCGGAATACCGATTTGCGCCCAGCGGTTTTGTCGGATTTTTGCCAGCGTCGCCGCCGATGCTTTCACCCAAAATTTGGCGATAAACAAGCCCAAGACAAACGCCGCCATCAGCGGCGATTTTTCCAACAAAAGCAATGCGAACAATCCGATGAATAACGTCGCGAGTCGCACGCGCCAACGCCACGATTTGCCGCGAGACGCAATCACGATATTTCGCGCCGCCGTCGCCGAATGTTGCGCAAGCAACAGAATGATGACTAAATACGAGCCGAGAATTTCCGGCGTTATCGTCCACAAGACGCCGTTATACTGAGTGTTATTCCAACCAAGAGCGCCAATTACCGAAGTAAGCGCATCAGATAATGACGGTGAAAAACGGTAAAAGGATAGTATCCAACCATTACTCGGCGACGGTATTTTCCCGGCTTCAAGATTGCACATTAAACCGCCGAGTAACATTTCGTAAATAAATATCGTCGAGAAGAAAATCGGGATGCCAAGCCGCAACGGTCGCCGCCACGCCAAACCGGTGAGAGTGTCGAGATTTCGCCGCCGCCAATAACTCAGCGACAACACCACGCCGGATAACACGAAGAAAATTCGTACTGCCAATTGACCATTGAGAAAAAGATGCAACGGATACGCCGCCGTTGGAATATCGACGATTGGATATCTAAACGCGGCAACGATATGGCAAAGCAAAACCGCTACCGCCGCCCAGCCGCGCAAGCCGTCGAAAAAATCAACCCGCTCGCGGGTGTTCGGTGAAACTGACGAAGCGGATAAAAAGTTGCCCCCCCCCCCCCCGTAAATCGTTATTTGTTATACTGTTATGCATATTTTTCTTTCAACAGATTGAAATGATAAAAAAGGAATGCCAAGATAATCATATTTATTGGGGCTAGCCCATTCAGAGTAATAATTATTTTTGCCCAAATTTTCAGCGGTTCGCCAACCGCGTGAACCGCCGGCTATCTTGACTCGCGCCGTTGGCGTGCGCGACGGTTGCACAATTCCATAAAAAAAGGGCGTGAAAATTCACGCCCTTCGTTATTACTTGGTGTCGAAAGCCAACTTATTTAATCACGACTTCGGCTTTCGGCAATTCTTTCTCGGCGACCTGATTGTCACAGTTGCCGCCGTCGCAGAGTTTCTCTTCTTTCACGACGTTGTCTTTAATATCAACATCACAGCCGTCTTTCTTGACCAAACGCCAGACCATAATTTCCGGGCTCGCCAAGACCTTCTGCAAACGCGATTCGTATTTCGCCGGAACTTTCACTTGCACCGAGGTTTCCGGTTTGACCATCACGAGACGCTTGATGCTCTTATAGACCGCCGGAATGCTCTTGAATTCCACGCCGCTACCTTCGGAAACTTCCGCCACCGCGATTTCTTCGTATTTCGGCGGGATAACGCATTCTTTCACTTCCGCCGGTTTCGAGAGAACTTTCACCTTGACGGTCTGTTTGCGACCGGCGAGCGGGCTATCAACCAATTCGCCTTCTTTGACCAAGACCTCTTTGGTGATGGTAACATATTCCGCCGGCGAATACTCGCTGGTAACGCACAACGCGGGGTCGCCTTCGGAGTTCGCTTTTTGCCCGACGCACGCGCCTTCGCCAACTTTACGCATCGGCGGCTTTACCATAATTTTCTCTTCGACAGTTTTATACACCGCCGGAATCCACACTTTCGCCGTGGTCGAGGGCTGAACGTCAAGTTCTTTTTCGACGTATTTGTATTCAGCCGGAATAATGCTGTAAGAAACCTGCGCCTCTTCAACCAACACCTTAATCTTTTTGCAGGTAACTTTCGCCGGCACCGCGTAGGCGATTTTCTTCGGCGGGCAGACCATAATGCGGCAATCCTGCACCGCGTATTCCGCCGGCACGCACTTGGTGTAATAAGTTTCCGGACGCACCAACGTCTCGGTTACTTTGTCCAAGTATTCCGCCGATTTGGTAACCAAGCACCACGCATAACCGGCAACCGGACGCGGAGCGCCACGACCTTCGATGAACGGAACTTCCAGACCCTCTTGGACGTTCGCGCTCGCCGTCGCCGTTTTAACCACCGCATTCGCACCGCCGACCAAACCCGCATCCGCCTCGACGTTCGAGGTCATCATGATGCCTTGTTCCGCCGGAGCATCCACATCAGCGCTCGCCATCGCCGCGCCAGTGAAAGCCACAGCCACAGCCATCACTTTTCCGAACTTGCTCAACATAACCATTCTCCTTTTGTTAAAAATCCCCCAAGAAAAAAAACAGACATAAATTGAAACTACGCCGCCGTTCGCGAAACGCTTTCTACCGTCGTGCAAACAACAACGGCGGACAATTGTGCTTTTTTATCGGACGCTGTAAAGAGGAAAAATATTTTTTTTACGTCCGCTAACCCAACGGGTTTTATGCGGGAAAACACGGCTATTTATTACTTTCACCGCCGCGACCGGTTATTTTTCCCGCCCGCCGCCGTTACAGAAAAGCGGCAGAAAAACCGATAAACCGATTTTTGCGCGGCGCTCGTCGCGCGACGCCAAAACGAAACGGGCATTGTGGACAAACGTCCGCTAATAGCAAGAACAATTTACGAAGAGCAAAGTTAAAAGTTGGAAGTTGAAAGTTTAGACGACCGCTACCTATCTCCACTTTCAACTTTTAACTTTGCTCTTCGCACTTACCCCAACCGCCGGTATTCGCGCCGGTAAATGTCGGTCAATAAGTCGGCGAGAAATTGCGGCTCGTCGCCCGCGTCCGGCGCGGTTAGCGCGTATTTTTTCGCGAGCGGCAACACCACTTTTTCCCGCAACCTCGCCGCTTGTTCGTCCGTCAAGTCCTCCCACCGCGCCAGCGTTTTTTCCGCCGCGAGCCGCCAATTCGCCGGCAATTCCCCGCGTCCGGCAAAATGAAATTTAACGGCGCCCGCGTTGCTCGCGTCGCGCCGCTCTAATTTTTCCCGCAACCGCAACACTTCGCCGTCAACCGGCAAGCCGTCGCCGACGACCATCGTGCCGGCGAATAAGTCGCCGAGCCGTTGCCGATGTTGCGTTACGAACGCCACAAACAACGTCGGCAACATCAGCGGCGGCAGTAATAGCGCGAAGTCGAGCAAGCGGGTTAAATTGCGAAGGCCAATCGCGACGGCGTCAAGCGTAAAACCGTCCACGCGCACCACGCGCAATTTCATTATTTTTTTGCCGACGGTGCGCCCGCCGCCGACCCATTCCATCACGGCGAACGCCAGAGCGTTGAGCAACATCACCGCGATAAACGCTAACGCGAACACCGCGACCCACGCGAGCATTCCGCCCTCGCGTTGCCACGTCCGCCACTCGCCGTCCCACATCGACACGCGGCTAAACGCCAGCACCGCCGCCACCAACGCCGCGCCGAAAAACAACGCCAGCAGTAGCGTCTGGTCTATCAGCCACGCGATAAAGCGCGACCCGAAACCGGCGGGACGATAGGTAACGACGATATTTTCGGGCGTTTCAAATTGCATTTTTTTTAGAGTTTAGAGTTGAGAGTTGAGAGTTGAGAGAGTAGCGTTTCATTTGAAAAACGCGCGGAACGCTTCCTCTGCTCAACTCTTAATTCTAAATTCTCTCCATCAAACATTAAACCGAAAATGCATCACGTCGCCGTCGGCGACGGCGTAGTCCTTGCCCTCGGCGCGCATCACGCCCGCCGCTTTCGCGCCTTGTTCGCCGCGATATTTAATATAGTCGGCGAACGCAATCACCTCGGCGCGGATAAAGCCCTTTTCAAAATCGGTGTGAATCACGCTTGCCGCTTTCGGCGCTTTCCAGCCGCTTTCAATCGTCCACGCCTTCACTTCTTTCGGTCCGGCGGTGAAGTAACTGCACAGCCCCAGCGTCGCGTAACTCAAACGAATAACTTGCTCCAAACCGCCCTCGGCGATGCGGTATTCCGCCAAATACTCGCGCCGCTCGTCGTCGTTCAGCGCGGCCAACTCCTCTTCCATTTTGGCGCAAATTTTCACCACGGCGCGTTGATTTTTCGCCGCGTAGGCGCGGACTTGGCGGACGTAATCGTTGTCGGCGACGATGGTTTTTTCATCGACGTTGGCGCAGTAAATCACTTTTTTCGCCGTGAGAAAACGCATCTCGGTAAAAATTTCGCCCAACGTTTCCGCTTCGGGAAAAGTCGCGGCGGGATTGCCGGCGGCGAAATGTTTTTGCAACCGTTCGCCGCATTCGGCGAGCGGTTTCGACGTTTTATCGACGCGGGCGCGTTTTTCGAGCGCGTCTAATTTTTTGTCCCATTGCTCGGCGTCGGCGATGACCAGTTCGGTTTCGATGATTTCGAGGTCGCGAACGGGGTTGACGGAGTGGTCAACGTGAATGATGTCCGGGTCGTCGAAACAGCGGACGACGTGCAGAATCGCGGCGGTTTCGCGAATGTTGCCGAGAAATTGGTTGCCGAGTCCCTCGCCGCGGCTGGCGCCTTTGACGAGTCCGGCGATGTCAACAAATTCGACGGCGGCTTCGACGATTTTTTGCGGCTTGACCAGTTCGGCGAGGAGCGCCAAGCGCGCGTCCGGCACCGGCACGACGGCTTTATTCGGCTCAATCGTGCAAAACGGATAATTCGCCGCCTGCGCGGCGGCGGAGCGCGTGAGCGCGTTAAACAGCGTGGACTTGCCGACATTCGGCAACCCGACAATGCCAATTCCGAGCGACATAGTTTTTCCTTTCAAGTTTGAGAGGGAAAAGGGAAGCGGTGAAAGGGAAAAGTTGAAAGTTGAAAAGACGTATTTATAGCGGTTGGCGTTGAAAGTTGAACTTGCGCAAAGCGAGTTAAAAAAATCAAATTCCGCCAATCGCGCTTTCAGCGCGCCTGCCGGAGATTATTTCAATAGACCTGTTCTAAACCTACGAGCGAGCAGATTTTCGTGCATAATTTTTCGTTCCGCAAGGAGAAATGACGAAGCAATACCGAGAGTATTGCAAGGAATTTTGACGCGGCGGAACGGAAAATTGGCCGAAAAGATGCCGCGAATTGGTTGTCGAACAGGTCTAATTAGGGATTTCTTTTTTACCGGCGCCATCTTCCCTTTTCCCTAATCCCTAACCCTATTAGAATAGCATAATCATCTTCATAGTCCAATTAGTGAGAAAGGGTCTTATGAAAGTTATCAAATTTCAGCCGGACTGCGCCGAGTTTCGCCGATTGCTCGACCGCGCGCAAAAGCCGTCGCCGGAAATCGCCGCGCGCGTCGCGGACATCATTCAACAAGTCCGCGCCGACGGCGACCTCGCGCTGTGCGAGTTCAGCCATCGGTTCGACCGCGTCGCGCTTCTGCCGGAAGAATTACGGGTAACGCCGGAGGAAATCGACGCGGGCGCGGCGCAGGTTGACGCCGATTTTATGACCGCGAGCGTTTTGGCGCGGGTCAACATTCGCAAGTTTCACGAGTATCAGCGCCGCGTTAGTTACGAACATCCCGACGGCGACGGCGTGCGTTTGGCGAAGCGCGTTTTGCCGCTGTCGCGCGTCGGCATTTACGTCCCCGCCGGTAGCGCGCCGCTGTTCAGTTCGCTGTTGATGTGCGCGGTGCCGGCGCAAATCGCCGGCGTCGAACAAATCGCCGTCTGCGCCGGTCCCGACAAAAACGGCAAAATTCCGGCGCCGATTTTGGCGACGGCGAAAATGCTCAACTTAACGGAAATTTATCGCGTCGGCGGCGCGCAGGCCATCGCGGCGCTGGCTTACGGCACGCCGACCGTCGCGCCGGTCGATAAAATCGTCGGACCGGGCGGACCGTATGTGAATATGGCGAAACGGTTGGTGTTCGGGCAATGCGGCATCGACTCGCTCGCCGGTCCCAGCGAACTCGCCGTTATCGCCGACCGCACCGCGCCGTCGGAATTTGTCGCCGCCGATTTGATTAGCCAATTGGAACACGGGTCGGGACACGAAGCCGCCGCGCTGTTCACCGACAGCCGCGATTTAGCCGCCGGCGTGTTAATCGAAATCGACCGGCAACTGCAACGGTTGAGCCGCGGCGACCTCATCCGGCAGGCGCTCGCCAATTACGGCGCGATTTTTTATTGTTCGGATTTGGCGGCGGCGGTGGACGCGGCGAACCGCTGGGCGCCGGAACATTTGGAAATTATCGCCGAAAACCAAGAGGATTTATTGTTGTCGGTGCGCAACGCGGGCGCGGTGTTTTTGGGCGCGTTTTCCGCCGAGCCGGTGGGCGATTATTTCGCGGGAACTAATCACGTGTTGCCGACGGCGGGGAGCGCGCGGTTTATGAGCAGTTTGTCGGTGTATGATTTCGTCAAAGACATTTCGGTGATTCGCTACACCGCCGCGCGGTTGGCGGTCGCCGGTCGGCACATCATCAAAATGGCGAACACCGAAGGATTAACCGCGCACGCCGCCGCCGTGCAAATCCGCTTGGATAAAATCGGCGGCGGGGTGTAGCGGTTTGGGCGTCGGCGGTTTTAGTCGGTAGCGTCAAATCAAGGGGCTTAAGAATCGCAAGATTCTTAAGCCCCTTAATTTATTTTAATTTTTCGCCGCGCCTATTTTTGGCGCAATTCCTGAATCCGGCGCGCCGCCGCTTTGTGGTATTGGTTGTCGGGCGGGTAGTTCTGCACGACTTTTTCCCAATACTCCAACGCCTGTTGCGGGCGGTTCAGTTTTTCGTGAATCGACGCCAAATAGTAATACGCTTCTTTCGGCACGACTTTGTCGTTGTTCGCCGTTTCCGTCGCCATTTCTAAAAACGTTTCCGCGTGTTCGTAGTCGCGCAAGCGGTAGTTGCAAATGCCGATTTGCAAAATCTCGCGGTAATTCGGCTCGCCGATTTCGCGGGCTTTTTGGTAGTAGGTAATCGCCTTTTTAATCGCCTCCGTTGACTGCGCGTCGTCCGTCAAAATGCGCGTGCCGCGGAAATACTCGATTTGCCCCAAGCGGAAATAAGCGCTCTTTTCCTGCTCTTTTTTCGGCGACAGCGCCAATTGTTGATACTCGGTTTCCGCGTCGTTGAGCAACTTGATGATTTGCGCGCTCACCGTTTGCTGGTCGCCCGCCGGCACACTGCCCGACCGCAACGCCGACTGCAAGCGGTTGGCTTCCGCGTATTGCACGTAACTCAAGACCTCCAAATAGTTCAAATCGCCCGGCGCGTTGCGCGTGGCGCGCGTCGCCAAATCAATCGCCTCGGCGAAACGTCCCTGACTGGTGCGCACTTGCGCCAACACCGCGTCCGCCGCCGCGTTTTGCTCCTGCGCCGACAACACTTCGTTCGCCAACGTTTCGGCTTCGTTGAAATCATTGCGCTCAATCGCCGCCTGCGCCTGTTTAACCAACGTCGCCACCTGTTCGGGGCTGACCGTCTTTTTCGGCTCCAACGCCGGCGGCGCCGCCGGAATTGCCGCCACCGGCTGGGTCGCGGGCGTTGACGGGAGCGGCGGCGCCGCGTCGTTCAACGCCGGAATGTTCATATCCAACATCGTCGCATTGCTATCCAGCGACGGAACCTGCCGGTCAAGCGCCGGAATACTGTTGTCGAGAATCGCAAACGGGTCTTTCTCGTCTTGCGGCGTAATTTGTTCGACCGTCGTCGAGGGGGCGACATTCGCCGCCGGAGCGGACGGCGCGGCGGGAACGCTCGCGATTGGCGCGGTCCCCGACTGCGTCGGTCCCGACTGCGTCGCTTCCGGTTGCGCCGGCGCGTTGCCCACGCCGACCGACGCCGGCATCGGGATGTCCGTATCGCCAAAATAATTCGTCGCGGCGTCAACCGTCGATGGCGCGTTATTCGCCGGCATCGGCACGATTAAACCGTCGTCATTACTCGTCGGCGCGGAAGACGCCGGTTGACGCGACGAGGGCGAGCGCATCAGTCCGGCGACTTCGTCGGGGCTGAACATTCGGTCGTTCTGCGGCGCCAAAATTTCGGCGCTCGCCACCGGCGGAATCGCGCCGTCGGTCAGCGGCAACGACCCGCCGCCGAGCGGGGTTACGTTGGAGATATTCGTCGTCGGACGGTTCGCCGAAATTTGGAAAAATTGGCTGGTCGCCTGTCCGCGGTTGCCGAAACGATTGGTAACGCTGACCCGCGCCAAAACGTTGCGCGCGTCCATTTGCGGCGTCCACGGATACGAGCCGCTGTTCGGCTGATTGGCGGCAATCAAATACCACGTCTGCCCGCTGTCGAGCGAGTATTCGAGCGTCGCGCCGCGGTCTTGCGGATACGGTTCGACCGTGTTCCACGTCAACATCGTCGGCGTGTTCGCGTCAATCATATTGTTGGCGATATTGAACGGCGCCAAAATTTCGACTTGCGGCGGTCGCTGATTGAGGCGCACTTCGCGCATCGCCGGCGTGCCGGCAACCGGCGCGGGCAGACGATTGCCGGCGCGGTCAACGGCGGCGAGATACAAGCCGACCGTTTCGGCGGCGAGCGGCGTCGCAAAATGCGCGGGCGAGCCGCGCACCGGTCCGTAAAGCGTCCACGAGTTGCCGTAGTCGGTGCTGTAATAAAGGTCCATACTCGCCACGCCGCTTTCGTCTTCGGCGGTGAACTCAATATCGAAGTCCGGCTGACCGACGACCTCCGGTCCTAAAATCGTTACCGCCGGCGGCGTGCGGTCGAAATGCAATTTAACGCGCGTCCGCGTCGAGTATTGATTGCCGGCGAGGTCTTTCGCGGTCAGCCGCAATTGCGCTTCGTCGGCGGCGATTGCCGGCGGCGTCCAGTTGTAAGTCCCGACGGCGGGCAAATCGTAGCGCACCGGCAACCACAGCAAGCCGTCGGTCGAGTAGTCGATATTGACCGGCGCCGCGCCGAGATGTAAATCCTGCGCTTCCCATTGCAAGGTAATTCCCTCCACGCCGGCGGCGACCTCGCCGCTCGCGGGATTGGGCGAAAACCAGCGCGCGGTCGGCGGCGTGCGGTCAACGATGACGTATTTTTCGGGGCGCATACCGGGGCGCGGCGCGACCGGCGGACGATTGCGCGTCGTGATGACGGTGATAAAACCGTAAGCGCCCTCGCTCGGCACGGTAACGAGCATCGGGCTTTGGCGGTCGGGGTCTTCGCCGATAAGCGACCACGTTTGCCCGCCGTCTTTGGTGGCGTAAAAATAGACGCCGGTCGGCGCTTCGCCGCCGATGACGCGCACGGCGTATTGAATACTAAACCGCGTCCACGGAATTACCGGCGTGTCCGGCGGCGGCGTGAAATCCGCCGCGCCCGCGCTGAACAACGCCAAAACCGCCATTAAACCGCCAAGGATTAAGACACGCATAATTCCCTCGTTAAAAAAGTTGAAAGTTGAACGTTGAAAATTGAAAATTAAAAGCGGTCGGTTCGACTTTTAACTTTCAATTTTCAATTTTTCACAGCAACGCGTTTTTTATCTGCGAAAACACCATCGTAACCAACAGGTTAAGCAACAGGATGGCGATGCACGTTTGCACGTTGGACGCGGTCGTTGACTTGCCGACGCCTTCCGCGCCGCCGCGCGTGGTAATGCCTTTTTGGCAACAAATCACCGCCATCGCGCAACCGAAAATCGCCGCTTTGGTCAAGCCCTCGGCGAAGTCCAGCGGATGCAAAAACGCCTTCGACTGCACCCACATATAATGACCGTTAATCCCCAAACCGTAAATGCACAACCCGAAGCCCGCCACCGTGCCGCATAAAATCGCGAACGAGGTCAACAGCGGACACAACACCGTCGAAGCCAGCACGCGCGGAAAAACCAAGTAATTCAGCGGATTGACGCCCATCGTGCGGAGCGCGTCGATTTGCTCGGTAACCGCCATCGTGCCGAGTTCCGCCGTCATCGCCGAACCGACGCGACCGGCAAGCATCACGCCGGACAACACCGGACCGAGTTGCAACACCAGCGACGCGGTAACGAGCGGACCGACCCAACTGGTAACGCCGAGCCGCAACAGTTGGTTATACGACTGAAACGAAATGACCATCCCGACAAACGCGCCGGTGGTGATGATGACCGGCAAACTCTCGATGCCGACGAAATAACTTTGACGCACGATTTCCCGCCACGGCGGCGCGGCGCGGCGCAACGACGCGAACATCCCGATAAACAACGTTACGAACGCGCCGGTGTCCGCGAGCAAATTCGTAAAATAACCGCCGATTTTTTCAAAAATTCCGAACATACGGGCTCATAAAAATTCTTAAAAACTGAGTTGTTTAATCGACCGCGGTTTTTCTCGCACGGCGGCACGGAGAAATATCAAGGGGAAACGCTCTGTTCAATTGCCTCGCGCTTTAGCGCGGGGTTAGCGATAGAAAACGACCGGCTTTTAGCCGAAGGGTCTTTTTCTTTGGGGACCAAAGCCCTTCTTTTTTAACCGCCCGCCGCGCCTTAAAAGGCGTGGCGTATCGGATAGAGCAACCACTGCCCACGGCTCGCCGTCCGCCGTTCACTTTCAAGCCGAATGCCCCGCCGGCGTTTCGTCCGCTTGCAACCGGCGCATTTCCGTTTCGAGTTCGTCGGCGGTCGCGGCGATGACGGCGAGGATTTTCGGGTCGAAGTGTTCCGGCATCGTGCGCCCGTCGCCTTTCAACAAAATGTCCATCGTTTCCTGATGCGAAAACGATTTTTTATACGGGCGGACGCTGGTCAGGGCGTCGTAAATATCGGCGAGCGACACGATGCGCGCCGACAGCGGAATTTGTTCGCCCGCGAGTTTGTAAGGATAACCCGTGCCGTTCCAGCGCTCGTGATGCCCGACGGCGATTTCCGTCGCCACGCGCAAAAACGAGTTGCGGTAATTCAGCCACTCTTCGCTCTTGCGAAGCGCTTCGACCGAGCGGCTGTTTTCGGCGGCTTCTTTGAGTTTGCTGATTTCGTTCATCAGCGACACGTCGCCGGAATTGAGGAACGCCCGCGTTTTCAGCAACGTTTCCTCGCCGTAAACGGTGTGCTTTTCCATTTCCTTAAATTCTTCCGGCGTCAGCCGCCCCGGCTTCAATAAAATGCTGTCGTCCACGCCGACTTTGCCGATGTCGTGCACCGGCGAGAGGTCGCTAATCAGCGCGTATTCGACTTCGCTGACTTCGGGATAAATTTGCAGTTTGAGCATTTTTTCACAAATGATTTCGCAATACGAGCGGACGCGGTTGATGTGGGCGCCGGTGTGCGGGTCCCGGCATTCCGCCAGCAACGCCATTCCGACGACGACGGCGTTCAGCGTTTCGCGGACGGCTTTGGTGCGTTCGTCAACCATGCTTTCCAATTGGTCGCGGTAACGCGCGATTTCAAGTTGGTTACGAATGCGGGTGAGGACGATTTCCGGCGACTCGCCTTTTTGGATGTAGTCGGCGGCGCCGAGTTTAAAGCCGCGCGTTTGGGCGTCGTCGTTTTCTTCGCCGGTAACGAAGATGACGGGCAACGTTTCGCCGCGCTTGCGGAGTTCGGTCAACACCTCGAAGCCGTCCATGCCGGGCATATGTAAATCGAGCAACATTAAGTCCGGCTCGTGCGCCGTTACTTTCGCCAGCGCGTCTCTGCCGTCGAGCGCGGTAATGACGGCGTAGGTCTGTTCGAGCTGCGCTTCCAACGTCATCACGTTGATTTCGTCGTCGTCAACGACCAACACCTTTTCCTGGTTATCACTCACGGGAAAGCCCTCGGTTTTAGAGTTTAGAGTTCAATGATTAGCGTTGAAAGTTGAAAGTTAAGAAAACCGCACCGGTTAATCGACGATGGCTCTTTTCTCAACTTTTAACTTTTAACTTTTAACTTTGATTCGCCTCGTCGTCGTCGTCGTTTCCGCCGTGCGACAATTCGCAACGGTCGATTAACAGGCGGAGCGCCGTGCGCGAGGTCTGCGGCAACTCCACGAATTGCGCGCCGATAGAGACCATTCCGTCTTCGGCGCGGGGACCGAAAGGGCGGCTCCATCGCACCTGCACGGTGGCTTTGGCGTCTTTCAGACCGTCGAGTTCGAGCGCCTTCGGCACGCGAATACCGATATGATAAATCGAGCCGAGCGGCAACGGCGCGGCGCCGTCGTCGCGCATCACCAGCAACCCCTCTTCGTGCATATCAATCAACCGCCCGAACGGCAGACCGGTGTCCGTGTCGGTAACTTCGGGATAGAAATACAACTCCCGCCGCGCCAAATGGCGGTGGTTGCGGTTATGCGTCGATTCCATCGGACTCCTTTCGGTTTTGCGTCGCGATAAAGCGATAAACATCGCCGGATTGTAAAGCGCCGTTTCGCCAAAACAAGGCATAGTGCGGTTAGAGTTGAGAGTGCAAATGTTGAAAGTTGAAAGTTGAAAGTTTAGAAGTTCAGCGTTGAAAGTTAGAAATTGAGAAAAGAGCCATCGTCTATCGACCGGTGCGGTTTTCTTAACTTTCAACTTTTAACTTTCAACGCTGAACTTGTGTTGCATTGAATTTGGCGGTTCCTACAATCCCGCGCCGACTTTTCCCGCCGAAAGGAAACCCGATGAAAAACCAAGTAACCAATCGCGAAGGCAACGACACCATCGCCCGCGACTACGCCGAGCAACTTAAATTCACGCTCTGCGACGACCGCTACACCGTCCGCCCGCACGACAAATATGTGGCGCTTTCCCTCGCCGTCCGCGACCGGTTGGTTAATCGCTGGCTCGCCACGCAACGCTCACACTACGACCAAAACGTCAAGCGCGTCTATTATCTTTCGTTAGAATTTCTCATCGGGCGCTCGCTCGGCAACAATATCATCAATCTCCAACTCGAAGACGAACTGAACAAAGGTCTCGCCGAACTCGGTATGACGTGGGAGGATGTCCGCGAAGAAGAACTCGACGCCGGACTCGGCAACGGCGGTCTCGGTCGTCTCGCCGCCTGTTTTATGGATTCGCTCGCCACGCTCGACTTACCGGCGTTCGGCTACGGCTTGCGCTACGACTACGGCATTTTCCGCCAGACGTTCAAAAACGGTTATCAAGTCGAACAACCGGACGAATGGCTACGTTTCGGCTGTCCGTGGGAAATCGTCCACGCCGATATTTCCGTCCGCGTCAATTTCGGCGGGCGGGTGGCGGAAATCGACGGCAAGAAAAAATGGATTGAAACCAATCAGATTCTCGGCATTCCGCACGATATGCCGGTCGTCGGCTACGGCGGCAAAACCGTCAACACCTTGCGCCTGTGGAGCGCCAAGGCGACCGACGATTTCAACTTTGAGGAATTTAATTCCGGCGACTACGTGTCCGCCGTCGGCAACAAAGTCGGCGCGGAAAATCTGACGAAAGTGTTGTATCCCAACGACTGTTTTTATCTCGGCAAAGAACTGCGCCTGAAACAGCAGTATTTCTTCGTTTGTTGCGCCCTGCACGACATTATGCGGCGGTTCAAAAAATCGAAATTGCCGTTCAAGGATTTGCCGAATTTCGCGGCGGTGCAACTGAACGACACGCACCCGTCCATCGCGGTCGCCGAATTGATGCGGATGTTGATTGACGAAGAGGGGCTGAACTGGGACGAGGCGTGGGCGATTACCGTCCCGACGCTCGGCTACACCAACCATACGCTAATGCCGGAGGCGTTGGAAAAATGGCCCGTGCCGATGTTCGAGAAATTGTTGCCGCGCCATCTCGAAATCATCTATGAAATCAACGCCAAATTTTTGCAGGTCGTCAATCAACGCTATCCGGGCGACACCGGCAAAATTCAGCGGTTGTCGCTCATCGAAGAAGGCGACACCAAACAGATTCGAATGGCGAACCTCGCGATTGTCGGCTCCCACTCGGTCAACGGCGTCGCGGCGCTCCACACGCAACTGCTGAAAGAGCGGGTGGTGCCGGACTTCGCCGCAATGTTCCCGGAGCGCTTTAACAATAAAACCAACGGCGTTACCCAACGGCGGTTTTTGCTGAAAGCCAATCCGGCGTTGGCGAAACTCATCACCGGCAAAATCGGCGACAAATGGATTACCGATTTGAGCGAATTGAAAAAATTGACGAAATTCGCCGACGACAAGGCGTTCCAGAAGCAATTTATGGAGGTCAAACAGCAGGCGAAAAAGGACTTCGCGCGCTGGGCGGAAGAGTTGTATGGCTTCAAGATTAACCCGAACTCGATTTTCGATTCGCAAATCAAACGGTTGCACGAATACAAGCGGCAACTGTTGAACGCCCTCCACATCGTCGTGCTGTATAACCGTGTTCGCAAAGGCGAAGACATTGTGCCGCGCACGTTTTTATTCAGCGCCAAAGCGGCGCCGGGTTACTTTATCGCGAAACTGATTATCAAATTGATTAACAACATCGCGACGATGGTGAACGGCGACGCGAAGGTGTCGTCGAAGTTGAACGTCTTTTTCGTGCCGAATTACCGCGTGTCCTCGGCGGAAAGAATTGTGCCGGCGTCGGATGTCAGCGAGCAAATTTCGACCGCCGGCACGGAGGCGTCCGGCACGGGCAATATGAAATTTATGATGAACGGGGCGCTGACCATCGGCACGCTCGACGGCGCGAACGTCGAAATGCTGGAAGAAGTCGGCAAGGAAAATTTCTTCCTGTTCGGGCTGACGGCGGAAGAGGTCAAAGAATTGCGCGAGCGCGGCTATCGTCCGCAGGAGTATTACGAAACCAACAACGAAATTCGCGAAGCGATTGACCTGATTTTCTCCGGTCATTTCAACATCAACGAGCCGGGCATTTTTGAGCCGATTCGCGAAACGCTGTTCGAAAAAGGCGATTTTTATCTGCACTTGGCGGACTTGGGCAGTTATATCGACGCGCAAAAGAAAATCGAAGAGACGTATAAGGACCCGGCGCGCTGGGCGAAAATGGCGATTATGAACGTGGCGTGTTCGGGCAAGTTCTCGTCCGACCGGACGATTGCCGAATACGCGAAAGACATCTGGAACGTCAAGCCGTGCAAAATCGACGCCGACTGGCTGTCGGAAGACCCGCTCGAAGAATTTAAGCCGCAAAAGAAACAGAGTTGAGAAGAGCAAAGTTTAGCGTTGAAAGTTGAAAGTTTAGAGAATAGGAGCGTAGGGGCGAATTCGTCCCTACGCTTTCAAGTTAAAGTTGTTTGATTTCTCGCCGCTCAACTCTCAACGGCGTTGTTGCAACGTGGTTATACTTGGCGGCGGTTAGCCCCGCCCCGGGGTTGCGGTTATAGGTCTTGATAGCGATTTAAGCGGTGGCAATTGATTTTCGCTTCCGTTTGTTGCCGCGCGAAATCGCGGGAGCGCATCCGTTGCAACAACGCCGTTTTTAACGGTTAATTCTTTTTGCCCACGATTCATTGTCCATCGCCAGTTACGCACTGCCCACTCAAAAAAATGTCCGCAATCCCTTTCTACAAAATGACCGCCGGCGGCAACGATTTTATCGTTTTTGACAACCGCGACGGACGCCACGACGGAGTTCTTGCCGCGCAGGCGACGCGCACGGATTTGATTGCCCGCCGGTGTCGCCGCGGTTACGGCGTCGGCGCCGACGGCGTGATTTTCGGCGCGTTAGCGACCGGCGGCGCGGGCTTGACGATGCGCTATTTCGACGCCGACGGGAGCGAGGCGCCGCTCTGCGGCAACGGCGCGACGTGCTTAATGAAATTGGCGTTGGACGAGCGCTGGCTCGGCGACGACTCTGCGGACGGCGAAATTTTATTGCAGACGGCGGCGGGTTTAGTTCGCGGCAAACCGCTCGACAATTCGCGTTGGCAAACATTCGTGCCGCCGCCGGTCGAGGAGTCGCCGGTGGAGGTGAGGTTAGAAAACGGCGAAAAAGTTTCCGGCGATTATTGGCGCGTCGGCGTGCCGCATTTAGTCGTGTTCGTCGCCGCGGTGGCGACGGTGGACGTGCGGCGGCGCGGACGGGAATTGCGCCGGCATCCGCAATTCGCCGCCGTCGGCGGGGTCAACGTGAATTTCGTCGAAATAATCGCCGCCGGTGAAATCCGCCTGCGCACTTTTGAAACCGGCGTCGAAGACGAAACCTTATCGTGCGGCACCGGTTCGATTGCCTCGGCGCTCGCGGCGTGGCGGCGCGGCAAGTGGGCGGACGTTTTCGCCGGCGGCGCATTGCCGGTGCGGGTCCATTCGCAAGGCGGCGAAGATTTGCAAATTCGTTTCACCCGCGCCGGCGAACGCTTTGAGAATGTCAACCTCGAAACCGCCGCGTATGGCGTGTGCGTCGGGGAATTGTTTGCGTGAGCAGTTGAGAGTTGAAAGTTGAAAGTTGAACGTTGAACGTTGAACGTTGAACGTGCGCGAAGCGAATTTGAAAACCAAACTCCACAATTGTTAATTTTTAATTGTTAATTGTTAATTGCTTCACAACTGCCCGCCGCCAACTTAAAATGGAAAAAAAAACGTGAAAAATCTACGGAGAAAGTTACAATCGCGTCGATAAACCGTTGTCTCTTGAATTATCGATTACGTCTGAATGGAGGACACTATGAAACAAATGCGAAAAATCGGCGCGGTGTTGCTCGCCGGCGCCCTGTCGGTCGGCGTTCACGCGGCGGATACCAATTATCCCGACATCCTCAACGGACAGCCGACCGGCGGGACGAATTACGGTGGGCGGCAGTATCAACCCGGCGACGAAATTCCGTTCGTCGAAGGGCAAACGACGCCGTTGGCGCCGCAGGGCTACGCTTGGTGTTTGGAAAAACGTCCGGCGGCGACCGAAACCGTGCGCAACAAAGTCAAAGTCCGCGAAGAATCGTGGTATTACGAATCCGTGCCGCCGCGGTATGAACTCCGCCCCGAACAAGTGATGATTGAGCCGGAGCGCAAACAAGCCGTGTTGGTCGCGCCGGCGCGTTATGTTGACCAACAGGAGCGCCGCTTGATTAAGCCGGAATCGGTCGAGTATCGCACGGTGCCGGCGGAATACGCGACGGTCAACGAAGAAGTCGTCGTCGCGCCGGAAAGTCGCGAACAGGTGATGCAGGAAGCCAAATACGACACCTACACCGAGCGGGTGATGATTCAGCCGGAGCGCACCATTCGCGTCGAAGTCCCCGGGTGCGACACCGACAGCAATAAAGTCGAATGTTATTCGACGCGGACGATTCCGGCGGAATATCGCACGGTAACGAAAACCCGCTTGGTCGAACCGGCGCGGATGACGGAGAAATTTGTGCCGGCGCAAAAACGCACGATGCCGACGCAAAAAGTCGTGCGCCCCGCGCGGGTCGAAGAGGTGAAAATTCCGGCGCAGTATGAAACCATCGACAAAAAAGTGTTGGCGGAACCGGCGAAATATCGCTACGACACGATTCCGGCGAAATACGAAACCGTGCAACGGCAGGTGATGGTCGAACCGGAAGGCAAACGCCGCGTGCAAATTCCGGCGAAATACGACGAGGTCTCGACCACGCGCGTCATCAAACCGGAACGATTGGTTTGGGTCTTAAACCGGCAGGAAGCGGCACCGCCGGTGGCGGTCGCGCCCGCGCCGCGCCCCGCGCAACCGAAAAAGGGGTGCGCCCCGATTTCGCTGTTCGGCGGACGCAAAGACAACAAAATCGAACACGTGCGCTAAAGCAGTCGTTTGGTCGTGATGGAATTTTTATTTTCAAATCGCGCCGGTGTTCGTTCGGCGATTTTTTGACAACTCCGCCGCTAACCACTACCGACTAAAAACTATCAACTAAAAATGCCAAACCATTGCGAGACCAAAGCGGCGGGTAAAATCCCGCCGCTTTTTTGTGTTTGACCCAACTTATTTTTTTGCATCTCTCACGGCGGACACGAAGAAATATCAATTTGAGGATGCTCTATTCAATTGCCACGCGCTTTAGCGCGTGGTTAGCGTTAAAAAATGACCGGCTTTAGCCGAATGGTTTATTGGGGCTAAAGCCCCTTTCTTTTTTGACCGTCCACCACGCCTTAAAAGGCGTGGCAATTGAATAGAGCAACTTCCGTGTTCTCGGCGCCTCCGTGCGATACTTATTTTTAGGTTTGAAAACAAAACCTTTGTTCTCTCGGAAAGAAACCTATGCCCGCCGAATCGTTACCGCCGTTTGCCCCCGACCGCGCTTCGCACAAGAAAAAAGGTTGCGGTTGCGGCGTCTTTTTATTTTTGCTTTGCGTCGTCGTCGCGTTCATTGCGGGCTACGTCCTGCACGAAGCGGAGGATTGCCAATGGGAACGGGACGCGACGACCGCGTCGCTTCGCGCGAAAATGGCGGCGTGGAGCGCGCCGCTTACCGGTCTGTTCACCGCGTCCGCCAAAAGCGGCTCTCCGACGAAAGACGCGCCGCGTAAAGAAATTACGGCGGCGGCGATAATCGCGGAAATTAAAGAAAAAATCGACCCGAGAACGGAAGAGCGTCGGGTAGGG
>BNUQ01000015.1 GCA_025997475.1 Planctomycetales bacterium
GCGAGCAAAGCAAAATGCAGGGCGGGTTAATCGGGCAATAAATAATTTCCGCCGGTCGCGCCGAAAGCGCGGCGCATAGTTAGTCCGGGGTAAGACGCGCGCTCTTTGCCGCTTACCGCCGGTCTAAGAGCGTGTTGACAATTTATTTAATGGTTGTCGGATTTTTTAGGGTCAGGTAGCGGAGCATATTTTTAGTCATCGCAATCCGCATAATATTTTCCGCCGTTAAGTGCTGACGCTCGTGATGCCGATTGAAAATTCGCCAAAACATCAACCACCCGAAAGTGCGCTCGACGATCCACCGTTTCGGCAACACCTTGAACGTATGTAAATCGCTATTGCGCTCCACGATTTCCAGCGTCGCGGCAAAGAGCATCGTGAATTTTTTCCCAATAACCGATTTTAATCCAACGCCGGTAGGTCTGAAAAACCGTGTTCCACGCGGGGAAATCGTGAGGCAAACTGCGCCACTGACAACCGGTACGCAAGCGGTAAAGCACGGCATTAACGATTTCGCGACGCGCAATATCAGGTTTACGCCCACATTTGGAACGACGGGCTTCGTCGAGTTTCTCTTTGAACAATTTCCATTCGTCATCAGTTAAATCGGTGTCGTAGGCAGTGCGAGGCATAATTTTCTCCGGCGGCAAGGTTCAACTTATTCCCGAATAACATCTTACCGATCAACGCCTCAATTTCAAATTAATTTGTCAACACGTTCTTACTTCTTAATTCTGCATTCTTAATTGTTCTTTATTCCACCACTTCCGCCTTTTCAATCACGATTGGCGTTTGCGGGACGTCTTGATGAAAGCCGGCGTTGCCGGTGCGGACGAGCGCGATTTTATCGACGATTTCCATTCCCTTGACCACCTTGCCGAAGACGGCGTAACCGAAATCGCGCGCGCCGTGGTCTAAAAACGCATTGTCTTTCAGGTTGATGAAAAATTGCGAGGTCGCGCTGTTGACTTCGCCGGTGCGCGCCATCGCCAGCGTGCCGCGCAAATTCTTCAAACCGTTATCGGCTTCGTTTTTGATGGGCGCTTTTTTGCCGTCTTTTTCGTGCAATTGCCCGTCCATGCCGCCGCCCTGAATCATAAAATTCGGAATGACGCGGTGAAAAATCGTGCCGGCGTAAAAGCCGTCGCGCGTGTAGGCGAGAAAATTCGCCGTCGAAATCGGCGCTTCTTTCGGGAACAGTTCGATGACGATTTCGCCGACGTTGGTGGTGAGTTTGACTTGCGCCGGTTTCTCGCCGGCGGCGGCGGAAACGCTTTTTTTCTTTTTGGATTTTGCCACGGCAGTCCTTTCCGAAGTTGCGTCCGCGCCGCAAGCGGCGAGCAAAAAAGCGGCGAGCGACAGGAGGGTAAAACTCATAAATTTTTTCATGGGAAATTTTCCTTACCGGGGGCAAAAGGGTCAAACGGCGACGCGCGTCTTTGCCCGCGCCCAATCGCCCGACTGAATCTGACGCAACAACGCGGCGGCGCACCGCGGGCAATAAGTCGGGCGCACGCTATCGTCCAATTCCGCCGCGCGCGGCAAACGAAAATCGCCGCCGTCCCGCACCTGTTTGCATTGCCGACATTGCACCATCGTCCGCCCGTTTCAACCCGCCCGCCATAAAATTTAACTTCGACTTTTACGGCAGACCGGACGGCAAAAAACGAGTCGAACTTCTTTCTTTCGGCGGAGGTTGGCGATGACGGCGGATTTTTTTTGCCGTTGCTCTACAATTCGTCGTTCGTAATTGCTCTATTCTTCTCACGGTTAGCGAACAGGTCTAATGCTCTTCACCTATCCCGACGAACTGCCGATAACGCAAGCGCGCGGCGAACTGGCGCGGCTGATTAGCGACCACCAAGTCGTGATTGTCGCCGGCGCCACCGGTAGCGGCAAAACCACGCAAATCCCCAAAATTTGTCTCGAACTCGGACGCCGCGCGATTGCCTGCACCGAGCCGCGCCGCGTCGCCGCCGTCAGCGTCGCCGAGCGCGTCGCGAGCGAACTCGCCGCGCCGCTCGGCGAAATCGTCGGCTATCAAATCCGCTTCGCCGAAAAAAGCGGTCCGCAAACGCAAATCAAATTTATGACCGACGGCGTGTTGCTCGCGCAAGCCCGCCGCGACCCGCTCTTGCGCGGCTACGACACCGTCATCATCGACGAAGCCCACGAGCGGACGCTCAACATCGATTTCTTGCTCGGCGGTTTGCGCCGCCTCGCCGACCGCCGCCGCGACCTGAAAATTATCGTCAGTTCCGCCACGCTCGCCGTCGAGCGGTTCAGCCAATTCTTCGCCGGCGCGCCAGTGTTGAATGTCGAAGGGCGGACGTTTCCCATCGAAATTTTTTACGCGCCGCCGTCGGAGCGCGACGAAGACGCGCCGGACGAAGATCACGAAATCTCGCATTTAGTCGGCGCGGCGGTGACGAAATTATGGCGCGAACGCGGCGCCGCCGACACGCTGATTTTTCTCGCCGGCGAGCAGGACATTCGCGAAACGTGCGCTCACTTGGAAAATATGCCGTTGCCGCCGCGCGAAATTTTGCCGCTTTACGGGCGGATGTCGTCCGAACAACAACGGCAAATTTTTTACCCGCGCGACTTGCCGCGCCTCATCGTCGCCACCAACGTCGCCGAAACCTCGATTACCGTGCCGCGCGTCCGTTACGTCATCGACAGCGGGTTAGCGCGGCTCAAACGTTACAATCCGAAGGCGCAAATCGAAATGTTGCCGGTCGAGCGGGTGTCGCAAGCCGCCGCCGCGCAACGCGCCGGACGGTGCGGGCGCGTCGCGCCGGGCGTGTGCGTGCGCCTGTATTCGCTCGCCGATTTCGCCGACCGCGAAGAATTCACGCCGCCGGAAATTTTGCGCACCTCGCTCGCCGGCGTCATTTTGCAGATGCGCGAATTGCAACTCGGCGCCGTCGAGGATTTTCCGTTTCTCGACCCGCCGCCGCGCGCGCTCGTCAAAGCCGGTTACGCCGAATTGCAGGAAATCGGCGCGTTGGACGAACAGTTAAACCTCACCGCCGCCGGTCGGCAACTCGCGGCGTTGCCGCTCTCCCCGCGTTACGGAAAAATTTTGCTGACGGCGGCGCATTACGGCGTCTTGCCGGACGCGCTGACGATTGTCGCCGCGCTGACCGTCGCCGACCCGCGCTTGCGCCCGCCCGACGGCAAAGCGACCGCGAAACACCGCGCTTACGCCGACCAATTTTCCGATTTCCGCGCCTTTTTGCATTTATGGCATCACGTCGAAAGAGAGCGCGAAAAATTGAGCGGCAACCAATTTCACCATTTCTGCCGCGAGCATTTTTTGAGTTGGCGGCGGCTGAAAGAATGGCGGGAAACGCGGGCGCAATTGGCGGATTTAATGACGGAAGCGAGTAGCGGGCGGACCGTCGCGGACAGAAATGCCGACCGTGAGCCCTCGACAAAAAAGGCGCGCCCGCGTCGCAATGAAGCCACTGCCAACGACAAACTACCGACGACCAACTTGCTCGCCCCCGACTTGCACCGCGCCCTGCTGTCCGGCTTGCTTGGTCGCGTCGGCTACTGGGACGAGGACGCGAAAATCTATCGCGGGGCGCGGGAAGCGCAATTTGTGCTTTTTCCGGGGTCGGGCGTGAAGGGCAAACCGGCGTGGGTGATGGCGGCGGAAATCGTCGAAACGTCGCGCGTCTTCGCGCGCACGGCGGCGGCAATCGAGCCGGAATGGCTCGAACGCGAAGCGGCGCATTTGTTGAAATACAGTTACAGCGAGCCGTTTTTCGACGAAAAATTCGGCGTGGTGCGCGCGCACTGCAACGCCACGTTGTTCGGCTTGCCGGTGGTGCGCGGGCGCGTCGTCCATTACGGCACGATTGACGCGGCGGCGTCCCGCGCGGTTTTTATTCGCGAGGGCTTGGTCAACGAAAAACTGCGTTGCCGGTTGGATTTTCTCGACCGCAACCGGCGGCTCATCGCGCAAGTGCGCGAGCGCGAGGAAAAATTGCGCCGCCGCGATTTGCTGATTTCCGCCGACGCGCTCGCGGCTTTTTTCGCCGAACGCCTGCCGCCCGACCTCAACACCGGCACGGCGTTGGAGCGCTGGATTGACGCCGAAAAAAAAGCCGGACGCGAGCCGCTGTTGTTGCGCGAAAGCGACATCGTGTTGCAGACGGCGACGGGCTTGAGCGAAGATTTATTTCCGCCGGTGTGGCGGCGCGGCGATTACCGGTTGGCGCTCTCCTATAAGTTCGACCCCGGCGCGGCGGACGACGGCGTAACCTGCGCCGTTCCGGTCGCGGCGCTGGCGGGATTGACGGCGGACGCTTTCGCGTGGCTCGTGCCGGGTTTGCTCGGCGAAAAAGTCGCGCAATTATTGCGCGGTCTGCCGCGTTCGTTACGGAAAGAATTTGCGCCGGTCGGCGACACGCTCGACAAAATTTTGCCGCAACTGCGCGCGGCGGCGGCGAAAGACGACCGGAATTTTTTGGTCGGGTTGGCGGAAATTTTATGGCGGACGACGGGCGTTAAAGTTACGGCGGACGATTTTCGTCCCGACGAATTGTCGCCGTTTTTACGGATGAATTTTCGCGTGGTGGACGGACACGGCGCGGTTTTAAGTAGCGGGCGCGATTTGGCGGCGTTGCAAACCGCGTGCGCGACGCGGGCGAAAGTAACGTTTTTGCAAGCGCCGAAAAATGCGTTTGAGCGAAGCGGCATTACCCAATGGGACTTCGCTTTTCCGCTCAGCGTGCCGCTGTCCGGCGGCGCGGTCGGTTATCCGACGTTGCAGGATTGCGGCGCGAGCGTTACGTTGTTGCTGTCCGACACGCCGGCGGCGGCGGCGCGCGCGACGCGCAAAGGATTGCGGCGTCTGCTGTATTTGGCGTTAGGGACGCAAGTCGAAAAAATCGCGAAATCGCTGGGGCTGTCGGCGACGGCGCGGCAATTTTTTTCCGCGCTCAAAGGGCAAAACTTACCGGAGAAAATTCTCGACGCGGCGGCGGACGGCTGGTTGACGGACGCCGGCGGGAATTATCCGCCGCGCACGGCGGCGGAATTCGCGCAATGGGTCGAGAAATTTCGCCGCGACTGGTATCCGTCGGCGCAATCATTGGCGCTCGCCGCGAGCGCGACGTTGGAGCAAGCGTCGCGTTTATACGGACAAATTTTCGGCGCGGTCAAACCGGCGTGGCAGACCTCCTACGCCGATTTACGCCGCCATTTCGCGGCGTTAATCCATCCGCAATTTATCGGCGACGCGGGCGCAACCTATCTGCCGCGTCTGCCGCGCTACGTCGAGGGCGTCGAGTTGCGCTTGCAAAAATTGGCGGCGAATTTGGCGCGGGACGAAGCCCGCGTCGCGACCATCGCGCCGTTTTGGGATTATTGCGCGCGCGAATTTGCGGCGCTCCGGCAAGAAAGCGCGGACGCGCCGCGGCGGGAAAAATTGCGGACGTTCCGCTGGCTGTTGGAGGATTTTCGCCTGACGCTGTTCGCGCAAGAACTCGGCGCGTTCACGACCGTCTCGGAGAAAAAGTTGCGCGAGTTGATGGCGTAGAGCCATTAACGATTAAAAATTCACCGCCGAGGAATTGTTCGCTATTCGGAGAGGGGTCTGATTCTTGATTCTTAACTCAGGTTACGCGCGCCAAGAAATAGCAACTGACTTGACAAAAATAAAATCCTTAAAAAAACGCCGTAGGCGTTTAATGTGAATAACGTCAAGCGACACGTTCTATCGTCGCGCCGGTCGGGGATAACGCCGCCCAATCACCGAACCCCGAAGAGGTTCAACCATCGTTCAACCCCTTCGGGGTTGTGGTTGGTGGTGGCGTTTTCCCCGAGTTGCGCGGCGAATAGAACCTCGCCGCTCCACTCGGGGTTATTCACATTAAGCCCCGGTCGGGGCTTTTAGCGGACCCGTCCGCCGAGGCGGAGTTGATGATGACAAATTCGCGTAACCTTGAGTTCTTAATTGACGATGGACAGCAAACTGTCGAACATTTGGTTCACGACGCTGATGAATTGCGACGACGCTTTGTAAGCCGTCAGGTATTGCGACATCTTCGTCATTTCTTCGTCCATATTCACGCCCGACAAACTTTCGCGCTGATTCTCGACGCTGACTTTAATATCGGCTTGCGCCGAAAACAGCGACGCCGTGCGCGCCGACTCAATCCCCAAGCGCCCGACCACGCCGTTGTAAAAATCCTCGAACGACGCCGTGCCGTTTTTCATCGTCGTCTCAATCCGCATATGCGTAAGCGAGCGGATGTTGATTTGATTGCCGTCCACAAACGCATCCGCCGCCGCGAACAATTGCGGATTGTCCTGCATCGTTTGATTGACCGTAATCGTTTGCGCGTTGTTGCCGCTAAAAAACGTGTTCAGCCCTAACGCCGCCAACACGCCGGTGTCGTCCCGCCCGAACGCGAACTGCGTGGACTCCGAATTGGCGACAATCGACACGCGGTTCAGTTTGTCCAACGACACCGTGAACGCGCCCGCGGCGACCGAGTCGAAAGCGTCCTGCATTTTGCGCACCAACGAATTTTCCGGCTGGTTGTAAGTCCACACGCCGGGCGCGGTTTCGACCGCTTCGGTGCTGTAAAGAATCGTCCGCTTGTCGTCGGCGGAACTCGTCAGGTCGATGTCAATCGGCACGTGTTTGGCTTCGCCGCTGTTCACGTCATAGACGATGACCTCAAACACGCCGTCCTTGATTTGAAACGTGTTGGCTTGCGGCGTAAATTCGTATTGCAATTTATCGAGCGTTACCGCCGGGTCGATGATGCGATAGTCGGCGGTCATTTCGCTCAAACCGGTCAGCCCGACGCCTTGCGAAAATTGCCGGTTAAAATTCCAAATCACTTCGCCGGCGAATTGGTCGAGGTCGTTTTGATACGACAGCGCGACCACGTCGCGCATCTGCACCATTCCGTAAACCGAACCGTCCGCCATTTGCACTTTGGCGCGGTCGGCGACGAAAACGATGTCGTCCACCATCAAACCGCCGCGCTCCACCCGCGTCGTCGTCAACTCAAAAGTTTGATTTTCAAACACCAGCATCCGCCCGTGTTGCGCGACGATGAACGAGCCGTTTTTTTCTTCGCTGACGTTGACATCCATCATTCCCGAAAGTTGTTTGACCAAGACCTCGCGCTGGTCGCGCAAGTCGTTGGCTTTGACGCCGGTCGCGCCGGAGGATTCCATTTTCATAATCGCGGCGTTGAGCGAGGCGATTTGCGCGCAGACCTCGTTGACCGTGCCGACGGTTTCCACGATAACGTGGTTTTGGTTGGCGCGGTAGTCGTAAATTTTTTGCCGCGTCGATTGGACGCTTTCGGCGAAGGTCTGCGCGACGGACGCCGCGTTGGCGCGCGTCGAGAGGTCTTCGACGTGGTCGTTCAAGTCGTCGAGCGCGTCCCAGAAATTGCTGAACGTCGTCGAAACGTCGTTGCCGGTGAGTTCGTTGAAATACGCTTCGAGATTTTCGTAACCGGTGTTTTTTTGGTTGAGTTGCCCGTAGGTCGAGGTTGCGACGCGGACTTGCTGTTCGAGAAACACATCGGTGATGGACGTGATGTCGTTGACCAAGACGCCGGTGCCGACGGCGACGTTGCCGTAGGGTTGCGGCTTGCTGGCTTCGGTGTTGACGCGCTGGCGGGAATAGCCCGGCGTGGTGGCGTTGGCGACGTTATGCCCGGTGGTGTCGAGCATCAATTGCGTCGCTTGCAGGGAAGTCATCCCGATGTTGAACGAGCGAAAAGTCATGGCGGCACTCCTTTACTTTTCCGGCAGAAAAATCCGTTTTGCCGAATGGCGGAAAAGAAACCGGAGGCGGGAACGCAATCGCCGTGCCAATTTAGAGATGAGAGTTTAGAGTTGAGAGTTGCGAGTTGCGAGTGAAAGGAAAGTGCGTTTTCCGGTAATTAGTTAGCACGCGATTATTTTTGCGCCGTCCGTCGGTGAGTTATGGAAAACCTCAACGCCATCAGCCATCTTTTCGTCGAGTCCCGGCATCCCTGCCAAAAAGAGGGATGCGAGGCGGATTGCATCATCATCGACACCATTTCCGGCAGTCGTTTTTGTCGCGACCACGCGCCGCGCCTGTGGATTGAAGACGCCTACCGCAACAACCGGCGGCTCGCGGAAGAAGCCCGCCTGACGCCAAGCGCGTGCGTGATGTGGTGAGGGTGGGCGGAGAGCGGTTTTCGGCGGTAATTTATTGCCGCCGATTGAAGTGCACGAAGCGCGGCGAACTTCAATAGCCCGCCGTTTTAACGGCGGGAAACCGTGCGCCAGAACAATTAACAATTAAGAATTAAGAATTAAGAATTAAGAATTTTGGAGTTTGATTTTCAAATTCGCTTCGCGCAATTTCAACTTTCAGCTTTCAACTTTCAACTTTCAACTTTCAACCGCCAACTTTCCACGCCGAAACGCGGCAAACGCTCGCCGACGTTATTGGTAATTTGCGGCGCCGCCGTATATTCTCCCGAAGTTTCCCGCCCCTAATTCATCGAGGAAAAAATATGTCGAACCCGTCTTATCATAAATTATTCACGCAATTGCTCGCGTTGGTTTTGTTTTTCTCGACTTTTGCCGGCGCGGGGGAAACGGTTACGGCGCCGACGGACATCGCCGCCGCGCAAGTCAATCCGCTCGCCGTGGCGGGCGACCTTGCCGGCGTCGGCGAGGCGGCGGGGCGACGGCTCTTAAACCGCGCCGAGACGTTGGGGCGAAGCGACGCCGCGACGCTCGCGAAATATCCCGACGCCGATGAAGTTCTGCTCGGCGGCGCCACGCGCATCGATTACCGTCCCGACGGCACCTATACCCAATGGGACGAGCAATACGTTAAAATTCTCACCGAAAAAGGGCGCCGTAATAACGCCACCGTCGCCAGTTACTACACCATTCCCTATCAACTGCCCGAAGATTGCTTCGTCGCGGCGCTCGAAATCATCAAGCCCGACGGCGCGATCGTCTCGATTGACATTGCGGCGCAAAGTTCCACCTCCATCGACAGCGACTCGATGGGCGCCAACATTTACAACCCCAACGACAAAGTCATCACGGTCAACGTCCCCGGTCTCGCGGTCGGCGACATCGTGCATGTCTTGCTGTTCGACAACACGCGCCTGCCGCGCGCGCGCGGCATTTTCGCCGACGCTTTTTCGTTGGAGCAAACGCGCCCGCTGATGTGGCAGTCCATCGAAATCAACGCCCCCAAAAGTTTGCCGCTGAAAAAAATCGCCGTTCGCGACGAAATTCGCGGCACGATTGAAACGTTCGCGCCCGACCCCATCGGCGAGGTTACGCGCCACCGCTGGATTATCCGCAACGTGCCGCAGGCGTTCCCCGAAGCGAATATGCCGCCGCTCTTCGCCTGCACGCAACGGCTGTTAGTCAGCACCGCCGCCGACTGGGAAGAAATCTCGCGCTGGTATGCCGACTTGTGCGCCAAGCCGCTCGCCGACGTGTCGCCCGCGATGCAGGACGCCGTCAATAAAATCGTCGGCGGCGAAACCGACCCGCGGGAAAAAATTCAGCGGCTCTTTACCTGGGTCAGTCAAAAAATCCGCTACGTCGGCGTAACCACCGAGGAAACGGCGCCGGGTTACGAGCCGCATCCGGTCAAAGACACGTTCTCCGAAAAACACGGCGTCTGCCGCGACAAAGCCGCGCTCCTCGTCGCGATGTTGCGCCTCGCGGGCGTCGAAGCGTTTCCGGTCCTCATCGACACCAAGATAAAAAAAGACGCCGAGGTCGCCCAGCCGTTTTTCAACCACGCCGTTACCGCCGCGTTAGTCAACGGCGAATATGTGTTGATGGACTCGACCGACGAAAACACGCGGGAATTGTTGCCGGACTATTTGAGCGACAAGAGTTATCTCGTCGCGGCGGCGAACGGCGAAAAATTGCGCGTGTCGCCGACCACGCCGGCGGCGGAAAATATGCTGACGATTGACTCCGACGGCGAACTCTCGCCCGCGGGCGATTTGAAAGTTGACACGACCATCCAATTCGCCGGCATCAACGACAATTTATATCGCGGCTATTTCGCGCGGATTACGCCGAACGAACGGCGGCGCTATTTTGAAGGCGTCGTCAAAGCGGTGTATGGCGGCGCGGAACTGACGGCGTTTTCGCTGACGCCGGACAATCCGCTCGACACCGCCGAGCCGCTGTTTGTCCGTCTGCAATTTGCCGCCCGCAACATCGCGATTCGCGGGCGGAATTTGGCGTTGTTGCCGGCGCCGTTTTTGGGCGCGCGCGTCGGCGCGGTCAATTTTATGCTGGGGCAAATGGGTTTGGAAAAGCGGCGGTTCCCGCTGGTGTTGGACAGCACCTGCGGCATCAGCGAAACCATCAAAATTGATTTGCCCGCCGAATTTTCGCGCGAGTTGTCGATGCCGGTGTATAAGCCGGTCGAAACGCCGGCGCTCGAATGGCGGCGGTCGCTGGCGCGGGTCGGCAAATCGTTGCGCGGCAAAAACGAGTTTATTTTGCGGGAAGTGGAAATTTCGCCGGAGCAATACGCGCAGGTCAAAGAGCAACTAAAAACGGTCGAATACAACGCGCGCAAGTTGCCGGTGTTCGCGCAATCGACCAGCCGCGTCGAAAACGAGGCGTTGCTCGACAAACAAGCCGACAGCGTTTTTCTTGCCGACGACGTGGAATATGAAGTCATCGACGCGCACAGTTGGCGCGAGCGGCGCACGACGCGCAAAAAAATTCTCACCTACGCCGGACTGAAAGACGAGAGCGAACTCAAAATCGCCTACAATCCCGCCGTCGAAAACGTAACGTTGGAACGCGCCGTCGTCATCGCGCCGAACGGTAAAGTGCAGACGATTGCCGCGAACGCCGTTAACATTATGGACCAAAGTTGGAACGGCGACGCGCCGCGTTACCCCGGCGGTAAAATTCTCGTCGCCAATTTGCCGAACGTCGAAATCGGGAGCATCGTCGAATACCGCGTCCTGCGCGAAACCTGCCGCCAGCCGTTCTTTTTCGCGGCGGAAACGTTTCGCGAATTTTCCCCGATTGTCGCGCGCTCGGTAACGTTGCGGGCGCCGGCGGGAATGAACATTCCGGTCGAGACCACCTTGAACGTCCACGAAACGCGGAGCGTCGATGACAGCGCGCCGTTGTGGGAAATCGTCAACGAGCCGCAAATGAAATACGAGGACTTTTTACCGCCGCTCGGCAGTTTCACGCCGATGTGGTTCGCCGGCTCCGGCGAATGGCGGGATTACGCGGCGAGCGTGCGGGAAACGCTTTTCGCGGCGGCGAAAAATCAGCCGAACGCCGCGGCGAAAGGGAACGCGCTCGGCAAAAAACTGACGCTGACGGGACTGCGCGTGTTGGTTGACGACCTCGCGACGAGCATCCGGCGGACGGGTCCGTCGTTCGGCGATTTGCCGCTGACCGTGACGACGACGCCGGCGGATAAAACTCTCGCCGACGGCTACGGCAACAGCGCCGACGGCGCGGCGTTGTGGTTGGCGTTGCTCGCGGCGGTGCCGGACGCCAATCCCGAATTATTTTTAGTCAGCCAATATCGCGCCGGCGTGAATTTGCCGTTGCCGCAATTGCACCTGCCGAATCCGCAAATGTTCAGCGGCGTGTTGTTGCGGCTGACGGTCGAGGGGCGGACGGTGTGGCTGAACGACATCGACCAATACTCGCAACTCGGCGCGACGCCGAGCGACGGTTTGGTCGCGCTGAATTTGCAAACCGGCGCGCTGGAAACCGTGCGCAACGACCGGCATTTCGCTTTGGCGGACGAGACGACTTACAACATCGCGTTGAAGGCGGACGGCGAGGCGACGATTCGCAAAACGGCGATTGTCACCGGCAGTCATTATCACGCCTATAAAAAGTTGTTCGCGGAAATGCGCCCGGAGGAAAAACGGCGCTATCACCAGACCGAACTCGCGAATTTGGCGCAGGCGGCGACGGCGGCGAGCGATTACGTTACGGATTTTTCGGCGTATCCGGGAAAAATCGAATTCACGGCGCGGGTGCCGAAATACGCGGTCGAAGACAACGGCTTTTTGTATTTGGGCTTGCCGGAGACCTTGCGGCGCGTGTTCGACTTCCGCTCGGCGAAGCGGACTAATCCGCTGTTTATCGGCGAAGATCGGCGGTTGCGGATTAACACGGTGATTTCTCTGCCGGAGAATTTTCGCCCGCTGATTTATCCGCCGAAACTGCTCTGGCACTCGCCCATCGAAGAAAACAGCCGCGTCGAAATTGAAACGCGCTACGGCGGCGCGGGCGCGGGCGAGGGCAACGTGTTGCGCGTTACGCAAAACTCGCAACTGACCGCGACGTATTACGACGTGGCGCTGTATCCCGAACTGCTGAAAATCCAAGCCGCGCTCACGCACGGCGACAAACGGACGGTGTTGCTCGTTACCAAAGAATGGGTCGAGTTGCAAAAGGTCGTGGGGGAGTGAGCGGGAGGCGTATTTATCTCGGTTAAACGTTGTCGAAAAAATGAGCGACTGAAAATGCGCAAACCGAAAATTTACCTTGAAACCTCGGTGATAAGTCATTTGCAAGCCGACGACCGTCCCGACCGGATGGCGGAAACATTGCGTTTGTGGAGCAAGGTCGCGGCGAGCGAATATGAAGTGGTGATTGGTTCGCCGGTGCTTGACGAAATCAGAGATTGCGGCGAGCCGAAGCGAAGTTTTCTGGAAGGAAAGTTGCGAACGATAAAATATGAACACTGCGGAGTTGATGACGAGACGGAACGAATCGCGAACGAATATATCGGCGAAGGCGGTTTGAAGCGCAAAAGCGAAACGGACGCGACGCACCTCGCCATCGCGAGTTTAGCCAACTGCGATTACGCCGTTTCGTGGAATTGCCGACATATTGTGAACGCGAAAGCAATGCGCGCGGTTGACACCGTGAACACGCGCGAGGGGCTGAAATTAACGAAAATCATCACGCCGGACATTCTTTTAGGAGGGGACGACGATGGAATTTGACGAAGAGGAAATTCATCGAATTAGGGTCGCGCTCGCGGAACGCCGGTCAAAAATGACGAAAGAAGAGGCGCGCGCCGACCATATAACCAGAGTCAACGAAGTGTTATGGCGAATCGGTAAAGAGCCATTGTCGGCGAGGAAAGAATTATGCGCCCGCTAACGACGAAAGAATGGGTCGATAACTGGAAAACAACCGGCGAATGGTTGGAGCGGGTTGCCGTCAAGGAGATGCGCGCCTTGGACGAAGACGCGACTTTGCGCCAAAAAGAAATGCGCGCAATTTTTCAAATGAGCGATTGGATTTGCCGACGCGAACCGGTTGAGCCGACCAGCGGGCTAATCGAGCAACAACGTTATTTTTCCCGCGCTTGCACGACATAAAGGAATGAGCCAATGGATGACCTTGAAAAACCGATTCTCGACGCGGCGTTGGAAGTCCAAAATTTTTGCGAAAGTCAGCAATGGCGATTTGCGTTTATCGGGGCGTTGGCGGTAATTCGTTGGGGGCGACCGCGAACCACCAAAGACATTGACGGCACCCTATTAACGCAATTCCGCGACGAGGGAAAATATATCGATTCCGCGCTTGCTCACTTCAAATCGCGAGTCGATGGTGCCGACGCCAAAGAGTTTATGTGGAACCGGCGCGTTTTGTTGTTGACCGCCAGCAACGGCGTCGGCGTTGACCTTTCACTCGGCGGTTTGTGGTATGAAGAAAAAATCATCGACCATTCGTCCACGTTTGAATTTGCGCCCGGCTACGACCTCCGCACCTGTTCGGCGGAGGACTTAATCATCACGAAATCTTTTGCCGCTCGCGACAAGGATTGGGCGGACGTGCGCACTATCCTGCAACGGCAACACGGCAAACTCGACCTTAATTATGTCCTCGAAAATCTGCGCCCGCTGTGCGAACTAAAGGAAGAACCGGAAATTGTGAATAAACTGCGACAGATGGTAGAACAGGAAGACCGGCGGGTCATATAACGTCATCGGCAATCGCTATCCCGCGACCTCAAATCCATAGATAAAAAAATGCGTCTCCTCCTGTCTATCGTTGCGTGCTGGTCGTCGGGAATTTTTGCCGACGAATTGCATTTGACCGACGGGCGGACGCTGTCCGGCAACGTTACCGAAACCGCCGAGGAATACGCGATTAAACTCGGCGAAAATTCGGTTGTCCGCTTTCCGAAAGACGAAGTCCGCGCCGTCGAAAAAAAATTGACCGTCGAAGAGCGTTACGAAAACCTGCTCGCCATCACCCCGCCGGACAACGCGGCGGCGTGGCTGAAACTCGCGCGCTGGTGCCGCGAAAACCGCCTCCCCCAACAAGCCAAAGACGCCTTTCAACACGCGGTCGAACTCGACCCCGACGACGCCGAAGCGCGGCGCGGCGCCGGTTACGTCAAACAAAACGGCGAGTGGCAAACGCGCGACGCGGCGCAACGCGCGCAGGGCAAAGAACTCTATCGCGGCGAATGGCGCGACGCCGACGCCGTGGCTTTTTTGCAAGACCGCGACCGGCGGCAACGGGAAACCGCCGACAATCGCGCGGCGTTGCGACGAATTCTGAACGCCGCGGCGCGGCTCGCGCCGACCGACAGCGCGGATGGTTTAGGACAACAACTCGCCGCCTTGTCCGGCGACAACGCCTGGACGATGCTCGAAAACGCCGCGAACCACACGAACGCCAAAGCCCGCGCGGCGGCTTATTACGCCGTCGCGCAGAAAAAAGACGCGCGCAAACTCGCGTTGCTGATTAAGCGGCTACGGTATGAAAATTCGCCGGCGTTGCTGAAAATTTTGACGGCGCAGTTGACGGCGTGGACGCCGCCGGAGGCGATGCACCGACAGTTGTTGAAAATGGTGTTGAAAGCGCCGCCGCTCCGCGCGCGGCGGCGGGCGGGGGAAATTTTTCGCGCCACGGTCAACGACCGGTTAATCGAAGCGCTTATCGCCAACGTCGATTACGGCGCGGCGGCGACGACCGGCGGCGAAATCACCGCCGAGGCGCAACGCGACGGCTGGAGTTCTTCGGAAAACGCCAAGCATAGTCCCGCGACGATTTATCCGGCGCACGAATTGCTGAAAATGCTCACCGGTCAAAATTTTCCGCCGACCGAAAAGGAACAATGGCAAAAATGGTGGCGGGAAAAACCGCGGGGCGAATAAATAGAACGGTTCGCCATTGCGGAAAAATCGCGTCCGATGAGCAGAATGAGCGCCGCGAGCGCGTCGAGCAGTTGGTATCTTTCCGCCTCGGAGCGGCGGGCAACGCGGTCAAATGTTCAATTCATCGACAACCGGCGCCGCCGGCTTTTATCAGTTGATAAAACCGCTCGCCGCCGCGATTGTAAAAATCGACAATTTCGCGGCGCGACGCGCCCTGTAACTTTTCGTCGTGCCACCGGCGGATTTTGTGAATGTCGTCAAGCGTAAAATCGGGACTGAGCGACGGTTTCGGGACGTCTCTAATCATTTTCGTTATCCTCATCAATTAAACTGGACGGAGTATAAATCAATAAATCGCGGCGGTCGCGCAACGCCGTTACCACTTTCACGCCTTTCATCGTTTGCGGATTGACGAGGTGCTTAAAGTTCCACGAAACTATCGCATCGCAATCGGCGACAATGGCGGCGGCGATATGTTGACAATCGTCGAAACTTTTTTGTTTGAGAATTTTAAAATCGACAATTTGTTCGGCGAGCGCCACCATTTCGTCGTCAACGTGAATCAGAATATAGGGAATTTGCCGCAGATAGCCCGCCAACACGATTTGTTTGGCTTTCTCACAATTCGCCAATTCGTTACTGACGACGTTCGAAATGACGATTTCATACGCGCCGGTTTTAATTTTTTCCCAGAGCCGCCGCGTTTCCGCCATTCGCTCCGGCGCGTCTTGTTGGTCAAGATAACTGACCACCGAAGTGTCAAGGTAAATTTTAGGTTTCTCCATTCTACGCTCCATTTTTACCGCCGCTTTTCACCGCACACGATTCAATAATTGTTAATTGTTAATTGGCTTTCTCGCCCAACGAAATGCGCGGGTCAACGAGGCAATACGCGAGGTCGCTCAATAAAATTCCGACCATCGTCAGCGCCGAAGTGAGCGCGAAGAGCGTCATCAACAGCGGATAGTCGCGACTGCCGATGGCTTCCATCGCCAACATTCCCATTCCCGGAATCCCGAAAATAATTTCGACAAAAACACTGCCGCTAATCAGTCCGGGCAACAGTCCGGCGAACATCGTAATCAGCGGAATCATCCCGTTGCGAAGCGCGTGTTTGAGAATGACGACGCGCTCCGGCAAGCCCTTGGCGCGCGCCGTGCGAATGTAGTCCTGCCGGATAACTTCCAGCATCGCCGACCGCGAGTAGCGGCTCAAAAACGCCAAGCCGCCGCACGACAAACATAACACCGGCAAAATATAGCGCCAAACCGTTTCGCCGAGAACTTGCCAATACGACGCGGTCAGCGGCAACGCGGCGTCAAGTCCGCGCGTGGGCCACCACGGGAGATAGCGCGAGACGAAAATAATCAGCAATAAGCCGAGCCAAAACGACGGCAACGAATACAACAAAAAGAAGACGAGCGCGCTCCCGCGGTCGAGCAGGCGCTGGCGGTGAATAGCGGCGTAAATCCCGACCGGAATCGCGATGCCGTAAATAAAAATCAGCGACCATAAATTGAGTTTGAGCGTCGGCGGCAAGCGTTGCGCCAACATCGCGGACACCGGCGAGCCGAGCGACACAGTGAGGGAAATGCCGAAGTCGCCGCGCAAAATACCGCGACTGTCGGGGAGGTTCGGATTGCCGGTCAGCCACCACCAATAGCCGGTGAGGATGGACTGGTCAAGCCCGTAGTATTTGCGAAACGCTTTCGCGGCGGCGGATTCGCCCTCGCGCTGAACGTCGCCGCCGCCGCTTTTGCCCCCGCCTTCGCTCATCGCCATATTCGCCTTGACGGGGTCGCCCGGCGCGACGCGCAACATTCCATACGACGCGAACGTAATAATGAACAGCGTCGGCAACATCATTAACAGGCGTTTGACGAGATAGGCGAACATTGGTGCGTGGGCTATGGGCGGTTGACAGTGGACTGTGGACAGTTGGCGGTGGTGAGTGAGCCGTGGACAGTGGAAATAACCGCGACTGCAACTTTCAAACTTTTAACCGCCCACTGCCCATTTCTCTGCAAGTGTAAATTTAATTGAAAAAGTTGAAAGTTGAAACTGGCGAGGGGAAAGTTACTCTCTCTTACTTTTAAGCGCGACCGGCGGCGATGATTAAACAGGTCGATGGCAAAATTCCGGCGGGTATGTTTTAAGCGACGCCCCCTCCACTTTGACGAGCAAACAAAAATGTCCGACGCCATCAATCTTGACTTTGACCGCGAAGCGCGGTGCGGCTTGCCGGAAGCGGTTTTTGCCGAGTTCAAAACGCCCGCGCAATGCGCCGACATCGCGGCGCAAATGTTGGCGCGTCTCGGCTACGCGCTGTTCACGCGCGTTACACCCGCCATTCGCGACGCGCTGATTGCCCGCCGGCCGGACGCGCCGCGGCAGGAGCGCGGACGCGCGTTGTTGCTCGGCACGCCGCCGCCGCGCCCGCGTTTGCCGGGGACGTTGTTAATCGTCGCCGCCGGCACCAGCGATTTGCCGGTGGTCGAAGAAGCCGCGCTGACGGCGGAAATGGCGGGCGCGCGCGTCGAAACGCTGACCGATGTCGGCGTTGCCGGTTTGCATCGCCTGCTCGCGGCGACGGAAAAATTGCGTTCGGCGACGGTGATTATCGCCGTCGCGGGAATGGAAGGGGCGCTACCGAGCGTCGTCGGCGGCTTGACCGCCGCGCCGGTTATCGCGGTGCCGACCGGCGTCGGTTACGGCGCGTCGTTTAACGGCGTCGCGGCGTTGCTGGCGATGTTAAATTCGTGCGCCGCCGGCGTGGCGGTGATGAATATCGACAACGGCTTCGGCGCCGCCGCCCACGCGGTAAAAATCCTGCGACAATTGGCGGCGAGTGCGCGCGACGAGCGATAAACCGTTCGCTTGCGCCGCCAAGCGCCGCCTTTTCAACTAACCAACAGCCACGTTACCAACGTCAGATACAGCGTTTGCGTGCCGATATCGACGATGGTCGTAACGAACGGTCCGCTGGCGATTGCCGGGTCGATGCCGACACGATGGAAAAACAGCGGCACGCACGTGCCGAGCGTTACCGCGCCGAGCGCGCCAATCATCATCGCCAGCGCCACCGCCAACGGGAAACGCGGCACGAAGCCGAAAATTTTATCCGGCACCGGCGACGACAATTCCAACTGTTCCTGCGTAACAATCGCGTCGCCGGACGTCGGCGAGGCAAACGTTTCTTCCACGACGACCGCCGTCGGTCGCGCTTCCAAAAACATCGACACGCCGCTTAAAATCACGCCGCAAAAAACGCCGACAATCATCCCGACCAACAATTCGCGGCGGAGCAACCATAGCGTGTCGCCAAAGTTGATTTCGCCGCTGGCGAGCCCGCGCACCGTGATGGTCGCCGCCTGCACGCCGACGTTGCCGCACAGCCCCATAATCGCCGGAATAAAAAAACTCACCGCCACGACTTGTTCGAGCGTCGGCTGAAACGCGCGGATGATGTAGCCCAGAATGCTCATATTGATAATGGTTACGACGAACCACGGCATTCGTTTCAGCGCCCGCCGCAAGGTGCTTTCTTCGAGCGGACGCTCGCTACCGACGCCGACCATCAAGAACATATCTTCCGCCGCTTCCTGCTCGATGATTTCCAGCACGTCGTCAATCGTAATCAAACCCAAAATCCGCCGGTGCGCGTCGATGACCGGCAGAACTTTCAGGTTGTAGCGGCGGAAATAGCGCGCGCAGTTCTCCTGGTCTTCGTAGGGTGACGCGGTGATGCTGGCGCGTTCCATCAGGGCGCTCATCGGCTTGTCGTCGGGCGCGCCCAACAGTTCTTCCGGCGGGACCACGCCGAGCAGTTTCATATCGTCGCGGCAGATGACCACCGCCGGCAATTCGTCGGCTTCCGGGCGGTATTGCAAAAATTTTTCGCGGGCTTCGCCGACGGTGGCGCGCGGGTCGAGATGAAAAAATTCGTTGCTCATAATGCCGCCGGCGGCGTCCGACGGGTAACTCAACAACTCGCGAATCTGTTGCGAATTTTCCGCGTCGATTTTCGTCAGCACGGCGGACGCGACCTGTCGGTCCATCGTTTCGAGCAAGTCCGCCGCCTCGTCCGGCGGCATCGTTTCGACGATTTCCGACAACTGTTCCGCCGACATTTTATCGACTAATTCGCCGGTGTTTTCCGCGTCGATTTCGCTGAGCAGGTCGCCCTGCTCTTCGGGATTGAGCAACGACACCAGGCGCGACTGCTCGTCCGGCGGCAACTCTTCGAGCGCGTCGGCAAGGTCGGCGGGATGAAAGCGGCGCAACAGTTCGCGCATCGCCTGTCGGTCGGTGATGTCGGGCAGAATCAACCGCATAATGTCGCGATTGTTCCCCGGTGAATATTTTTCCGCGAGCATAGATTTCTCCTTGACGTGCGGAGAGTATGGCGGGGGCGCGGCGTTGCAACAGGCGGCGGTTGCGGCGGGGACAGGGTTGCTTCTAATTAAGAATTAAGAAGGCGGAATTAAGAATTGCGGCGTTTGATTTTCAAATTCGCTTCGCGCAATTCCCGCCTCCCAACCGTCGTTCTTAATTTTTAATTCTTAATTGACGCTCGCGATGAACAAACCCTATCGCCGCTATTGGAATTTTTATTATCCGCTGTTGCTGACGAGCGTCGTCATGCAATCGGAGCCGTTTTTTCAGAATCGCGCGCTGGCGCAATACTCGGCGGACGGGTTGCAACTGGCGATTTTCGCCAACGCCGGCAGTTGTTATCAAGCCATTTGCGCGTTGCTGATTTTCGTGCCGCAGGTCGTAACCATGATGGCGACCAATCCCGCCGCGGCGCGGCGTTGTCAGATTTTCACGCTCGCCGTCGGCGCGGCGCTGGCGTTGCCGCTGTTTTTTATCGCCTACACGCTACCCGGCGAAAAAGTGATGAGCGCCCTGCTGGCGGTGCCGCTGTCGCTGATGGACGACGTGCAGGCGTATCTAAAATGGCTCGCGCCGATGGTGATAATCGAGGCGCAAATTTTTCACAACACCGGTCGCCTGATTGCCGCCGGACGCACCGCCGTCATCACCCGCCTGAATTTTTTACATTTAATCGTCATCGTCGCGCTGTTGCATCTCGGCGTTTGGCTACGGTGGGAGGCGGTGTTCACGCTGGCGACGGCGACGCTCTCGGCGAATTTGCTCCATTTATTATTGATGCAATTCGCGGCGCGGCGCGCGGTCAACCGCCACTGGCACGCCGACCTCGAACCGGCGACGTATCGGCAATTATGGGCGTTTTACTGGCCGATGGCGATTACCGGCGTGATGTTCGCGTTGAGCCGACCCATCATTTATCGCTATGTGAATTTTTTGCCGCCGGAACAAGCCATCGGACTGCTCGCCGCGTTGCGCGTGGCGTTTGACGCCGGCTTCTTTTTTCAAGCGCCGGTCAATCAGATGCGCAATTTGTTCACGTCTTTTCCGGCGGCGGAACAATCGGCCATTCGGCGATTTTCCTTCTGGGTGTCCGGCGCGTTTTGCGCGGCGATAATGCTGGCGGCGTTCACGCCGCTCGGCGAGTATTTTTTCCGCGACGCCTTAGGACTGACCGGCAAGGTTAAGGAAATGACCGCCGCCGCGTTTATGGTGTTGAGTTTGAATCCGCTGATTATCGCCTTCCGCAATATCTACCACGGCGAACTGATGAACCGGCGGCAGACCGGCGGGATGGCGGTCGGCGCTTTGGCGCGCACCGGCGTCATTTGGGTGCTGTCGCTGTTCACGTATCAAATGGGCTGGCTCAATCATTGGACCGGCGCGGGACTGATGCTGTCGGGCTTTATCATCGAAGCCGTAACCGCGTATTGGTCGGTGCGGAGGCTTCGGCGGCGGGAAGCGGTGGGCAGTGAAGAGCAGTTAAAAATTGACGATTAACAATTAACAATTTTTGTCCCCACGCTAAAGCGCGGGGCTATTAACCGCTAAGCGCGTGAATAGGGAAAAGAGAAATTCGTAATTTTTAATTGTTAATTGTTAATGGAACGCCTATGCCGCTACTACATTTCCTTTCGCTTTTCGCGCTCGGCGCGTGCGTCGGTTCGTTTCTGAACGTCGTGATTTACCGTTTGCCGCTACGCCAGAGTTTGCTGACGCCGCCAAGTTTTTGTCCGCGTTGCGGGCAGGCGCTCCGCGCGCGCGACAATCTGCCGTTAATCGGCTGGCTGTGGTTGCGCGGACGCGGACGCTGTTGCGGCGCGCCGATTTCTGCGCGTTATCCGGCGGTCGAGTTGTTGACGGCGCTCCTGTGGGGCGCGACCGCCGTCGCCTGCGCCGCGCCGCGCTACGGCGTCGCGACCGACGCCGGTTTATTGACGGCGCATTTGGTCTTTATCGCCGCGCTCGTCGCGGTGGTTTTTATCGACGCGGATTGGCAAATTATTCCCGACGCGCTCTCGCTCGGCGGACTCGGCGCGGCGCTTGCCGCGAGCGCGGCGTTGCCGGTTTTGCACGCGGAGGCGTTGACCGGATATCCGGCGGTCAACGCGCGGTTGGTCGCGTTTTTAGCGGCGGTCGGCGGCGCGGCGGTCGGCGCGGCGGCGGCTTACGGCGTGAGTTTGCTCGGCACGTTTTTATATCGCCGCCAACTGCGGGAAATCCGCCGCGACCACCCGGAAATCGACAGTGTCCTCGGTTTAGGCGATGTCAAACTGATGGCGTTTTTCGGCGCGTTTTTCGGCGCAACGGGGGCGTTGTCGATTTTTGTCCTCGGCACTTTTTACGGCGCTTTGTTCGGTTTAATCCAGCGTTGGCGCGGCGGCGTAGTCATTCCGTTCGGACCGTTTCTCGCGGCGGGCGCGTTGACGTGGCTGTTTTTCGCCGCGCCGCTCCGCGATTTTATCCGCGTCTTATTTTAGGGATTGACCCAGATAAAGCGGTTGTCGCGAGGCGTTTGTTTATCCGCGGGAAATTGGGGTTGATAAACTTCCGCTACGAATAGGGAAAGTTAATCGCTTCGTCATTTTTCATCGCGGAACGAAAAATTATGCCCGAAAATCGGCGCGCTCGTAGGTTTGGAACGGGTCTAATGATTTTCACGGAAACAATTGTCGCGGACGCGAAAATGAACCGGGGCGAACCCGCCGGCTCGCCCTGGTTCATTCGTAATTTCGTAATTCGTAATTTGGCTTAACTCACCGCCCCCAACACCGGCTCTTTGTCTTTGTCTTCGGGGTAGTCGGTAACCATCGTTTCGACCGTCAGCAGGAGCGTCGCCACCGACGCCGCGTTTTGCAACGCCGAGCGGGTTACTTTCGCCGGGTCGATGACGCCTTGTTTAATCAAGTCGCCGTATTCGCCGGTCAGCGCGTTGAAACCGAAATTGTCGTCGCCGTTTTCTTCGACTTCCGCCGCCACCACCGACCCGTCCAAGCCGCTGTTTTCCGCAATCGTTACGATGGGCGAGCGCGTCGCTTTCAGCACGATGTCCACGCCCAATTTTTCGTCGCCCGCGACTTTGCTCCGCACCGCTTCAATCACTTTTTTCGCTTTCAGCAACGCCGTGCCGCCGCCGGCGACAATGCCCTCTTCCGCCGCCGCCCGCGAGGCGTGCAACGCGTCTTCCACCCGCGCTTTTTTCTCCTTCATTTCTTCTTCGGTCTGCGCGCCGACGCGGATAATCGCCACGCCGCCCGACAATTTCGCCAAGCGTTCCTGCAATTTTTCCTTGTCGTAAGTCGAAGTCGTCGTCTCAATCCGCGCCTTGATTTGCGCGACGCGTTTTTGCACTTCGCCCTTTTTCGCCGCGTCCTGCACAATCGTCGTGTTCTCTTTTTCCACGATGATTTTTTCCGCCACGCCGAGGTCGGTCAATTCGACGCTTTCCAACTTAATGCCGAGTTCTTCGGTAATCGCCTTGCCGCCGGTCAAAATCGCGATGTCTTCCAACATCGCCTTGCGGCGGTCGCCGAAACCGGGCGCTTTCACCGCGCAGACGTTTAATTGTCCGCCGAGTTTGTTCAGCACGAGCGCCGCCAAGACCTCGTTTTCGACCTCTTCCGAGATAATCAACAACGGCTTGCGCGCGACGGCGACTTTTTCCAACAGCGGCAAAAATTCGCGCAAATTGCCGATTTTCTTTTCATAAACGAGAATGTAGGCGTTGTCGATTTCGCAGGTCATTTTCGCCGGATTGGTGACAAAATACGGGCTTTGATAACCCTTGTCGAATTGCATCCCGTCCACGAGGTCAACTTGCGTCTCGGCGGTTTTGCCTTCTTCGACTTGAATGACGCCGTCGGCGCCGACTTTTTCCATCGCGTCGGCGATGATTTTACCGATGACGGCGTCGTTGTTCGCCGAGATGGTCGCGACGCTGGCGATGTCTTCTTTGCGGTTACATTTTTTGCTGATTTTGGCGATGTGTCCGACCGCCGCCGCAACCGCCGCGTCCACGCCGCGCCGCACCGCCATCGGGTCGGCGCCGGCGGCGACAACTTTCAAGCCCGCCGCGTAAATCGCTTCCGCCAACACCGTCGCGGTGGTCGTGCCGTCGCCGGCGATGTCGGAGGTTTTGCTGGCGACTTCGCGCAACATCTGCGCGCCCATATTCTCAAACTTGTCGTCGAGCGTAATTTCTTTGGCGACGGTAACGCCGTCTTTGGTAATCCCCGGTCCGCCGAAGCCCTTTTGATAGACGACGTTGTGACCGGTGGGACCCATCGTCGATTTGACGGCGCGCGCTAATTTATTGACGCCCGTAAGAATTTTTTGGCGCGCGTCGTGGTTGAACATCATTTGTTTTGCTGACATAGTGTTTTCCTCTCTGGTTTGTTTGCCGGCAGGTGGAGATAACCCAATTAACAATTAAAAATTAACAATTGAGGAGTTAGTTATCAAAATTGCGCGAAGCGATTTTTAACGGTCAAACTCCATCACTGTCAATTGTCAATTGTTAATTGTTAATTGTTAATCACCCCTACCCCGTAATTATAACTGGGACTGACCGCTACACTTTCGCCAAAATATCGCTTTCGCGCATAATGATGTATTCCTCGCCGTCAACTTTGACTTCAGTGCCGGAATACTTGCCGAACAGCACGGTGTCGTTGACCGCGACATCGGGCTTGGCGCGTTCGCCGTTGTCGAGCAATTTGCCGGCGCCGACGGCGATAATTTTGCCTTGTTGCGGCTTTTCTTTGGCGGTGTCCGGCAGGAAAATGCCGCCTTTGGTTTTGGTTTCGGCTTCCACGCGCTTGACCACAATCCGGTCGTCCAACGGACGAAGTTTGACGCTACTCATTGGTTGGTCTCCTTTGTTTGGTTTATTTTTTAATTTGAAAGTTGGGGAAAACGCAATTGCGCAATTTTTAATTGCGGTTTAATAATCCTCTTCCGGCATTGGCGCCGCCGGCTCGTCGTCTTTCGGCGCTTCGACGACGACGCAATCGGTGGTCAACAACAAACTGGCGACCGACGCGGCGTTGCGGAGCGCCGAGATTTCGACTTTCGCCGGGTCAATCACGCCGCCTTTGACCATATCGACATACTCGTCGGTCAGCGCGTTGTAGCCGCCGCTACCTTTCGCCGCCTTGACTTTGCGCACGACCACCGCCCCGTCCACGCCGGCGTTTTCGGCGATTTGCCGCAACGGCGCTTCAATCGCCCGCCGGACAATTTCCACGCCGGTCGCCGCGTCGCCTTTCAGTTTCAATTCGCTCAACGCCGCGCCGGCGCGAATGTAAGCCACGCCGCCGCCGGGAACGATGCCGCTTTCCACCGCCGCGCGCGTCGCGTGCAGAGCGTCGTCGTATAAGTCCTTTTTCTCTTTGAGCGAACTTTCCGTCGCCGCGCCGACGTTGATTTGCGCCACGCCGCCGGTCAGTTTCGCGAGACGTTCCTGCAATTTTTCCTTATCGTAATCGGAGGTCGATTTGGCGATTTCGGCGCGAATGACGTCGCACCGCGCTTCGACTTCGGCTTTTTTGCCCTTACCTTCGACGACGGTCGTGTTGTCGGCGTCAATCGTAACTTTTTTGGCGAAGCCGAGGTCGGACAATTTCACTTTGTCGAGCGGCGTGCCGGTGTCTTCCATAATCGCTTTGCCGCCGGTCAGCACGGCGAGGTCTTGCAACATCGCTTTGCGGCGGTCGCCGAAACCGGGCGCTTTCACCGCGCAGACGTTAATCACGCCGCGCATTTTGTTGACGACCAACGTCGCGAGCGCCTCGCTATCGACATCTTCGGCGATGATGAGTAGCGGCGCGCCGGCTTTGCTGATTTCTTCGAGCAACGGCACCATATCCTTGGCGTTCGAGATTTTTTTCTCGTAAATCAGAATATGGCATTTTTCTAACACCGCTTCGAGTTTTTCCTGATTGTTGCAGAAATGCGGCGAGAGATAGCCGCGGTCGAACTGCATCCCTTCGACGACTTTAATATGGGTGTCGAACGACTTGCTTTCTTCGATGGTGATGACGCCGTCGGCGCCGACTTTTTCCATCGCTTCGGCGAGCGTCTTGCCGATTTCCGGGTCGTTGTTGCCGGAAATGGTGGCGACGGCGCGGAGCAAGTCCTTTTTGCCTTTGACCGGCGTGCTCATTTTTTCGATTTCTTCGGCGACGACTTTGACGGCGCGGTCGATGCCGATTTTGAGTTCCATCGGGTTGGCGCCGGCGACGACGTTTTTCAGCCCTTCAAGGAAAATCGCTTCGGCGAGAACGGTGGCGGTGGTGGTGCCGTCGCCCGCTTGGTCGGAAGTTTTTTTCGCGGCTTCTTTGACGAGTTGCGCGCCGATGTTCTGGTATTTGTCGTGAATGACGATGTCTTCGGCGACGGTAACGCCGTCTTTGGTCACGGTGGGCGTTCCCCACGATTTGTCGAGGACGGCGTTGCGTCCGCGCGGTCCGAGCGTGGCTTTGACGGCGCGAGCGAGTTTAACGACGCCGTCGCGAGCGCTGTTCAGCGCGTCGGTCGAGAATTTGAGTTGTTTCGCGGTCATTGATATTCCTCCTGAAAAAGAAATTAACAATTAACAATTAACAATTAAAAATTAAGGATAGATTATCAAGATGACGCGCGGCGAATTAACAATCAAACTCCATCGTTTTTAATTTGTAATTTTTAATTTGTAATTGCGGTCGCCGTTTTACCGGCGTGGCGATTAGCGGTTCGCGCCGCCTATAACAATGCCGGTGCCAGCGGCGAATTTTTTTTGCCGGAAAAATTCTCTCTGCCGGTAACGGATTGATTTTTCGTTTGTTATGATAACAAGACCGGCGGCGGCAAGCGCCGAAAAAATAAAATTCCCGGGCAAGAAATTTCTCGGCGGCGTTTCGATATGACCACAACCAACGGTCAGATTGACCAAAGGCAAGCCGAAAAACGGCTTGCCCGATTTAGTTTTAGAGTTTATTCGGCGTGGTTTCGCGCCGTTGGCGCGTTCGCTTAATTCCACGCTACGGAATGGATGCGGCGGCTCTTATTCCCCTCTATCAAAGCGGTTTCTCTATTAGACCTGCTCTAAACCTACGAGTGAGCAAATTTTCGTGTCTAATTTTTCGTTCCGCAAGGAGAAATGACGAAGCAATACCGAGCGTATTGCAAGGAATTTTGACGCGGCGGAACGGAAAATTAGCCGAAAATTTGCCGCGAATTGGTTGTCGAACAGGTCTATTCAATTGCCACGCCTTTTAAGGCGTGGTTGGCGGTCAGAAAAAATAAAAGGGCTTTAGCCCAAAATAAAGATGTGGGCTAATTCCACCGGCTTTAGCCGAATTATTTGTTTGGGCTAAAGCCCATTTTAGAGAGAACGCCGACCACGCGCTAAAGCGCGTGGCAATTGAATGGAGCAACCGCGTTTGGCGACTTTAATACAACCGCCAAAATAGGGAAAACTAACTTTCGCTTTGCTACGGTTCCGTAATTCGTAATTTTTAATTCGTAATTGTTTTCAATGAAGCAAGTGCACCACGTTCAGCCGCGCGATTTCCGCGTCCAATAATTGCGACGCTTGCCGGATTAAATCGGTGTGGACGGCGTCCGTCGCGGCGGTGATTTTCGCGGTTAAGTCGTCGCCCATTTTTTCGCGGCAAGCGGCGATTTTGTCGTCGCCTAACGCCAATTTTAACGGATTGAATTTCGCGAACGGCAGGGGCGAAATGTTTTTCGGCAACGGAAAATTTTTCACGAGCGCCGTCGCTTTTTCCCGTCCGTATTTCGCCGCGAGCGCCGCCGCCGCGACCCCGATAACGCCGCCGATAATCAAGCCCAACGGTCCCGCCGCAATCAGCGCCGTCCCGCCGCCGCCGCACAGCGACGCGACCGCCGCCGCGCCGACGAGCCCCGTTAAACGCTCCGCCATTTTCACCAACGACTCGGCGACGCCGGTGCCGGTCGCGCCGACCGCGACGGGCGCCCAGTCGCCGCCGTAATTTTCCGCCGCGGCGCCCAACCGCAACCCGTGTTCTTGTAAATAAGCGCGAACGCTCGCCACCATCAACGCGCCAATCGCGCGCGCGTTTTTGTCCATCGTCTCTTTGACCAATTCGTTCACGCGCGGCGCGTAAGCGAGCGCCTCTTGCTCGATTGCCGCTTCGAGGTCGGCGATTTTGCCGCCGCGCTCGCGAAAATCCGTCAGGAGCGAACGGATTTTCTCGTCAAATAATTCCGCCAGAATTGGCGCGACGATTTGCCGGTTGCCGCCGGCGACGGCGCGTTGAATTTTTTCGCCGAGCGCGGTTAGCAAGCGCGGTTTATCGGCGCTCAACGTTTGTTGTTTCGCCGCAAATTCCCGTTGCAACGCCGGTAAGATCGCCAGCCCCGTGGCGATTGCCGCGTAGGGTTGCGGACTGCGAAAAATCTTTTCGTTGCCCCATTGTTCGCGGCAAAAATCCGCGACGAATTTCCACTGACTACTGCCGCCGGCGAGCGCGATTACTTTGATGTCGGCGGGCGCCAGACCGGCGGCGCGCAAACCGCCGACGAGCGCGTCGGCGAACCATTGCAACAAATCCGTTTTGCCGTTAAGCAATTTTTCCGGCAACCGATTATCGCGGTAAAACCGGCGGCAGGAATCGGTCATTTCATAGTTGCGCGCCCGCGTTAAAAATTCGTCCCACGTCAGTCCGGTCAACGCGCCGTAACGCCCCAATGTGAACGAAAATTTCTTGTCGCTTTGCCGCGACATCAGCGCGGAAAATTTTTCTTTCGCCTGCCGGCACCAATACGTCCGCAGGAAAAAGTCGTCGCCGGCGGCTTCGAGGTCGGACGCGGCAACGGGATTCTGTTCGGCGAACCAACGATAAAATAAATCGTCGAACCAGCGTCCGCCCAAGTGCATATCGCCCCACGATTCCTGCGGGCGATGAATTTTGCCGTCGCGCAAAAACGCGAAATCGCACGTGCCGCCGCCAAAATCAATCACCAAAAAGCCGCGCAAAATTTCGCTTAACGGAAACAAGCCCGCCGCGACGCCGTCGAGCAACGCGCCGAGCGGCTCGTCCGCCAATTCGATTTCGCCGTAACCGGCGTCGCGCGCCACCGCCGCCAAGGTTTGCCGATAAGCGGCGTCGGCTTCGCTCGGCACGCCGAAAATCACGCGGGCGCGGCTCGGCGCAAACGGCAATTGTTCGCGTTGCGCGTCGCGGTGAAAGGCGCGTAAAAAATCGACGGCGGCTTGGCGGGCGACGGCGTTGGTCGCGAGGTCCGGCTTGAAATGCGAGTGGAATTGATAGCGGTATTTTTGCCGCTCGGCGGCGGCGGCGTTGCCGAACGTCGCGACCGCCAATTCGCCGATGTAGGGCGAGCCGTCTTCGTCGGCATACAGCACGGCGGTGTCGATGCCGGTGTGATTATTTTCGAGTTGCAACGGCGACGGCGCGCGCGCGGCGGCGGGACATTGCGCCACAAAAGTGTTGGTCGTGCCGAAATCAATCGCAATGACCGTCATGGAATTTTTCCTTAAATTCAAGGACGAAGGTTTAGGGAAAATTCGAGAGTTAAGAGTTAAGAGTTTAGAGTTTAGAGGCGGTTGCGCTTCGCGCGTCTTAAAAAATAAAACTCCGCTATTTCAACTCTCAACTTTCAACTCTCAACTCTAAACTCTCAACTCTAAAACTCCCCTCTTTTCCGCCGCGCTTTGCCCTTGGCGACAATTTCACCGTCGCGGCAGACCGGCGGTTCTTCGACGATAAACGGGTCGCCGACGCGAATAATTTCAAGCGGCGCGTATTGTTCGCGCATTGCCGCGCGCCAAATTAAAACGGGCGTTTCTTCGGCAAAAACGAAACCGCCGGTTTGTAGCGTTTGTTGCATTTCGGCGAGGCGCAACTCGGCGGTCGCCGGTTTGGCGAGAATTTGCGCGAGGTCGGCGAGGATTTTCCGGTCGCCGCCGGTTTCAGCGGACGGCGCGGCGGTTTTCGCCGCCAAAATTAACGTCAGCGTCGCCGCGCCGCGCAACCACGCGGCATAAACCGCCGTCCAATCCGCCGCGACGCGGTCCGCCGCCGCGCGGCTATCGCCGCCGGTTAAAGATGACGCGAAACGGTCGAGCGAACGCGGACGGCGGGAAACGAAAAAAACGGCGAGAAACGCCAGCAACGCCGCGCCGAGCGGCGCGCCGATAAAAACGCAAACGCCGACGTTAAGAACATCGCCCAAACATTTATACGCGAAAAATCCGCCGCTTAACGCGCCGAGCGCCGCCGCGAGGGCGACCGCCCGCGGTTTAAGCGGGCGCGGAAAATTCACGGACGGCGGCGGCGGAAGCAGAGCGTCCAAATGCAAGCGCAAAATCTCGCGGTCGTTTTCGGTCAAATCAACGCCTAACACCGCGAACCATTCCGGCGATAAAATCGGCGCGCGCAAAATTTTCTCGGCGGCGCGGCTCGCCGCGGCGGTCGCCGAAACCTCCGTCGCCGATAAAGCGCGAAAATACGCCGCCGCCGCGTCGCGAGCGGCGACGGCAATCAGCGCGTCAAGCGCCGCCGAATCAACGGACGCGAACCAATCCTGCGGGAAAATTTTCGGGGACGGCATTGCGAACACCGTGGGCAGTGAGCAGTGGCGGAGTTTTACTTTCAGATTCGCTCCGTGAAATTTTGATAATTACTCCGCCATTCCTAATATCAAGAGGATATGCGATATCCGCCGCCGCTCGCGGCGTTAGAAACGGCTCGCGTCGAGGTCGTCGAGGAATTGGCGAACAGCGAAACGGCGGCGGAAAATTCGCCGCGTTCGCCGACTTCGCCGGAATTTAACGCGGTTGCCGTGCGCGCCCTCGTCAATAAACTGCGACCGTTGCCGACCAACGGCTCGAACGATTGTTTGGCAATGCCGGATAGACCTGTTCGACAACCAATTCAGGGAGGTGAACAAATGATAAACGTAGGGATTTTAGGCGCGGGCAATATTGCGGAAAAAATGGCTAAAACTTTAACCGGTTTAAGCCGCGCGACCTTCGGCGCCATCGGTTCGCGTTCGTTAGAAAAAGCAAAAACCTTTGCCGAAAAAAACAAGGCAGACAAATTTTACGGCAGTTATGAAGAGTTGGTAAATGACCAATCGCTGGACTTGATTTATATTGCCACCCCGCATTCGTTCCATTTTGAACACGCCAAACTCGCGTTAAGCGCGGGACGCAATGTTTTGGTGGAAAAAGCGTTCACGGTCAACGCGAAGCAGGCGCAGGCATTGATTGACTTGGCAAAAAGCAAAAATCTTTTGCTGGCGGAGGCAATCTGGACGCGATACTTGCCGATGCATATTAAAATGCGCGAATTGGTCGATGCGGGCGCCGTCGGCGAGCCGCTTAAACTTACCGCCAATCTCGGTTACAACCTGATGTCCAAAGACCGCATTATTAAGCCGGAACTCGCCGGCGGCGCGCTGTTAGACCTTGGCGTGTACACGCTTAACTTTGCGTTGACCGCATTCGGCAATGATATAAAAAGCGTGGCGTCCACGGTCGAGTTAATGGCGAGCGGACTGGACAAGAGCGAACATATCACGTTCACCTACGGCGACGGCAGAATGGCGCAACTATATTCAACCGCCGCCGAAAATACCGACCGGATGGGAATTATCACCGGAACCAAGGGCAAGATTGAATTTCACAATATCAACAACTGTGAAAAAATAATCCTGACCAACGAAAGCGGCGTAACTGAAATTAACCCGCCTGAACAAATAACCGGGTTTGAATATGAGGTTGAATCTTGTCGCCGCGCGATTGAAACCGGACAGACCGAATGTGCGGAAATGCCGCACGCGGAAATTATGCGGGTAATGAAGATTATGGACGGTTTGCGTGAAGAATGGGGCGTTAAGTATCCGTTTGAAGTTTGAGCGGGGCGCGGCGGAACCTGTCCCCCAATCACGGTTAATTCGTAATTACTCTCTCTTTTAATCGACGGTCAACCTTATGCCCTCCTCGTATCTTGCCCGCGCGTATCGCGCTTATGACGAATACGTCGCCGGATTTCGCGACGCGAACGGCGCGTTGTTGGAAATGCAACAATTGAAACTCGACCACAGCCGCCGCGTGGCGCAAATTGCCCGCGACCTCGCCGCCGCCGAAAAATGGCGCGCCGCCGACTTGCCGCTCGCGGAAATCGCCGGTTTATATCACGACATCGGGCGTTACGCGCAATATCGCGACTATCGGACTTTTCAAGACCGGCATTCGGTCAATCACGGCGAATTGGGCGACGAAATTATCGCCGCCGGCGTTTTGGCTTTTCTGCCGCCGGACGAACTCGCGACGGTGCGCGTCGCGACGCGGCATCACAACGCCCGCGACCTGCCGACCGGTCTGCCGGCGCGGCAGTTGCGCTTTTTACAACTCGACCGCGACAGCGACAAAATCGACATTTACGCCACGCTGACCGGCAGTATCAAAGACCAACTCCACCTTAAATATCCCGAACTGTTGCACGGCGTTGACCCCGACGGTCCCGCCGCCGCCGCGCTCATCGACCGCGTTTTGCGCGGCGAAAAAATCGGCGCTCTCGACGCGAAGTCGCTCAGCGATTTTTTAGTGGTGAGTTTGCAGTGGATAGTGAACGGTTTTAGTTTTCCGGCGAGTTATCGCCTGCTGAAAGAACGGCGCGTCTTGGCGGCGGTGGCGGAGGTCATCAAAATGTCGCCGAAAGTCGAAGAACTTTTGCGGTTCGCCGAACGCCGGATTGAAGAGCAATTAACAAATTAAAAATTCACAATTCACAATCGGGCAATTATCATTAAAATCACGTGAAATGCATTTTTAACCGATAGCGGTTTCCCCGATTTGCGCGGCAGTCGCCGCTCCACCGTTGTTCACCTTAATCCCCGGTCGGGGCTTTTAGCGGAGTCGATAACGGCAAAATCGCGTACCCTCATTTTTTCATTGTTAATTGTTCATTCTTTTTGAAAGGGTATTCCAATGCGCAAAATCAAACTGTTTTTGGCGACGGCGTTAATGTTCGCGTCAACACTGACGGCGGCGGAGTTGCCGTCCGATTTTTTGTCGGCGGTTGAAGACGTCACGGCGGCGCTCTCGGCGGATAATTTCAAGCAATATCAACAAGCCCTGCCGGCGCTGGCGGCGGCGAACACCGACGCCGCGCTTGCCCCGTTGGTCGATAATTTGTCCGGCGCGAAAAATATCGACGCGGCGCGGCGGCAATTTTTGGCGTTCAGCAACGCCGTCGCCGACCTCGCGTTGGCGCAACCGAGTTCGGCGCAGGTCTTTGAATGTCCGATGGTCAAAAACGGTCCCGGACGCTGGGTGCAGGCATCCGGCACGCAAATCGCCAATCCGTATTTCGGCAAAAAAATGTTGCGCTGTGGAAGTCGGTTGAATTAGACCCGTTCGATAACCGTCAATTTAAAAGAACGTATCCACGAACCTTCGCTTCGCTCGGTTGCGTGGACGCATTTTTGGCTCTTGATGGTTACCGAACCGCTCTATTAATCGTTCACTGCGGTGTTTTCGGCGAGGAGACGACGGATGAAATATCAATTGGAATTAGAGGTTGACGAAGACCGCGCGGCGTTTGCCGAAGAATTCTTTAACGCGATTTCTTTTGTCAAAAAAGTTAAAACCGTCGCTCCCAACGAAATCACCAATCCCGCGATTCTGCGCAGTATCGCGGACGTGGAATGCGGTCGGGTTGCGCCTACGCCGTTTAATCTTGCCGAGTTGCGGAGTATGCTCCATGCGTGAAATATCGTTCGCGCCCAAAGCGTGGCAAGATTTCGGGTGGTGGATGCAAAATGAGATGAAAGCGATACCCAAAATTTACCGCCTGCTGGAAAATATCGGCGAAACGCCTTTTACCGGCTTGGGACAACCGGAGCCGCTAAAAGCCAACTATGCCGGGTATTGGTCGCGCCGGATAAATCTCGTCCACCGGCTCGTCTATAAAGTGGACGACCGGCGAATTGTTGTTCACTCTCTTTGCGGTCATTACCAAACGTAATCCGTCCCCGCCCACTCACTATTGGATGATTAAATGATAAACGCCATTATCAACTGGTCGCTGAACAATCGTTTTTTGGTCATCGCGATTTTTATCGGCGTTTGCGCGTGGGGAACGCACGCGATGCGCGCCACGCCGGTGGACGCGATTCCCGACCTCTCCGAAAATCAAGTCATCGTCTATGCCGACTGGGAAGGGCGCTCGCCGCAGGAGGTCGAAGACCAAATCACCTATCCGCTTTCGGTGTCGTTGCAGGGGTTGGCCGGCGTCAAAACCGTCCGCGCCTCGTCGATGTTCGGTTTCGCGTTTCTCACCGTGATTTTCAACGACGATATTGAAACGTATTTCGCCCGCACCCGCGTTCTCGAACGCCTCAACTCTCTCGGCAATCTCCTGCCGGAAAACGTTACCGCGCGTCTCGGTCCCGACGCCACGGGGCTCGGCTGGGTCTATCAATACTATCTCAAAACCGACGCGACCGCGCAACAGGACTTGGGGTCGTTGCGCTCCTTGCAGGACGTTTATGTCCGCTATCAACTCGCCGCCGTGCCGGGCGTGGCGGAGGTCGGCAGTATCGGCGGTTTCGTGCGGCAGTATCAAATCGAAGTGTCGTCGCTGAAACTCAAACAATACAACCTCGCGTTAGGGCAGGTGATGGACGCCGTCGCCGCCAGTAATCTCAACGTCGGCGGCAAAACCGTCGAAGAAAACGGCGCGGAATTTGTCGTGCGCGGCATCGGGCTAATCACCGCGCCGGAAGAAATCGAGGACATTCCGCTTCTCGCCCGCAACGGCGCGCCGCTGTATTTGCGCGACGTGGCGCGGGTGCAAATCGGCGGCGAATTCCGGCGCGGGGCGCTCGACGTCAACGGGCAGGAAGTCGTCGGCGGCATCGTGGTGATGCGCTACGGCGCGAACGCCTATCAGGTCATCAAGGACATCAAAACGCGGATTGCCGACTTGGAAGGCGGCTTGCCCGCCGGCGTAACGATTGCCTCGTTTTACGACCGGAGCGACTTAATCGGTCGCGCCATCGACACGCTCAAAAACGCGCTCGCCGAGGAAATTGTGTTGGTAACGCTGGCGCACATTTTATTTTTATTCCACTTCCGCTCGATTTTGATTGTTACCCTGCCGCTCCCCAGCGCGCTGTTGATTTCGTTTATCTTGATGTATTACGGCGGGATTCCCTCGCACATTATGTCGCTGACCGGCATCGCGATTTCCATCGGCGTGCTGGTGGACGCCGGCATTGTGATGACCGAAAACGTCATTCGCCATTGCGAAAACGAATTGAAACTTCCCGACGCGCCGCCCTTGACCGCCGCGCGAATTTTTCAGTTGACGAAAGAAGCGAGTATGCAGGTCGGTCGCCCGATGTTTTTTTCGATGGCGATTATCGTTCTCGCGTTCGTGCCGGTGTTTTTGCTGTCGGGCGCGGAGGGCAAACTTTTTCATCCGCTCGCCTACGCCAAGACCTTCGCGCTCGTCGGCGCGGTGCTGTTGGCGTTGACGGTGGTGCCGGTTTTTTGCACGATTTTAGTGCGCGGTCCGTTCCGCCCCGAAGAAAAAAATAGATTGATGCAGACGTTGTTGCGAATTTACGACCCGCTTCTCGACTGGGCGATTCGCCGCCCGAAAATTATTTTCAGCGGCGCGGCGGCGCTCTTGCTCGTCGCGCTCGTCCTCGCGTTCGGACTGCCGAAATTCATCACCGAGAGCCACGCCCTTCACGACACGCCGGTGGCGAAACTGCGCGGTTTCGGCTCGGAATTTATGCCGACGTTGGAAGAGGGCAGTTTACTGTTTATGCCGGTGCTGTTCCCCGCCAATTCGCTGACCGAAGTCAAACGGATTATGGCGTGGCAGGACAAGGTGATTAACGAATATCCCGAAGTGGCGATGGCGGCGGGCAAACTCGGACGCTCCGACACCGCGACCGACCCCGCGCCGGTCGAAATGATTGAAACGACGATTACGTTGAAGCCGCCGCGCGAGTGGCGCCCCGGCGTTACCAAGCAACAAATCATCAACGATTTAAGCGAGCGCCTGACGCAAATCCCCGGCTACTCCCCCGGCTTTTTACAGCCGATTGAAAACCGGACGCTGATGACCAGCACCGGCATTCGGGCGCAGGTCGGCGTGAAAATTTTCGGCGACGATTTGGCGGCGTTGCAACAACGCGCCTTCGCGGTCGAGAAAATTATCGCCGAAATTCCGGGCGCCACCGGCGTCGCGCCGTCGCGCGACCAGGGCAAGCCGTATTTGGAAATCACCGTCAACCGCGCCGAAATGGGGCGTTACGGACTCCGCGCCGCCGAGGTCTTGCGCTATGTCGAAACCGGCTTGGGCGGCACGAACGTTACCACCTCGATTAAAGGGCGCGAGCGCTGGGGCGTGCAGGTGCGGCTCGACCGCGACGACCGCGAGGACTTGGAAAAAATCGGCGCGTTGCTCATTCCGACGGCGATTGAAAACGACGGCAAAATGTTGACCGTGCCGCTGGCGCAAGTCGCGACGATTAAGCGGGTGATTGGTCCGAACGAAATCGCCAGTGAAAACGGGCGTCTGCGCGTGTATGTGCAAGCCAACGTCGAGGGGCGGGATTTGGGCGGCTTTGTCGATGAAATCAAAGAGCGGTTGCATCGCGAAATTCATTTGGCGGCGGGCGAAACCATCGAATACAGCGGGCAGTATGAAAACCAGTTGCACGCGCGGCAGACCTTGATGGTCGTGTTTCCCGCGGTGATTTTGGTCATTTTCATTTTGTTGGTGATGACGTTTCAT
>BNUQ01000016.1 GCA_025997475.1 Planctomycetales bacterium
GACGGCACCGCGCAAGTGGCGGCGGAATTGGCGGCGAAGTATGCCGACCGCATCCGCCTGTTTCAGCAACCGGTCAATCGCGGCAAAGGCGCGGCAATTCAACGCGCGATTGCCGAAATGTCCGGCGACTACGCCATCATTCAAGACGCCGACCTCGAATACGACCCGAACGAATACGCGCTCGTTCTGCGCCCGCTCCTCGAAGGGCACGCCGACGTGGTGTATGGCTCGCGCTTCGCCAGCCGCGAAATGCGCCGCGTGATGTTTTATCACCACAAACTCGGCAACCTCTTTTTAACCCATTGCTCGAATTTTTTCACCGGTTTGGATTTGACCGACATGGAAACGTGCTACAAGGCGTTCCGCGCGGAAATTTTGAAAACTCTGCCGCTCCGCAGTGAGCGCTTCGGTATCGAGCCGGAACTCACGGCGAAAATCGCCAAACGCGGATGCGTGATTTTCGAGGTGCCGATTAGTTATTACGGGCGCGGTTACGCCGACGGAAAAAAAATCGGCTGGAAAGACGGTTTGCAGGCGCTCTACACCATCGGCAAGTATTGGCTGATTGACGACTGTTTTGACGCCGCTTACGGACGGCGGCACTTGCAAAGTTACGCCACCGGTCGGCGCGTCGGCGGACAATTAAGCCGGCGTTTCTCGCCGTTTATCCGCGGCGCGACGCTCGAATTGGACGCCGGCATCGGCAACCTCAGCCGCCGCTTGCCGCGCCGCGCACCGCTCACCGTCGCGGAAAGCGACGCCGAGTGTCGTAAAATTTTAGCGCAGATTTTCGCCGACAACGAAATGGTGAAAGTCGTGGACGCCGATATTAACGACGGCGCGACGCTGTCCGCGTTGCCGCCCGCCGAAACGGTGTTGGTTAGCGACCTTGCCGCGCGCCGTTTAGCCGACGGTAAAATTTTGGCGAACTTGCAAGCGTTAATCGCCGACGGCGGGAAATTGTTGTTGGCGATGTCGCGCTACGATTTGCATTCCGCCGACGAAATCAGCGTGGCGCAAATTCGCGCGTGGCTGACGGACGCGGGCTATGAAATTGAGGAATTGCGGAATTTCAATTTCGCGGCGTGGCTGATGAATTTTATCAACGCCAAAATCCTACGCCGCCAAAGCCGCGGGCGCTGGTCGTTGAAAATCGCCGACACGTTAGCGTGGTTCACCGGAGCGATTGAAAAAATCATTAAATTGCCCGGGTATAGCGTGCTGGCGGTGGTGCGGAAACAGAGTTGAGAGTTCAGAGTTGAGAGTTCAGAGTTCAGAGTGTGGAGTTATCTTAAAAATGCGCGAAGCGCAACCTCGGCTAAACTCTTAACGCTAAACTCTAAAAAAAACGCCACCCCCGTTTATCCGGCGTGGCGTTTTTATTTTTTTAGACCGCAACCAGAATCGATTAGTAGGCGAAACTGTTGTCCAGCACGTATTGATAGACGCCTTCGGTGTATTGCGCGACGTTGTCCCAGTTGAACATATCTTCGCACGCTTTGCGCCCGTTCTGACCGAGAGCGCGGCAGTGGTCGTGGTCTGCCAAGAGCGAGCCGATGCCGTGCGCCAAGCCGCCCGGATTCGCGTCCACGTGGAAACCGTTGACATTGTGCCACACAAACTCGCGCGGACCGCCGACGGTCGTCGTAACCACCGGTTTACCCGCCGCCCACGCTTCCAAAATGACGATGCCGAACGGTTCGTTGCGGCTCGGCACCGCGACGACGTCCACCGCGCGCACCAAGTCGATATATTTATGACGCGGAAGCGCGTCGAGGAAAATGACGGAATCGCCGACGCCGATTTGATTGGCAATGCGCACGACGTTGTCTTTTTCGGGACCGCTACCGGAAATGACGAATTTCGTTTCGGGATAACTCGCCAAGACCATCGGCACGGCTTCGACCAACATATCCATACCTTTTTGCAAACTCATCCGACCGGCGGCGAAAACCGTCGGCGCCAGCGGGGCGATGCCGTATTCGGCTTTGACGGCGGCGGGGTCGATGAAACCGTCGAAGGCGTGATAGTTGACGCCGTTCGGCACCACGTGAATTTTGTTGTGCGGCACGGCGTAAATGCGTTCGACTTCTTCGGCGAGGAACGAACTAACGCAAATGATTTGGTCGGCGTGGAAGCACGCTTCGGCTTCGCAGTCGCGGACTTCGCGGGCAAACCCGTCATAAAACACGTTGCCGTCGCGCCCGTATTCGGTCGAGTGCATCGACAGGATGCCTTTGGTGCCGAACGTTTGCATCGAGTATTTCATCGCGTTGCCGGTCAGCCAGTCGTGCGCGTGGAGCAAATCGAAATGCCCGACCAACGTGGTAATATCGCGAAATTTCGCCGCCATTGATTGGCACATTTTGTCCATCGACACCACAAAATCGTCGCCGGTAACCTCGTGGTCGATACGATGATAATGGACGCCGTCAACCAGGTCATACGGATTTTGGTTGGCTTTGCGGCGGGTAATCAAATGCACTTCATGCCCGCGGCGTTCCAAGCCGGCGGCAAGTTCCGTAACGTGCACGCCCAAACCGCCGATAAAAATTGAATGCAGTGACTCCCAAGAAAACATCGCGATTCTCATACCATTCCTCCCATAAAAAAGAATTAGAAAAAAAAGAAATTTAATAGAATTAGCGCGTCAACCGTTTTGAAACGCACAGGACGCATTTTTTACCATTTTTTTCCCGCCGACGCCGCTGAATGTAATCCATTCAATTATTTTCGCAAGTCCGAAGTTTAACTCTTCTTAAAATTTTCGGCGGAAGTTGGCGACGCGAAGGAAAGTCAAGAGATTTATTCCGCTAATTTTCACGAACCCGAGCGAAAATTCGTGACAAGTTATTTTTCTTAACCTTAGGCAATTTTTGCCTGCCGGATAAATAAAACCACTGCCGCGCGAAAAAACTTGCAGATATTTATTTCCGCCGCGCAAACTTTGTTCGGAAATTTTTCTCTTTTTTTTGCCGCTTTTTGCCGATAGACCACGCGGCGGATTTTTCAACTTTAACCGATGAGATGCGCCAAACGGCGAAAATGGCACGGCGATTGAAGTCAATTAAAAATTAACAATTAACAATTAACAATTTGTGGCGTTTGACGATTAGAAATCGCTCCGCGAAATTTTGACCAATAATTCCTCAATTGTTAATTGTTAATTCGCTCTCAAATACCCGAAACGAGTAAAAAAATGATTAACGGCATGTATCTTTCGACGATGGGCGCGACGTGCGAGATGGCGCGGCACGAGACCGTTTCCAACAATCTCGCCAACGCCAACACCGACGGCTTCAAGCCGAATTTTTCCATTTTCCGCGACGTGCCCGCCGAAAGCGTCATCAAAGGCGACGGGCGGCGCGAAATCGACGTGATACTCGAAAAAACCGGCGGCGGCGCGTGGATGGACCGCACGGCGACCGACTTTACCCCCGGTCCGGTCGTTACCACCGACAATCCGCTGAATATGGCGATTAACGACAAAGACCGCGAGCGCGTCAGTTTTTTTATGGTGCGCCCGCGCGACGCCGCCGACGATGACGTTCGCTACACGCGCAACGGGACGTTTATGCGCGCCGAAGACGGAATGTTGGTTACCACCGACGGCGATTTGGTGTTGGACGGCGGCGGCGGACCGATTCAACTCACCGGCTCGCAGGGCTTCTACAAAGTCGGCGACAACGGCGTCATCACCGTAACCAACGACTTTGTTGACAACGCGGTGTTGGGACAAGTCGGGTTGGCGTCGATTACCAAAGAAGAAGCCCACTTTGCGTTGCGGCAACTCGGCAACAATCAATACGTGCCGGATAAAACGATTAATTACGAGTTGGCGTTCGACACCGTCAACCGCACCGCCGACACGAAGTCGGGACTGCTCGAACAATCCGCGACTAATCCGGTCTATGAAATGGTGGATATGATTAACGCGCACCGGTCGTTTGAGTTGAATATGCGGTTTATCACCATGCAAGACCAAACGCTCGGACAGGCGCTGTCGCGCCTGACGGCGAGAGCCGGTTAAGAGCCAATTAACAATTAACAATTAAGACGTTATTTTTCGAGAAGCGATTTTGACCGTCAAACTCCAAAATTGTTAATTGTCAATTGTGAATTGTTAATTGGTTTTGCCGCGCTCGCCATTAACCGCCGGTAAAGTAAATAAAGCCGAAAGCCAAAAAGGAGGATACCCAAATGATGATTCGCAGTTTATGGACGGGCGCGACGGGGATGAACGCGATGCAGGATTTCATCGACTCCATCGGACACGACCTGACCAACGTCAATACGAACGGCTACAAAAAGCGCCACCTGAATTTTCAGGATTTGTATTATCAAACGGTGCGCGCCGCCGGCATTCAGGGCGCCGACCCCGGCGTCAACATTCCGGTCGGCGTCGAAATCGGCAACGGTGTGCGCCTGGCCGCCACCACGCCGGTTTTTGTGATGGGCAACCCGCTCCAAACCGGCGTGCCGACGAATTTGATGATTACCGACACGACGTCGTTTTTTTCGCTGACGATGCCGGACGGACGCATCGCCTACACTCGCGACGGCTCGTTCACCGTTGACAACAACGGCGAAGTGCGCAACTCCTCCGGCTATCCGTTAAATCCGCCGATTGCCGGACTGCCGACCGGCGCGCGCGACGTAACTTTCACGCCGGGCGGGCAACTGCAATACGTCGATGAAAACGGCGCCATTCAGCAAGTCGGACCGCGCGTCGGCGTTTATAATTTTATCAATCCGGCGGGACTGCACGCCGAGGGCGGCAACTTGTGGTTTGAGTCCGCCGCGTCCGGTCCGGCGACGGCGGGCAACCCCGGCGACGCCGGTTTCGGCACGGTGCAGGGCGGCTGGATTGAGGGTTCCAACGTCGATGCCGTGACGGAAATGGTCAATATGATTAGCGCCCAGCGCGCCTACGAATTTAACTCGCGCACCATCCAAACGGCGGACTCGATGTTGCAGACCGTCGCCTCGCTGAAGCGATAAAGTTTAGAGCTCAGAGTTTAGAGTTTAGCCGTGGAGTCATCTTAAAAATGCGCGAAGCGCAACCTCTGCTAAACGCTAAACTCTTAATTCTAAAATCTGTTAAAACATGGAATACGTCAATGAAAAAGTTTCTCGCGCTACTACTGACTTTCGTTGCCCCCGTCGCGTTCGCCGACACGGTCATCACGCTCGCGGAAGTCGCGACGGCGGGGAGCGAATACATTTGTTTCGCCGACCTCGGCGCGATTAGCGGCGACCACGCGACGCTGGTTAGCAAGCAATTTCTCGCGCCCGCGCCGGCGCGCGGCGGACAAAAAACGTTCACGCGCCCCGAACTGCGCGACCGCCTGCGGACGCTCGGACTCGACCGCGACGTCGTTTTCGCCGGCAGTGACAAGGTCTGCGTTACCGTCGCCGCCCGCCCGTCGGCGCCGACGGGAAGTAGCGCGAATAAACCCAATCCGGCGACGACTAATCTGCCGACAAAAGCGCTCGCGACGGCGGCGAAATCAACCGCCAAGCCGGCAATCGCGGTCATTCCGGCGCAACGCCCTCAACGTCCCGACGCGGTTGACGCCAAGACGGAAAAGGCGTTGAAAAAATCGCTCGACCAATTTATTGACAACGAATTCAGCGGCATTGAGGCGCGGGCGAAAATCGACGTGCGGCGCGTAACGATGACGCGCAAAGATTACGAAACGTTAGAAATTACCGGCGTGCGGCAGGGACGGATTCCGGGGCGGCTCGTGGTTGACCTGACGACCTACGACGGTCAGGGCAACCTCAGCGATTACGGCACGGCGGAAATGTTTGTCGAGGTCGAATTAAGCACGCCGGTTTTGGCGCGGTCGATGAACGCGGGCGATATTATCGGCGACGGCGATATTGCGATGCAATTTGAAAAATACGCCGGCACGCGCCCCGAACGGCTGACGTTGGCGTCGTTGCGCGGGCGCGAATGCCGCCGCGCTTTGCGCGCCGGCACGCCGTTGTCGGCGGCGGATTTCGGAACGCCGGAAATCGTCAAAAAAAGCGACGAGGTGATTGTCCGCGCCGGCGGCGACGGGTTCGTCATCGAAGAGCGAACGGTCGCGGTCGGCGGCGGCAAAGTCGGCGACTACATCACGGTGCAAAGCGTCGGCGACAGCAAACGCACTTACAAAGTCCGGCTGACCGGACGCGGCACGGCGGAGTTGGTGCGGTCAGGTAATTAACAATTCACAATTCACAATTAAAAATTACGAAAACGAGGAAATTAAAATGCTGAAATTCGCCATCGCGCTGTCGCTGATTTTCACCGCCGCGACCGCCGCCGCCGCCGATGTCTATCGGGAATACGAGCCGATTTCCAAAGCCGAGATGGCGCGCAAAACGCTCGACGAGGAAGCGATTGAAATGACGCTGGCGGAAGAGCGCACGGCGGCGAAATTTTTTCACGCTTATCGCGCCGACATCAACGAATTAGTCAAGCCGCGCGCCAATAAAGTCCACGACCGCGTAACGTTTCTCGTCGATGAAAAAACCGACACGAAAATCGACGCGAAAAACGAATTGAAATCCGAAAACAGCAATCTCATCAATCTGAAAAATTGGTTCAAACTCGGCAGAAATTCCAACGGCGACCGCGTGTTAAAACCGTATTCGATGACCAGCGCCGACGGCAGTATCGACGCCGCGCAAACCGGCGACAACTACGCGCAGGTCAACTTTGAAGCCCAAATGGAACACAAAGGCGAAGGCAAAACCAACCGCACCGGCACGTTCACCACGAAATTAAGCGGCAACGTCGTCGAAGTTTTGCCCAACGGTCATTTGGTCGTGGAGGCGCGCAAACAAATCCGCGTCAACGACGAAACGCAAGACGTGCTGTTTTCCGGCGTGGTGGACCCGAACGACCTGAATGAAAATTCCGAAGTCCTCGGCGAGCGCGTGATGAATTTGCGTATCGCGTTCAACGGCAAAGGCGAGGTCTCGGACAGCATCCGCCAAGGGTGGCTCGCCAAAGTCGTCAATAAATTTAAGCCGTTCTAAATTCAATTAACAATTAAAAATTAACAATTAACAATGGTGGAGTTTTATCTTCAAATTCGCTTCGCGAAATTTTGACAACCAACACCTCAATTGTTAATTGTGAATTGTTAATTGTTAATTCTTTAAGAAGTGAGACGTTATTATGAAACGCAGTTTTCTTATCCTGCTGGCGTTGCTGTGCGCCGTCGCGCCGACGGCGAACGCGCAAAAAATCCGGCAGGTCTGTCGCTTGCTCAACGCCGACCCGATGCACGTCGAGGGCATCGGCATCGTCGTCGGACTGAACGGCACCGGCGACAGCGCCAAGAACGCCGGCATTATGTTGCAGAAGTATTTCGCGGCGAATAATTTCAATTTTTCGACCACCGATTTGAAATTGAAAAATATCGCCGTCGTGCGGATTGAAGCCGAAATTCAGCCGTTCGCCCGCCCCGGCGACCGGATTCCGATTCGCGTCAGTTCGATTGGCGACGCGAGCAATCTCCGCGACGGCTCGCTGAAAGGCACGTCGCTAAAATTCCGCTCCGAGGACGAGCAGGCGTTGGTGTGGGCAAGCGGGCGGGTGATGGTCGGCGGCACGCCGACGATTGGCATCGTGCAAGAAGGCGGGCAGGTGCTGAACGGCGAAATGCTCAACCGGACGGTCGTGGACCAAAACGGTTTTTTCCGTTTGGTGCTGAAATCGCCGAACTATATGGACGCGATGATGATTGAGAACAACATCAACAAAGACCCGAAAACCAATCCGAACTATCAGCAACAAACCGGCTTTTCGAGCGACGGCGCCGACAACACGCCGAAAGTGGCGAAAGCGATTGACGCCGGAATGGTGTTGGTGCGGATTCCCGACCAATATATGAAGCGCAAAGTCGATTACATCGCGGCGATTTTGGACGGCGAAGTGCCGATTGAAGCGGTGGCGCGAATTCGCATCAACCGCTCGACCGGCGCGGCGGTGATTACCGGCAACATCGGGATTCAGCCCGGCTTTATCACCTATCAGGGGCGCACCGTAACGTTGCAGGACGGCGGCGAAAATCGCCCGCCGGCTTACACGCTCGAAAACGACACGCCGCGCGCGCTGGTGGATTTGTTCGGACATAACGAATCCGGCGGAAGCGGGCGGCGGTCGTTGCAATCGTTGGTCGATACGTTGATGGCGATGCGTTGCACCACCGAAGACATCATCAACATTTTAGTCGAACTCAAACGCGCCGACGCGATTCAGGCGGACTTGGTGGTGGATTAAGCGGGCGGAGTTGAGAGTTGAAAATTCAGGCGCAATAGATTGTCGCCGAACACGGTGGCTCTATTAGACCTGTTCGACAACCAATTCGCGGCATCTTTTCGGTTAATTTTTCGTCCCGCTACGTCAAAATTCCTTGCAATACTCTCGGTATTGCTTCGTCATTTTTCCTTGCGGGACGGAAAATTAGACCCGAAAATTTGCTCGCTCTTGGTTATCGAACAGGTCTATTCAAACCGAGCGAAGCGAAGGTTAGTGTGCTTTCCAAATTGCCCCGCGCTTTAGCGCGGGGTTAGCGTCGTCCCGTAGGGACATAATGTCGGTAGATGCCGACGGGACGCGATTTCATACCGCCGCGGTTATCGGCACGCGGACGGCTACCGTCCTCGCCACTGCCTTGCGCCGAATGCGCGTTTATTTGATAATCCGCCGCCCAAAATCGCCGCTTAAAAACACCGATGCGAGCGTTTTCCGCGCCGCGAACTGGCGCCGTGACGCTCCGCGCCGTGACGCTCCGCGTCGTGACGCTTCCCTTGCCAAGAAAAAACGCCAATGCCCAAAACGCCGCCCAAGATGCCAATGAAAAACCGTTCCAGTTACGGCGCCAGCCGCGGGCATACCGTGGCGTCGGTCAAAAACCAACCCCAGTCGTCGTCTAAACCGTCGCCGGTCAAAAATAAACCGTCGTCCCGCGCGGCGGCGAAGCCGGTTTCGCCCAATCGCCAACGCGGTTTTAGCGGCGGCAAACGTCCGTATGATTACGCTTTTTACGAACGCGCCGAAGCGACGCCGGCGTATCTCGCCCGACTTTTCGCCGAGCATCATTTTGCGGTCGGTAGCCGCGAAATCTCGGCGTATTGGCGCTATTATTGCCTGTTGCGCGAACACAACGCGGCGCTGGATTTGACGCGGATTATGGGCATCGAAGCGACGGTGCTGAAACATTTTATCGACTGCGCGGTCGTCGCCGATATGTTGCCGCTCGGCAAAACGGTCGTCGATATCGGTAGCGGCGCGGGCTTCCCCGGCGTGCCGCTGGCGTTGCGCTCGCCCACCACGCGCGTCATTTTGGCGGAAAGTCGCGGCAAGCGCGTGCAATTTTTGGAGATGGTCAAACGCGATTTGCAACTGACGAACGTGGAAATTTTTCCGCGGAGCGTAACGACGGAAACGCCGTTGGTCGCCGACGATTTTATCACGCGGGCGGTCGAAGTTATTCCCGCGACGTTGGCGCGCTTGTCGCCGTTTATGGCGCCGAACGGGCGGGCGATTTTTATGAAAGGTCCGAATTGCGGACCGGAAATCACCGCCGCGCAACAGCAATTCAAAGGCGTTTTCAAAATGACCGCCGACGAAAAATACGCCATCGGCGGACGCGAACAGCGGCGGTTGGTAGTGTTCAGCAAGCGCGGCGAATAAGAGCAAATTAACAATTGACAATTAACAATTGAGGTGCTATTTGTCAAAAACTCGCGAAGCGAATTTGAAAAATAAAACTCCACAATTGCTAATTTTTAATTGTTAATTGCTAATTGTTAATTCAGAAGGAACCCCGATGTCATTTCTTCCCAAACTTCTTTTGCCCCTCGCGCTGATGCCCGTCGCGTGCGAGAGCGCCGACCAACGGCAAGCGGTCGCGCAGGAAGAAGACCGCTATCGCGCGGAGTTTCCCGGACGCGAATTGCTCGTCGCGAAACTTGAAACGCTGACGGCGACCAACGCCTTAGTGCCGACGGCGGCGGACGGGTCTTACGCGCTCGACGAGCGCGTCGGCTGTGAGGGCGATTATTACGTCTATACCGTCTTCACGCCGCACGGGACTTACACCGTCAAGGGGCTGTTCGCGCTGACCAAACATTGCCGCGAGGCGCGCGTTATCGAAATGCTGTTGTCGTCGCCGTTTTCGGCGGAACTTGTCGGAAAAATGGGCGATTATTTCTCGCCGCGCCGCGCGCCGCGCGCCGATATGCTCGTCGCGCCGGTCGATTCCATTCAGAATTTGGGGCGGACTTTTCATCGCCGCTACGCCGAATGGGAAAACCATTCCGGCGGACGCGAGATTGACAAAATCGACCGCGCCGCCGTCAATCCCAATCCGGCGGAACGCCGCGCGGCGTATAAATTGCGCGTGGACGCTTATTCGACGAATTCCGCGCTCTTGGCGTTATTGCGGGCGCTCGCTAACGAGGGGCGGTTGGCGAATTTGCCCGCCGGCGAATTTTTAACGCCGGTCGGTCATACCGTAACGCCGCGCGACGCGCAACCGGCGTGGGGCGAGCGCTGGGCTAACCCGGGCGGTAAAAGTTGGCAGGCGGAAAAATTTTTGCGCGACGACGCGGGCGACGCGCTTCGGCAAACGCTCGCGACTTTTTATCGCGAAAATTTACAACTCGACGCGGCGCAGGCGCCGCTGTCGGCGTTGCTTGCCAATCGCTCCTACACGGCGCGCGAGCAGGTTTATATCGCGTGGTATTTAGCCCAAATCAACGCGCGTAACACCGCCGACGCGCTCAACTATTTGTCGCTCGCGCCGACCGCTTTTCGCGCCGAATACAATGTCGCGCAACTCGAAATGTTGCACGCCATTCACGGCGAATACGCGCCGGTGCGCCGGTTCGCGGCGTTGCAAAATCAACTCGGCGCGATTACCGCCAATCGGGAATTGCTCGTCGTGCCGTTGTGGGACCACGCGCGCGAGCGGGCGAATGTCCGCAATCTGCTGGCGGAAATCGACCGTTTCGGCGAGAACTACGACGTGGCGAGCAAACAGTTGTGGTTCGCCGGCGACGCCGACGAAAAGGTCATCGAAGCGGCGCGGGAGCATCAAATTTCGGCAAAAGCGAACGCGGCGACGGCGGCGATTTTCCGCTTCACGACGTTGCGGTCGCTGACTTACAGTCCGGCGGCGAGCGATGAAATTCTGGTCGGCGCGCTGACGGCGCAACGGGACGAGGCGGTGTGGCGCGACCGGACGGAACGTCCGACGCCGGTGTTTAAGATGGCGCTGAAACCGGCGGGCGGCGGCGTGAAAATCATCAACGACCCGCCGTGGTGGAACGGGCGTCTCGCGATTGAAAAGAAGTTGCCGCCCCCGCCCGCGGCGCTCAACGAATCCGGCTCCCCGACCGGCAGAATGCCGCCGGGGCATTGAGAGTTTGATAACAAGGGATACGGCAATGCCAACCACCACTATGACCCTCAAAATCGACCCGACGATTAAGGCGGACGCGGAAGCGGTATTTGCCGACCTCGGTATGACCGCGTCGCAAGCCGTCGCGGTGTTTTTTCGCCAAGTGGCGTTGCAATCCGGTATTCCATTTCCGCTAATCAAGCCGAAATTCAACGCCGAAACGCGGACGGCAATCGAAGACGCGCGGTTAGGGCGAAATTTGTCGGGACCGTTTGCGACGACAGAAGAAATGTTTGCGTCCATTTTCGCGGAGGACGCGAATGGATAAATATCAAAGATTTTACACCAACGCCTTCAAGAAAGAACTGCGATTGATGCAAAAGCGCGGTAAAGACCTGTCTTTGATAAAAAACGTTATCGACACGCTGGCGCAAGGGGAACGGCTGGCCTCGCCGCATAAAGACCACGCCTTAAAAGGCGATTATAGCGGTTTTCGCGAATGCCATATCACGTCGGATTGGTTGCTGATATATCGCATAGTTGAGGAACGTCTGGAACTGGTTTTGTCGCGCACCGGCTCGCATTCCGATTTGTTTTGATGGCGCGGCGCCGAAAAATCAGCGTGAAATCGTTTTCCAAATAATCGTCGCGCAGGGAGGTCTCCCAGTCGGGCGATTGCGTCTCGGCGAGCATTGCCGGCGGCGAATAGTAAAAACACTCGTCATATTTTGTCGCCGCGCGCCGATGTAAAAAATTCACCACGACCGAGTGTTTCGCGAACCGTTGCAGGCGGCGAATGGCGTTGCTCGCGAACGCGGCGTTGTTGTCGAGCCGCAAATTGAACACGCCGGACGCAAACACCACGTCAAATTCCCGCGGCGCAAAAAGATGTTCATCGGTGAAAATGTCGCCGCAACGCAAGTCAAGCGCCGGATTCTCGGCGCGGGCGGCGGCAAGCCGCGCGGCGGCGAGCAATTCGGCGTTCAAATCAACGCCGACGTAACGCGCCGGCAAACGCCGCGCCGCCAAATACGTCGCCAAGTCCGCGAAACCGCAACCGACATCCAACAGCGCCGGCGCGGCGGCAAACGCGGCGGTCAGATGCTCCGCCAAAACCTGAAAACGGGCTTGTTGCGCGGCGGCGCTCGCCCAGTCGAGAATATCGTAATGGTCGCGATTCTCGGCGGCGGCGGCTAACCGTTGCGAGTAAAAGTTGCGGATAAATTCGGCGTGCGACATTTTCTTCGAGAGTTGAGAGTTGAGAGTTGAGAGTTTAGAGTTGAAAGTTGAAAGTTGAAAGTTGAAAGAACGGCGCGGGATTGTAGAGGGAATAGTGATTAGGGAAGAGGACGCGCTCAATCCAAAGATTACACCGACAACCGAATAGCCCCGCAGGGGCGGAATTATGAATAACCGGCGGCGGAGTGAGCGATGTTCTATCGCGAACGCAACCGCCGGACGCGCCAAACAGGAAAAAGCCCCGCAGGGGCGAGATAATTATGGCGCCGCCGCCCGATAATCCCGCCCCTTGCGGGGCTAATTTTTTCCGGCGTTATCCGGCGGTTACGCGGGCGATACCGCTTTGCCCGCTCCACCGCCGGTTATTCATCATCACGCCCACTGCGGGGCGACCCTGCCGCGGCTGTCGGATTGATTTCTCAACTTTCAACTTTCAACTTTCAACTCTGCTCTTTTTCCCTTGCCGTTTAGTCATTTTGACTAATTTTTATCGCCGCGCCGCCGCGCCGCGGCAAATTGCTTTTGTCGGTAATCGCTTTAATTTCACCGGTTTAATAACACGGCGGGGAAAATTTCGACCTCTGGCACGGTCATTGTTTATGCGGCGCGTCGTTTGTTGGCGGGCGGAGGGCTATCCCGCGCCGACAACTAATTTTTCACCACTTTTTGCACAAGGAGAAGCGCGTATGGCTATTCAACCCCTCAGCGACAAAATCGTCGTCAAACGCCTCGAAGCGGCGGAAGTAACCAAAGGCGGCATCGTCCTGCCGGACTCCGCCAAAGAAAAACCGAAAGAAGGCAAAATCGTCGCCGTCGGACCGGGAAAAATCACCGACAACGGCAAGCGCGGCACGATGCAACTCAAAAAAGGCGACCGCGTCCTCTTCACCTCCTACGCCGGCACCGAAGTCAAAATCGACGGCGACGAACTGCTGATTATGTCGGAGGACGATGTTTTGGCGGTCGTCGAGTAAGCAATTAACCATTAACAATTTATAATTAACAATTAAATGAGGAGAATGAAAATGTCAGCGAAAAAACTTGCTTTTGACGTGGATGCCCGCGAGGCGATTCGCGCCGGCGTCAAACAATTGGCGCGCGCCGTCAAAGTTACGCTCGGTCCGCGCGGTCGCAACGTCGTCATCGAAAAATCCTACGGCGCGCCCACCGTTACCAAAGACGGCGTCAGCGTCGCCAAGGAAATCGAATTGTCCGACGCCTACGAAAATATGGGCGCGCAAATGGTCAAATCGGTCGCCAGCAAAACCTCCGATGTCGCCGGCGACGGCACCACCACCGCCACGGTGCTGGCGGAAGCCATTTTTGAGGAAGGGCTGAAAAACGTTACCGCCGGCGCGTCCGCGATGGCGCTGAAACGCGGCATCGACAAAGCCGTGGTCGCGATTACCGAAGAACTGAAAAAAATCTCGCACGGCGTCAAAACCGGTAAGGAAATCGAACAGGTCGCCACCATCTCCGCCAACGGCGACGCCGAAATCGGCAAGAAAATCGCCGAAGCGATGGACAAAGTCGGCAAAGACGGCGTCATCACCGTCGAAGAGGGCAAAGCGCTCGAAACGACCATCGAGTTCGTCGAAGGAATGCAGTTCGACCGCGGCTACGTCAGCCCGCATTTCTGCACCAACACCGCGAATATGGAATGTGAGTTGGACCATCCCTACGTGTTGATTCACGAGGAAAAAGTCAGCAACATCAAGGACTTCATTCCGCTGTTGGAAAAAATCGCGCAGAGCGGCAAGCCGCTCCTCATCATCGCCGAGGACATCGAGGGCGAGGCGCTCGCGACGTTGGTCATCAACAAACTGCGCGGCGGCTTGAAAGTCGCGGCGGTGAAGGCGCCGGGTTACGGCGACCGCCGGAAAGCGATGCTCGAAGACATCGCGGTTTTGACCGGCGCGAAAAAGCCGGTGTTCAAGGATTTGAGCGTGAATCTCGAAACGTTGGAATTGTCAGAACTCGGCGTCGCGAAAAAAGTTACGATTGACAAGGACAACACGACCATCATCGAAGGCAAGGGCGACTCGAAAAACATCAAGGGGCGCATCGACCAAATCCGCCACGAGATTGAAGCCAGCACTTCGGATTACGACAAAGAAAAATTGCAGGAACGGTTGGCGAAACTCGCGGGCGGCGTGGCGCAAATTCACGTTGGCGCGGCGACGGAAGTCGAAATGAAAGAGAAAAAAGCGCGGGTCGAAGACGCTCTGCACGCGACGCGGGCGGCGGTCGAAGAGGGCTTTGTCCCCGGCGGCGGCGTGGCGTTGTTGCGGTCGATGAAGGCGTTGGACGCGGTGAAAACGGTCGGCGACGAAGAGAAAATCGGCGTGGACATTGTGCGCCGCGCCGCGCAGGCGCCGCTTCGCGCGATTGCCGACAACGCCGGCAAAGAGGGCGCCATCATCATCCAGAACGTTCTCGACAGCAAAGACGTGAACTACGGCTACGACGCGCGCCACGACAAGTATTGCGATATGGTCGCGTCGGGCATCATCGACCCGACGAAAGTTACGCGCTCGGCGCTCCAAAACGCGGCGTCGATTAGCGGCTTGTTGCTGACGACGGATTGCGTGATTGCGGAAATACCGGAGAAAAAAGCCCCGTTGCCGGGCGGTATGGGCGGCGGCGGTATGGGCGGAATGGGGGGCATGGGCGGAATGGGCGGTATGGGAATGATGTAATCTCGCGCCGTTGAAAAGGCGTCATTGCAAAAATCGGGCAAAAGTCGCCGGCGCGCGGAAAAGCGTTCCGGCGACTTTTTTTATTAGCCCTGTTCGATAACCGTTAAGTTTTTGGGGCTAAATCTTGGTTGATGATGCCGTGGAGCCATGACCGTCGCAAGCGGTGTCGGCGGCGGTGATTGCGATACGGATACGCCGTTATTTTGAACATTTTAAGCGCCGCGTTGATGTTCTCGACCACGATGCGCTCCCGTTCTGACCGGTTATCGAACAGGTCTAATATCTTTATTTCACCACCCAACACCCATTTCGCTTGCCATTGCGGCGTTCAAGCAATTCTTGGCGTTGCAAGTTGGCGGTTATGGTTTTTACGGTTCGTTCTGATTTTTGAATGTGCGCGGCAATCTCTTTTTGCGTCGCCTGAGAATTAGTTTTTAAAAACTCTAAAACGAAACCTTCCTCTAAAGTGCAAATTTTGCTCTTTGGCGATTGGGTGTTTTGCTCTTTGGGATTTTGCATCGGATTGACGCGAGCCGCCGGTGCGACCAATAAATTGCGGTTTTTTAGGATATTGTTCTCGCCAAGTAGCAGATTGCAGAAAAAACTTTCTAAATATTCCGGCGTCGCGTGAATGTTATTTTTAACGTCATTATAGTTGGCGCGAACTAACGCATTGCGGAAATACCACGCGTGCCGAGCAAAAATATCGTTAGTAACCTCAAAGCCAAAATTACGTAGATATTTGATGGTAAAAACGGCGGTCGTTCGCGTATTCCCTTCGCCGAAAGCGTGAATTTGCCACAGTCCCGAGACAAATTTGGCGATATGCCGAACGGTCTCGAGTGGCGAAATTCCTCGATAACTAAAGTTTTTTTCTTGTGCGAAATCATAATCTAAAGTGGCGCGAATGCTGTCGGCGCCGGCATAAAGAACGGTGGCGCCGTTCAGCACCCATTCGGCTTTACTGATGTTATAATCGCGAATTTTACCGGCAAATTCATAGATACCCGCAAACAATCGCCGATGAATCGCGAGATATTCGACAGGCGAAAAGTTAAAGGTTTTCTCCGTTAAAATCTCGGCAAGGCGAGCGGAAACTTTGTCGGCTTCTTCGGTTCGGTCGATTTCGTTTTTGTTCGGCTTGGCTTGATAATAGCGGTCAATGAGGTTTTTAACCTCGTCGATAGTAATATCGCCCTCGATGTTTTGCTTGGCGGTTTCGATGAGGTAAGCGGACGGTTTCAACCTGTCAACCGCTTGCAAACCGATGGCGGTTTGCCACGCATTACCCCGTTCTTTCCGTTGGGGTTCGCCTTGCCGGATATATTCGTCAAAATCACTCACTTTATTTTTCCCCTCATTCATTATTTTATTTTCGGCGGCGGTTAAGCCGTGAACATTCCTTGTTGGCAGAGTCGGCTCACGACGTATCACCATACGAACTTGTCGGCGTCAAACTTATCAAGACAAAACTACACCGCATCGGCGTTTTTGGCAACATTGTAGAGTTTGCGCAGGATTTTCGCTTGCTTGGGCGTGGGGACTGGAATCGTGCCGTTGCGCATTGATTTTAACACGCCGGCTTCGACAGGAGTTATATCTAATGACGACAAATTTTTTGCGTAGAAATCAAATACTTTTTGCCACGTCGCCAATGGAATATCAAATGCAAAAGTTTGGTCGTCAATTTCGCCAATGGTTTTAACGCTCTTTTTCGCGCTTCTTTCTTCGCCGTTTTTACGCGCTTCGTCGATGGATATTGACCGCAATAATCCGCTCGGCATACCGAAGGCGATGTTCCGAATTTCGTAAGTCCATAATTTCGGGCGCTTGAAAGTTTCGCGCCAGTCCGCTTGTTGCGGATAATGAGCAAGCATATATTCGTGGACTTCCTTGACGCATATTTTTATCGCTTCATCAAACTCCGCGGAAACGTTTTGATTATCCCACACCGTCGCGTAATGCAGATAACGATTGGCGGCACGAGCGCGATGTTCGAGTAATGCCAACGCGAACGCTTTAAATTCGGATTTGACTGACCGATTTTCCTGATACCAATCCGTGCCGGCGACAACCGCGTCGGCGTGATTAGTCAGAATAATTTTTGCGACAATTTCTTTAAAATAAGATTCGTTAATGGAATTCTCGTTCTTTTCCCAAATTTCTCCGATTTTATCGACAAAAAACTTGAACGCTTTTTGCGCGTTGTAAGCGCAATACGGCGCGCCGCCAAATATCGCTTCCGTTTTTGCCAAAATGATTTTATCAAACATTTGCGATTTTGGATGCAAGCGCAAAAACGCGCTTTTTTCGGACGCCGTTTGGCGTATTTGTTCGTTAAGATATTGTCCGCGAGTGCGTTCATAATACCACCTTGAGCGCATTTGCGTCCCGCCGATTGCCGGCGTCAAAATAGTCGTCGAGAGGTCTTTGAAGCGTTTATGAAACGGATGGTTTGAGAAGAAGTCGGATTCTTTAACCGGATTTTGCGTGTTGGCATAACGCGCAACTTTGCCGACAAAATCAAGATATTTCTCCTTATCCGTTACCACCGAAAGTTTCATTTGCACCGATACTTCCGCTAAATCTTTCCCTTTCTTATAGGCGTCATAAATGACCGACGTGGTTTGTCCACCGTTGACAATTTGCAATCCTTTGACTATCGCCAAATACAAACCGTCGTTCCCATTTTTAAATGTCGGTTCTTCCGCCGTGCAAGTTAGCCCGTTGTTGTAGGCAAAAAATCGTTCCGGCGCTTCCGTAATCGTCAACGGCATTCCTTTGTTGACTTTTCCTTTGAATTGCAAAAAAGTGCGCACGTTTTGTTCTAAAAGTTTTTGCCCGTATTGGTCGTAAATTTTCGCCAATACGTTTGCGGGTAGAACGACCAAATACGAACGATAGTCCATCGCTCCAGAGGTGGCTTCGAGACACTTCAATCCCAAATCGTTTCCCATAATTTCAGCGAGGTCAATTTCGGTATCGGTAAAATCGGCTTCCGATAAACGGATTTGACGGATACGCTCAATGTCGAAAATTTGAAAATCAAAAATTTTCCCACCGACAGTTTCGGAAGGAATTTTAGCGTCCGCTTTTTGTAAAGCGCGCGAGATTTGTTTGTTGGTCAGCCAGAGGAATACGACGCGCGTCGTGTTAGGGTAACATTTGAAAATTCCCCGCGCCACTTCGCTTGCCGGGTCGGTAACTTCCATTTCGGGATAAAGCGGTTCGGCGCCGTCAGCGGCGGCGGCAAGAAATGTTTTTAAACGTTTAAATTTTTGTTCGTATTCTTTTTTGACAATCGACGAGATGGTGTCGTCGTTGCAAAATTCACCGCCGATAATCGTCAACACCGAACGTTCTTCGTCGAAAGCATAACCGGCGATTTCCATATCGTCTTGATGATACGCGCCCCATACCGGTTCGTCGATTTCGGCGTCTTGCTCTAAATAACCGGCGACTTTTTCGAGAAACACTTCTTGCAACGTTGTGTCGCCGCGTTGGCTTACGCGGACGGTTTCCAGCAAGTCGGCATAAACGTCTTGCAATGTCAATTCGCTCATCGTTATTCACCTCAATTTTTCGCCGTATATGGCGGTTGACAGAGATACTCGGCACAAGCGTTCAATTGCAGTTTATATCTAACCTCGCCGATACCGGTCGGCAAAATGTTCGGCAAAATGCGCGGAAAAGCGTCTTTAACCGCGTAATGATTAGTCGCAATAATCGACACGCGTTGTAAATTTGAATACGTTATCGCCGGATTGTAATTGAGCGATAATAATTTTCGTTCAAAGATGCGACGAAGTTTTTCGTCGTTGCCGATTTTGGCGATAAGTTCGCGAATCACGTCGTCAATCGTGAAGCCGTCCGGCGCTTCTTTGAATTTAAAAACGACTAAAAAAAGCGGCGCCACGCCGTCAGCCAGTTGTTCGGCATTGGAAATGCAAACCTCGTTTTGAGCGTCAGAACACGCTTTGATTTCCGCATCAAAATCGCGAGTCATAAAATCCTTGGGGGCGCCGTCGGGACCGCGCCACCACTCCAAAATTTCAGTCGGCGAAAATTCAGCGGCAAGCAAATTTTCGACGAACGACAACTCGCCCAACAATCCTAATTGCTCGCGAAGAGGGAAAGCGGTGTCGCGCGACGCCGACAAGAACTGCACCCATTGTTCAAGGCGTCCGGTAACGGCGTTGGCATAGCGCTGGTTGCTTCCGGTTTTTTCGATGTCGGCAAGGTCTTGGCAAAGTTTTTCAAACAACACCACATCGTCCAATGATTTTAAAATCAATCCAAAATGGGCGGCAACGGCGTCATCTTTACCGAAAACAATATCAATCCCTTTTAACTTAAAATTACCGATATTGAATTTGACCGTTTTGGGCATATCAATACTCAAAGAACAACGCCCGTCATTGTCTTTGTTGATACACATATCGACGTCCGGTTTAATCCGCCGATAGGCACCCGGACTTAATTTGGCAAAGTCGATCATCAGTTTTTATCCTTTTTATAGAAATCTAAATTAACGCCGGTTCATTTCGTCATTCAATCCGCCTCCGTCTCAAAGTCATCGGACTCTTCCGGGGCTTCGGCGTCTAATTTTTTCTGAATTTCTCTGTTCCAGACCATACCTATACACGGCTTGGTAACAGGATTAGTAAAACTTCCGGGAAAACTCACCGACAACAGCGGAACGTTGGTCATTACCAGTTCCCTCTCCGCTTCTTTGTTATCATAAATATCGACAATGTTGATCATAAGCAACGCCGCGCCGCGCTCTTCGCGGATTTTTCCGCGCAGTCCGTTTTTTTCTACTTTGATACGTTCAACGGTGGATTCGTCAAGACCGGTGAACTCATCGTTGCTACCGGAGACCGCTACCTGATGATGGTCTCGCAGATTACGCGTCGGCTTTTTAATTTCATAGTTGCCGATTTTAAGCGCTTTAAGCGCGTCGCTGTTGTGAGTTTGAATTAACGCCACTTGCCATTTTAGATCGGCATTTATCCCGATATAGCGTTCAAAAAACTGACGATCAATAGATTGGCTAACTGAGATAGGATAAGATTTAATAAACGACAATATCGTCCCCATTGAAACGTCGCGCCAAAATAGGTTTTTAGTGTTTCCCCATTCTGCGCAATTCTGAGGTAGTCCACAGATAAATTTGGTAACGCAGTCAAGCGCTTCATCCTTATTGTCAGAATTGATTCCTTCCGGCACATTGATGCGCCCGTTTTCCGCTAATTTTCCGTCAAGCCCCACTCCTCCGTATTTTTCCATATTGAGGGACTTATTACGCGCCGTGAGTAATAGTTGTGAGGCCGGATGTCGAGGAATCGTCAATAGAAAATCCCACGGCGTTTTGTCTTGTTTGTTCATTCGTTCAACAGTTTCAAATAAATCCGAACTTGCCGCCGTCGCTTCCTTAAAATTGTCGATATGGTCAAGCGGCATAAAAATACGGCATAAATCGTCAAAACGCGGACGGTAACCAAACCAACGCCCCATTTGTAACAGCGTGTCGCACGCCAGCGTATTGCGGACGAAATAACTCACGCTCAAATTTTCCAATGTAAAACCGCGTGCCAATGAATTGCCTCCGACCGCAATAAGATTCACTCGCTCCGCGTCCCCGTAAACCACTTCTCTAACGCCGGTGTGAACCGCGCCGACCGTTACGGTGTTAATGATTTCCGTTAATTTTGCCAAAATTTCTTTCCATAAAAATCTACCGTGCGTTTCATTTTGTCCCCAACCGGTCTTCGCCGTTTCCGTAAAAACACTCTTAATTGGTCCAATGGCGCGAATCCAATCCGACGACGCTTCCGGTCTGCCGGCATAATTCATTACGGCATCTTTGGTTTTCTGTAAAAAATCGCCGAGTAAATTTTTAACTTTTTTGTGAACACCGGTAAGCCGGCTAACGTGCACCAACATACTGTTATGTTCCCGCGAAGCGCCGCGTAAATCTCGTATCGCGATATTCAGAAAAAACAGATAAACCGCATTTTTTAAGAACTGCGGCAAACTATTGGCATAATTACAGAGATCGGCGTTTTTTTGCTTTTCTGGAAAAGTATCAGTCCAATCGTCAATTGGAACCAAGTATTCCGATAAGTCGTTATCGCGACCGATAGCGCCGAAAATTCTTGCGGCGCCGAAATAATCGTCGGGAGCGGCGAGCGTAATTAAAAAATCTCGCGGATACAAACTATTACCATAAGCCGCGGTTTCGTCCCATCCGTTAATTAACGGGTCAATGAAAATATTGGCAAACGGAGTCGCCGTATATCCAACATAGGCGCTCTTATCAAAACACTGAAGGATACTTCGAATTTGACCGTTGATTCTAGTTGGGTCGTCTTCACTGCGCCCGGTAGAAACCGACGCCGAGTCCGCTTCGTCGTCAATCAACAATAACGAAACTCCTTGCTTTGATTTTGATTTATTTAAGCCGTGAGATGATTTTTTAGATACCGATTACATCGGCGATTTTGAATTGCGATTATCTTTTTCGCTAAATAGGCGACTTGTTTCCTGAATCAATAACTTGTAGTGAGAAAATAGGGTTAATAAACGTTTCTAATAATCATTTTCTGATTATTGGCTGGTAGCAATGCTGTCGAACACCGGTCGTATGACATCGACATAACATTCCAGTTCACGCACAAGCGCATCTTTAGCGATAGGTGATAATTCGATTTGAAAATCTTCTTTAACAAAATTTTCATAGCGTTCGACGGCTTGAATAATACTGGCATAAGGCAACGGCTGTTCTCTGCACTCTAATTCAATTCGTGCCTGTTCAAAGATCCGTTTAAATTCTTTAGTTCCGATTTCAATCATAACAAACTCCTAATATTGGTAATGAAAAAATTATTGCTTTCGCACCGATTTTCAGCGCAAAAACACTATGTCATTGTGATATTCAATGAATTCTTGTGCCGGTTTAAATTTATTAGGCACAGCAATAGATTTCCCCGCGTATTGTGTAAAAAACATTCGGTTGATTTTGTTTACACACTCGCCAATTTTAGAGGAAACAACTATTTTGTATTCTCGGTTAATCGTGATATAGCCGTTATCAAATGCCGCGTCGTGTAGCGCATTCAACAACAATCCGTTTTGCGGATTGGTCTTTTCGTTCACATCATTCGATTGCGCCCACGGTTTAATATGCGAAGCTCGTAATAATTCCGTAATCGCCAATCCAGTAATACAACATTTCCCTTCGTAAACCGCAAGCAATGCTTGTCGAAAAAACGTCTGTCCAACGCGTATTTTTTGTAGTTGTGTTTTATCGCGACCAACAGGAATATGCTGTTCGACTACCGGCGTCGTTGTGGTCGGCGCCCCAAATTTGAATCGCTGTTTTATCTGGTCGGCTTCAATAACCAGAGCGTCCCAATTTCTATAAAACTTTTGTGAAACTTCGGCATCAAGTTTGCTACCGTGATTCAGCCCGACGCGCCCGTTGCGAGTATAGTCAGGGTCGTAACTTTTAAAGTTCTGCAACTTCAATTTAACACTACTGGGAGTGCGTTTGATGGCGTTGGCAAAGGCAATGACTTGGAGATTAGCAACTGTTACCTGATTGCTGGGAATGGTGCAATACAATTCAAATGCCAAAATTGTTTCATCATTCGTCCAATCTCGCCTTTCGATTTTATTTTCCATAACTACCTCCATTTAGAATCTGCACCACTGAGTTGCCGAATAATTTGTAAGTCGTTTGATTTAGAGGTTGGACATACGGTTATAGCCGATTGGCTTAAAAACTGAACTCAATTTGGATAATGAATAGTGGACAAATGCAAGCGATTACTGCCCGCTAATAACCCGATGCTGTTCATTTTTAAAGTCAAACTACTATGTCTTGCCGTATCGGAAATAGTTTACGGGAAAGAAAAATCATCGAAAGCGTAGTCAATAAATCCTTGCAATTTTCCCCATTCATTCGGCGTCATAAAGCGAATATACTTATCGTTGACCGCCGTTTTTTTCGGCGGAATCGTTTTGCCGGCATATTTTCTGCCATTGGTTTCATCAATTACTAAATTTCGTTCTCTGCCCGACCCGCCGGTGGCAAGCAAAGTATTCGCAAGCGGATTTTTATTTTCCGGTAAATTAACAATGCGGTAGCCGAAACCGTTACCGCGTTTTTTTTCGCGAGCGGCGTGTTTTTCCAAAGTGGAAAGATAACCGGCAGATATGAAGTATCTGCCGTCAACTTTTTTGTCCAAAACATCGTCTAACGAACGGTATTTTCTTAGCCGCTCACTGACTTGCTCACTCGGTTTTGTCGGCAACGGTTCCGACAAATTGCCGATTTTCGCACCAAAACGTCTCATATCAACCCCGATGATATACGTTCGCGGACGGTTTTGCGGCAATCCGAAATCCCGCGCATTGCGAATAAAATGGTTCGGCTCAATTATATTATCGCAACTAAAATTTGCTCCAATCACGTGGTAATTTAATTTACGTGAAAAAGTTTCGAGTATTACCCGAAAAGTTTTGCCACCGTCGTGCGACACCAAGTTGTCAACGTTTTCCAAGAACACGCATTGCGGACGAGTATCTTTGACGATTTCGGCAATATGATTAAAAATTACGCCTTTTTCCGAGTCGCCAAAACCGGCTTGTTTGCCGGCACGACTGAATGCCTGACAGGGGAACCCGGCTAACAGAACATCGTAATCTATGGCTGTAACTTTTTGTTTAAAGTCAACACTCGTCAAATCGTTGTTCGCATCATCGCCATTATATCGATGGCGATATACGGCGCAGGCGGTGGCGTCCGTCTCGGCAGACAGAACGTTCTTAAAGCCGCCGGTCAATTCAAATCCGCGACGAATGCCGCCGATACCGGCGCATAAATCAATAGTCAGAAACATCAAATTTTCCTTTTGCGAAAAAAACACCGGCAACAACACCGCCGCGCCGTCCGCCGAAATTAAAAGCGGAAAAAGTGTAAAAAACAGCCGTTGACGGCGGCGGACAAGGAGCGCAATCGGCGGATTGCGCGGGAGCGCATCGTGGTCGAGAACATCAACGCGGTGCTTAAAGTATTCAAAACAACGGCGTATCCGTATCGCAATCACCGCCGCCGACACCGCTTGCGACGGTCATGGCTCCGCGGCATCATCAACCACGATTTAGCCCCAAAAACTTAACGGTTATCGAACAGGTCTAACAAATAATTTCCGCCATTAATCGTCGAGGTCGTCGGCGTCAAACACGGCGGCGTTGCCGTCGCTGTCAATGACCGCCGCGTTGCCTTCGTCGTCCATTATGATGGTGTTGCCCTCGCTGTCGCTTATCGCGACGTTGCCGTCGTCGTCAACCGCGATGGCATTGCCATCGTTGTCCACCGCGACCATCGTGTCGCCGTCGGTAAAGACGACATCATCGGCAAACGCCAGCCCGCCGACTAACACCGCCGCGAGCAATATCCCACAGATTTTGTTCATTTCCTTCTCCCTTGCTGAAATAAAAAAATCGGCACCACGCCGACTCAATAGACCTGTTCGACAACCAATTCGCGGCATCTTTTCGGTTAATTTTCCGTTCCGCCGCGTCAAAATTCCTCGCAATACACCAGTATTATAGTCAATTGACTTAAAAATAGAACTTGATTTGATAGAGAACAGTGAACAGACGCAAGCGATTATTGTCCACTAATAACCAGACATCATTCGTTTTCAAAGTCAAACGACTATACTTCGTCATTTCTCCTTGCGGAACGAAAAATTATGCCCGAAAACCTGCTCGCTCGTAGGTTTAGAGCAGGTCTAAGCAAAAATTACGGCTTTTTCTTCGGCGATAAAACGCTAATGAACGCCGGAAAGAACACCAAACTCGCCGCCAACACCATAAAGAACGCCAGCATCGAGAGCGTCCCCAATTGCGCGATGCTGTCCAAACCCTGAAATTTCGACAGATACAACGAGCCGAACGCGACGATGCTCGTCAGACCGGTGATGACCAAGGCGCGACCGGTGTCCACCACCATCGGGCGAATGTCGCGCCCGCTTTCGTAATAGCGCTGGACCAAATGAATTCCGTTGTCCACGCCGACGCCGATAATTATCGGAATAGTCAGCACGTTCACGAAATTCAGATTGACGAGGTCGCCGCCGCCGAGCGCTTGCGACAGGAAATTTAACAGCGCCATCAAGCCGAACATATAGAGCAAGCCCGTCGCCACCGGCAGAAAACAATAACCCACTCTGACGATTTCGCGATGCGCGAGCGCCCCGCCGACAAACAACAGCGCCAACGCCGCGTAAATTATTTGCCCCGTCATCTCCGGCAACCATTGCGGATAGAGGAACCGCGCCAGCGCGAAAATTCCCACCGGCAACGAACAGGCAAGCGCCCGCCCCGGCGAAGGATGATAAAATAAATTTATCGTCCCGAAGCAAATTAGCGCGATGCAAATCGCGATGCGCAAAAAATCCTCTTTGACGATGTCCGCCAACACCAACGACGCAATCGGCACGCCGGTCAGCACCGCGTCGAAATCCCGCGCGTTTTCGACCGCGGCGAACTGCGCCGCGTCGAGCCCCAACCCGGCGGCGACTTGTGCGAGCCATTCGCGGGTCAAATAAAATTCGCCGTCGCGGGAATTTTCCGGCACCGGCGGATAGACCGTCGCTTTCACCGCGTAACCGTTGGCGTAATACGTCAGCCCATAGACCTTGTCCGTTTCTTCGGGATTCGGCGGAATCAATTTCAACACGTCCGCGCGCGTCAGCGTCGCGCCCGCCGGATAAATCTGCCGGTCGGAATCGTTGGTCGTCGCCGCTTTCGCCAAAGTAATCGGAAAATCGACGCTCGGCGGAATGCCGTGGCGCAAACTAAACTCCGTTTGTTTCCTCGCGACCATCGTGCCGAGCAAGCGGGCGATTTTGGAGTCGCGAAAATCGCTCGGCAAAAGCACGCGGTCGTCTTGGGCGAGCGTCGCGTGTTGCGCCAAGAGCCGCGCGTTAAACGCGAAATACGACGGGTCGAGTTGGCGTTTTTCCAGCGCCGCTTGCAACGCCCGCGCCGCGCCGTCCAAATCCATTCCGCGCATTTGTGCCAATAATCTTTTTTGCGCGCTCGGCGGCGGCAGAAATTGCGTAACGCTTTCGTAACCGATAATCAAACCTTGTTCTTGTAACGCGCGTAATTTGTTTTCGTAAGAAGCGGCTTTTTCGAGAGCCGCCGCTTCGGTCGGAGCGCTGACGATAAAATTCAGTTTATTGGGATTGCGCGTCGAAAAGGCGCGGGCGATTTCGCCGTTGATTTCAAACGCGCGGTCGCGCGGGCGGAGCGCCGCCATCGACGGGTCGAAGCGCAACGTGTCGGGCAACAAAATAAACGTCAGCGCGATAAACGCCGCGACGAGACCGCCGACAAACACTAAGCGCAAATGTTTTTCGGTGAAATTCACAATCGCGGGCAGATAAAATTCGCTGGGTTTGAAGATGCGCAAATTTTCCGGTCGCCAATGATTGCGCAGGGTGATAAGCGCCGGCATCACCAACATCATCACCGGCGCGGACAGCAAAATGCCGAGCGCGCCGAGCGCGCCGAATTCGGCGAGATGGTCGAAGCGCGAGGTTACGAGCGCGATGAACGCCACACACGTCGTCAACATACCGACCATCACGCCCCAGCCGGTATGGACAATCGCCGTTTCGAACGCCGCCTCGACCGTCGCGCCGCGCGAGCGCTCCTCGACGTAGCGATTGTAAATATGCACCGCGTAATCGACGCCCAAGCCGACCAACACCGCCGCGAAGGCGCACGAAATTAAATTGAGTTGTCCGAACAACAGCCAGCCGATGCCGCCGGTCCAGGTGATAATCATCAGGAGCGGAATCCCGATGTAGAGCAACACGCCCATTCGCCGGAAACACCAGCCGAAAAACAGCAACACCAACACGCCGCTCAACGCCAGCGTGCCGAGCATCACGCCGTTGACTTTCTCGGCGTAGCGGCGGGAAATTTGGTAGCCGCCCGCAAATTCGACGCGAAAACTTTTCAGCGTGCCGCTCGGCGTCGGCGCCGGATTTTCCGCGAGGGGCAAACCGGCGGCGCGCAAAAATTCCCGACCGGCGGCGAGGTTGTAGGCGCGCCGCGCCAAATTTTTATCGAAGCCGAGCGCGGTCAGCGCGGCGACTTTTTTTTCGTTTTCCGCGACGACGGCGGGCGGTAAAAATTTGCCGAGACGTAGCGCGTCGTTCAACGCCGTGAGTAGTAAACGCCGGTCTTCCGTGTCCGGCGCAAGCGCCTCCGCGGTCAGCGCCGCCAGTTGCAAACTACTGTTTTTATCGAGCGATTCGCGCAATTTCGCGAGCGGCGCGGTGGCGAGCGCGCGGCATAATTCCGGCGGGCAGGCGGTGAGCGGCGCCGCGCCGACAAGCAAATCATAAACCGTGTCTTCCATATAACGCATCAAACGTTGCGAAAAACGCACGTTTTGCGCGGCGAATTTCGGCTGGGCGATAATCAGCAACATCCGCTCGTCGGGCGACACGAGATAGCCGCGATGGTCGCGGGCTTTTTTATCGGTAACGGTCGGCGTTTTCTCGGAGTCGTCCGGCTTTTTGCCGAGCAGGTTTTCAAAGCGTCCCTGAAAAATTTGCGCCAGTCCGAGCGCGTCGAGCAACACCGCTTCGCCGGCGGGCGAGTCGGCGTCGATGGTCGTGAGTTTGCGGACGGTGTTATCGAGGGCGCGGTCAATCGCCGCGGGCGCGAGTTTGTCTTTGATTTTTTGCAAGTCGTCCGGTTGGAGCAGAAGCATTCCGTGTTTGGGCAGTTCGACGTGGAGGAGTTGTTGCTTTTCGGCGTCGGTGAGCAGACGGGAAAAAACATTGTTGATATCGGGGTTGCTCTGCAACTGCGCCACGACTTGGTCGGCGAAACCGCCGGCGTTGAGAATGGCGCGCGGGTCGTCGGGATTGAGCCAGAACACCATCATGGCTTCATCGACGGCGCCGAAATCGGTGAGCGATTGGGTAAAAGCGCGGGCGGCGGGAATGTTTTGCGGGAGCATCCGCGCGATATTAAACGAAGTCGTGTAGCCCTGCCGCAACATCACGGCGACCGCCAAAACGGTCAGCGCCAGCGCCGCGAGGAGAATGGTTTTACACCGGCGACAAGCCAGCCGCGCCAGCGTCCGCAAAATTTTTTCCCGCCACGACATCGTTGTTCTCCGCTAAAGGCAATTAAAAATTAGAAACTCGTGTTACGCGATTTTGATAATTATTCCGAATAATCGCCCCGCCGGGGCGTGATTATGCATAACCGGCGGTGGAGCGCGAAGCGCATAACCGCCGGAAAAGCGCCGCCGCAAGACCAGCCCCGCAGGGGCAAGCCCCGCACGGGCAAGCCCCGCACGGGGCGGGATTATTTTGTCTGGCGTCGATTCATCATTTCGCCCCTGCGGGGCTAATTTATTTTCGGCGTTAGCCGGCGGTTACGCGAGCGATACCGCTGTTCGCTCCACCGCCGGTTATTCATCGTCACGCCCCCTGCGGGGCGAGCCGGTAATTAGTATGGTTTTACCGTTGACCGCGTAACTCGAGTTTTTAATTTTTAATCGTCTTCAGGTGCAACGCCAGAATCGCGATGTCCGCGGGCGAAACGCCTTCGATATGCATCGCTTGCGCCAGCGTTTCCGGGCGGATGTGCGTCAATTTCTCTTTCGCTTCCGTGCGCAAACCGGTCAGCGGCGCGTAGGAAAAATCCGCCGGAATTCGCGTCTCGGCGTGGCGCTGAATTTTTTCCCACTGCGCGTTTTGCCGCGTCAAATAACCGGCGTAACGCGCCGTCAAGGTCGCCTCGTTGATTGCCCGCTCGCCGAACTTGCCAAAGACCGGCGCGAGCGCCGCCACGTCCGCCCATTGACCCTGCGGATTTTTCAGCATTTGCTCCGCCGTCGCCCGCTCGTTGCCGTGCCGCCGCAAGGCGTTTTGCAGTTCGGCAATTTCATTTTGCAACGCCGCGACGCGGTCGGCGCGGTCGGCGTCGATTAAGCCGAAGGCGCGCGCTTTCGCCGTCAAGCGCAAATCGGCGTTGTCGTGCCGCAACGACAGGCGATGTTCGGCGCGGCTGGTGAACAGGCGATACGGCTCCGCCGTCCCGCGCGTAACGATGTCGTCAATCAACACGCCGATATACGCCTCGTCGCGCCGCAAGCGCAACGGTTCGCGCCCCAAAATTTTACACGCCGCGTTGACGCCCGCCACCAAACCCTGCGCGGCGGCTTCTTCGTAGCCCGACGTGCCGTTGACCTGTCCGGCGAGAAACAGTCCGCCGAGGTCTTTGCTTTCTAACGTGTCGCGCAAGGCGCGCGGCTCGACGGCGGTGTATTCGACCGCGTAGCCGAAGCGCGTGATACGCGCGTCCCGCAAGCCGGGGACGCTGTTAATCAGCGCGATTTGCGTTTCCGGCGCGACGCTGGTGGACATCCCGTTGATATACAATTCGCCGCCGGCGCGGCTTTCCGGCTCGACGAAAAGGTGATGACTTTTTTTGTCGGGGAAACGCGCGACTTTCAACTCGAACGACGGGCAGTAGCGCGGTCCGACGCCGGTAATTTGTCCCGAAAACAGCGGCGTCGCGGGCAGAACTTTTTCGACGATTTGATGCGAAATTTCCGTCGTCCACGTTGACCAGCAGGGGACTTGTTCAAGGTCTAATTTTTCCGTCAGATAACTAAACGGTTGCGGCGGCGCGTCGCCGTCTTCGCGGCGCATCTGCGAAAAATCCACCGTCTTGGCGTCAAGGCGCGGACAGGTGCCGGTTTTCAGGCGGCGGAGCGGCAAGCCGAGCCGGTGCAAACTTTCGTCGAGCAACGCGGCGGCGCGTTCGCCGAGGCGTCCGCCGGCGTCGATACGCGCGCCGACGTGCGTTTTACCGCTGATGAAAGTGCCGGCGCAAACGACGACGGCGCGGCAGGAAATTTCGCGACCGAGCGCGGTTTTCGCGCCGACGATGTTGCCGCCGGCGGCGACGATTTCGACGATTTCTTCTTGCAACAAATGGACGCGCGGCGTTTTTTCGAGATACGCTTTCATCCAGTGCTGATACGCCCATTTGTCGGCTTGGGCGCGCGGCGAGCGGACGGACGCGCCTTTCGAGGAATTGAGCATTTTGAATTGGATGCCGGTGGCGTCGATGGCGAGTCCCATCGCGCCGCCGAGCGCGTCGATTTCGCGGACGAGTTGCCCTTTGGCGAGTCCGCCGACGGCGGGATTGCACGACATTTGCGCAACGGCGTCGAGCGCGAACGTCGCGACGACGACATTCACGCCGAGCCGCGCCGCCGCGAGCGCGGCTTCACAGCCGGCGTGTCCGGCACCAATGATGAGCAGGTCGGTGAACATAAATAACGTAATTAAAAATTATGAACTCAAGTTACGCGGTTAGCGTCGATTGCTGTTGCAACGAAGAAATTGAAAAAACTCCGACAGTCGCGCTGAAAGCGCGAAATATATTAGCCCAGGGTAAGGCACACGCTCTACCGTGCCGCCACCCTGGGTAGTGGTTGATTGATAAAAACCATCCGACAGTCCCGCCGCGCGGTTTGCGGCGGCAAACGCCGCCTCGGCGGCGAGAGCGGTTCGCCAAAACGCGGCGAGCCGTCCAATTTCGGATGGTCGCTTCGCGACCTTTGACCCAGGGTGGCGCGGCTGATAGAGCATCGCCGCTTACCCTGGGCTAATATATTTCGCGTTTTCAGCGCGACTGTCGGAATAAATTATCAAAACACAACCTGTCGCGTAACATCAGTTAAAAATTAAAAATGGCGGAGTTTAACCATTAAAACGCAATTTTGGCAATTGACTCCTCAATTGTTAATTGCCGTAACCGCGGCGACGAACGCCTGATAGAGAATTTTTAGGCGCGCGCCTCGTTAAGAAATTTGTTCCTTGCCGATGCTCCTGAAGTTAAGCGCCCCGTTTTCTTTCGCGTTTAGTTCGACGGCGCCGTCAAAAATGACCTTGGTCGAAAGCAAGCGGTCGCCCAAAAGTTTTTTCAGATAATCAAGATTTTTCGTAAAACTTGTATGAAACGCGGTCGCCGATTTTATTTCATACGCCCGATAACCGGCGCCGAATTCCTGCACCACGTCAACTTCGTGCTGGGCTTGGTCGCGATAAAAGAAAAGATTCGGCGTTTTACCGGCATTCAGCCGCGCTTTCAACAGTTCCAACACCGCGTAATTTTCAAAAATCGCCCCGTATAACGGATGCGTTGGCAATTGTTCCGCGTTTTCAAGACCGAGTAAAAAACAGACCAGCGCCGTGTCGTAAAAATAAATTTTTGGCGTTTTTACCAAGCGTTTGCCGATGTTTTGGTAAAACGGCGGCAGGCGAAAAACGACGTAAGACGCTTCGAGAATGCTCAGCCATTCCTGAATCGTATGAAAAGAAACGCCGACCTCGTTAGACAATGCCGAAGCGTTAAATTCCGCGCCGATTCTGCCGGCGCAAAGGCGAATAAAAACCTGAAATTTACTGCGGTCTTTAAGGTTGATGATTTGCCGCACGTCGCGTTCGACATAGGTGTTGTAGTAGTTGGCGGCTAAATCCAACGGCGCGATATTATCGCCCCAAATCGCGGGATAACCGCCGCGAAATAATAGATTCTCCGTGGCGGTTGCCGCGCGGGAGCGCAATTCGGACAACGACAGCGGCAACAAAGTATTGAGCGCGACCCGCCCCGCCAGCGACTCCGTGATTTTTGCCAACAATAAAAAATTACTGCTACCGGTAAGCACGAAACGAGAGGACGGGGCTTCGTCGGCGACCACTTTTATGTGCGGAAAAATCTGGGGATAATTTTGCGCTTCGTCCAATATCACGCCGTTTTTGCCGTATTGTTGCAAAAAAATTGCGGGCGATTTTTCAATTTCTTCCACTACTTCAAGGCGGTCAAGATTGAAATAAGCGTAGTCGGGGAACGCCATTTTACAGAGCGTGGTTTTCCCTGATTGCCGCGGACCGGTCACCGCGATGACCTTAAACGCGCGCGCCAATCGTCTTAATTCAGATTTTAATTCCCGAATAATCATACACTTACACCAGAGCGGACGGAATGGCAGTCCAACTTCTAATTTGTCTGATTGGACTGATTAGAAGTTGAACTTCTGATTTTCTGGAAAAGAATCGCGCCTGCAAGCCCTTCTTCCGGCGCGTCGCGCAAACGCGAAAATCGCCAAAAGACCGGGGCGAGCGCGCCGCGTGAAAAAATTTGCCGGATTTGAAAATTGAACCTGCGCTCGGCGCGGCAAATTCCCCATTACTGAGGGGGCGGGGTGGACTATCCGCGGCATCGCGACGGCGATATCGTCGTGATGCCGCGGTGTGAGTTTGACAAACTATTCCGACCCGCGCTGAAAGCGCGACCTAAGCCGGAACCGCCGCCGGTAATTTAAGCCGCGATTTTCTTTTTCAAGATTCCCAACAAAACCGCGCTAACGACAGTACCGGCGGCGATGGCGAGGAGATACGCGCCGACGTTGTTGATGGCGTTCGGGATTAACATCACGAACACGCCGCCGTGCGGCGCCATTAGTTGCACGCCGGCGACCATCGTCAGCGCGCCGGTGAGCGCCGAGCCGATAATGAACGCCGGAATCACGCGCAGCGGGTCGCGGGCGGCGAACGGAATCGCGCCTTCGCTAATGAACGCCAACCCCAACACCGCCGTCGCCGGTCCGGTTTTGCGCTCGTCTTCGGTGAAACGATTTTTGAACAGATACGTCGCCAACGCCGCCGCTAACGGCGGCGTCATTCCCGCCGCCATCACCGCGGCAATCGGCAGATAAAGGTGTTGCCCCAACATTCCGACCGAAAACGCATACGCCGCCTTGTTGACGGGGCCGCCCATATCAATCGCCATCATTCCGCCGAGTAGCGCGCCGAGAACCAGCGAACTCGCGCCCTGCATCCCTTGCAAGTAGCGGCTTAAATAGGTGTTCAATTCCGCGACCGGTCCGCCGATGACGAAATAAAGCACCGCGCAAACCGACAGCGTGCCGAGCAACGGCAGAACCAAGACCGGCATTAACGCTTCGAGATTTTTGGGCAGACGAATCAGTTTTTTGCAGAGTTGCACGCCGTAACCGGCGATAAAACCGGCGATAATGCCGCCGAAAAAACCGGTGCCGAGTTGATTGCATAAAATTCCGCCAATCATTCCCGGCGCGAGTCCGGGGCGGTCGGCGATGGAAAACGCGATATAGGCGGACAAAACCGGCACCATCAGTGCGAAACCGCCGGAACCGCCGATTTTCATTAAAAATTGCGCGAACTCGCCGTCTGCGTTAATGCCGCCGAACGCGAACGCCAGCGCGATGCACAATCCGCCCGCGACCACAAACGGCAACATAAACGACACGCCGTTCATTAAATGTTTATACGCGCCGGCTTTTTTGGCGGTCGGTGCGGTCGCGGTGGTTGCGCCGACCGCCTGCGTCGTCGCGCCGGCGAACGCGCGTTTGATAAAATCCACGCCGGCGGTGATGGCCGGATTTGTGCCGCTGACGAAAACTTTTTTTCCGCCGAAGCGCCCGCGGTCAACTTCGCGATCGGCGGCGATAATCACCAAATCGGCGGCGGCGATTTCGTCCGCCGTCAGCGGCGTGCCGGCGCCGACCGACCCCTGCGTTTCGATGCGGATTCTATGCCCCAACGTTGTCGCGGCTTTTTCCAATCCTTCCGCCGCCATAAAAGTATGCGCGACGCCGGTCGGACAAGAAGTTATCGCGACAATGGTTTGGCGTTCTTCGCCGCCGCCGGACGCCGGGCGGTCCAAGAT
>BNUQ01000017.1 GCA_025997475.1 Planctomycetales bacterium
CCATATTCGGCGGCAATTTATCAAACGGAATCTGATTTTTATTGACCGTAATCTCGACTTGCGCGAGCAACGTTTCGGCTTCTTTGCCGGTCAGATTTTTTGGCGTAACGTCAATCAACATTAAGTGATTGTCCGTGCCGCCCGACACCAACCGATAACCGCGCCGCAAAAATTCCTCCGCCAAAACGCGGGCGTTGGCGACGACGTTTTGCGTATAGCACTTAAATTCCGGCGTCGCCGCTTCTTTGAACGCCACCGCCTTGCCGGCGACCACGTGACACAACGGTCCGCCCTGCATCCCCGGAAACACCGCGCTATCGACTTTCGCGGCAAATTCGCTTTTGCACAAAATCAAACCGCCGCGCGGACCGCGCAACGTTTTGTGCGTCGTCGAAGTTACGATGTCGCTGTAAGGCAACGGACTCGGATGCGCGCCCGTCGCGACCAAACCGGCGATGTGCGCCATATCGGTTACCAAATACGCGCCGACCGCTTTGGCGATGTCGGCGAATTTGGCGAAGTCGATGACGCGCGGGTAGGCGCTGGCGCCGGCGACGATGATTTGCGGCTGAAATTCTTTCGCCGTTTTTTCGAGCGCCGCGTAGTCGATGCGCTCGGTTTGCGGGTCCACGCCGTAACCGGCGCAGTGAAAAATCCGTCCCGAAAAATTGATTTTATAGCCGTGCGTCAAATGCCCGCCGTGCGCCAAATCCATTCCCAACAATTTCGCGCCGGGCGGACACAGCGCCAAATACGCCGCCATATTCGCCTGACTGCCGGAGTGCGGCTGGACGTTGGCGTGGTCGGCGCCGAACAAATCTTTGACGCGGTCGATGGCGAGGCGCTCGACTTTATCGACTTCCTCACAGCCGCCGTAATAGCGCTTGCCGGGGTAGCCCTCGGCGTATTTGTTGGTCAGACACGTCCCTTGCGCTTCGAGCACGGCGCGGGAGGTGAAATTTTCCGAGGCGATAAGTTCGATGCCGTGTTGCTCGCGACGCAATTCGCCGGCACACGCGGCGTAAATTTCGGGGTCGGCGGTCTGTAAAGGCGACATAAAATTGCTCCTGCGATGGGAAAAACGGTGGTGGGAAAAACGGTGGGCTGAGAGGGACTTGAACCCCCGACCAAGTGATTATGAGTCGCCTGCTCTGACCAACTGAGCTATCAGCCCGTAATGATTATCTTTTCGTCCGGTAGTGGTATTTGCACGAAGCAATTATGATTTGCGCGGGCATAACTTTATAGACCAATCGATGTTCGGCGGTAATTCGGCGAGACCAAAAACCGGATAACTCGTATTTTAGCGCTTCCGGTTGTCCGCTACCGCTGAATGGCGTCCGTATAATTTCTCGAAGGAGAACGTTGCTTTTGGCAAATATCTTGGGGTCGGCGAGCGCCCATTGCGGGTAATCTTCAAGCGCTGACTGGTGAAAGGTAATGTCCATCGTCATTACTCGCTCAGCGAAAAGGCGATTAAATTCTCACCTTTTTCATTGTCGGTTACGGCTTGCAACAAGCACGCCCGATTAGTCGGCGACCGCAATAAATACTCGGTTTCATTGACCGCTTCCCGCACGCTGATTTCAACGGTTCGGCACGGAAACGCCTTTTGAATACTAACGTCCGCCGTCAATTCGTCGATGTTGAGCGTATAAGTAGAACACATACGCCTCCGGTAAATCCCGCCGCCAGCGGAAAAACGCGAGAGTGTATCAACGGCAGATTGCGGGGCAAGACCGCTTTCGCCGCGCCCGTTGCGTTCGCCGAACGTTGCGGCAATAATCCCGCGCTTTTTATTTCGATAAAGATTCGTCCACGAATTTCCACGAATGAGACGAATTAACACAAATTTAAGAGCCGGAGGTTTCTCACAGAGCCACAGAGGCACAGAGAGAGATAAAAGAGAAAAATAAAATTCGTTTTTCTCTGTGGAACTCTGTGGCTCCGTGCCTCTGTGAGAAACAAATCGGTTTAATCCGTGAAAATCCGTGGATTCGTTCTTTCTATTTACCCCGTGGAATTCTCTTTATGATTTTTTATCAAATTTGCGGAATGTTGTTTCTCGTCAGCGCCGCCGTGGTTTATGGTCTGTCGCCGTTTTGCGCGTGGCTCACGCGAAAAATCGGCTTGGTGGACCGACCCGGCGAGCGCAAAATTCACGCGGACGCCGTCCCTTACGGCGGCGGCATTGCCGTTCTCGCCGGCATTTTCATCACCATCGGCGGCGCATATCTTGTGCTCGGCGCCGGTTTTGAACATTTGCCCGCGGCGTGGCGCGAGTTTATCACGCCGTTCGGCATCACCGACCGACCGACCTTACGCCTCTTGGCGTTCGTTCTCGGCGGCGCGGTCGCGATGTTCGGCTTGGGGCTTATCGACGATTTTTGCTCGCTCTCGCCGCGCGTGAAACTCGGCGCGCAAATTTTAGCGGCAAGCGCGGTGTGGTATGGCGGCGTCCGCGCCAATGTGTGGGTGGATACGACGTGGCTCAATTTCGCCGGCACCGTTTTTTGGATTGTGCTGATTACCAACGCTTTCAATTTGCTTGACAATATGGACGGCTTGGCGGCGGGTGTGGCGCTCATCGCGGGCGCGGCGTTGTTTGCGATGATGAGCGACCGTTACTATTTTAGTTCGGCGCTGATAGTTACGCTGACCGGCGCGTTGACCGGTTTTCTGCCGCGCAATTTCGCCGCGCCGCCGCGCAAACTTTTTCTCGGCGACGCCGGCGCGCTGTTCGTCGGTTTTATGTTGGCGACGACAACCATCATCGGCAGTTACTTCCGCGACCGGCACGACCTCGCGCACTCGCTTCTGATGCCGGTAATCGTGTTGGGCGTGCCGCTGTTCGACACGTTCAGCGTCATCATCATCCGCTTGAAAAATCGTCGTCCGCTGATGGTCGGCGACACCAATCATTTGTCGCACCGGCTGACGCGGCGCGGTTTCACGCGGCGGCAAGCGGTGGCGACGATTTATTTATTGAGTTTGATTTTCGGCTTGGCGGCGCAATTGTTGGGGCAACTCTCCGCCGGCGGCGTGGTGGTGCTGTTCGCGTCGCTGTTCTGCGTGGTGATGCTGATGGTGCTGTTGCTCGGACGGTCGGAAGGCAATTTACAATTAAAAATTAACAATTAACAATGATGGAGTTTTACAGTCAAAATCGCTTCGCGTCATTTTGATAATTACCCTCCGCAATTGTTAATTGTTAATTGTTAATTGCCTTTGAATTCCGAAAACGGAATTTTTTCGCCGACCGGCGGGGTCATCAGCATAGTGTCACGATGGTCGATTTCCGGCATCAAGTCCTCAATTATTGATATTGATTCCTCGTCGGAAATTTTAGCCGAGGTCGCGTCGTTCTCCCAATCGGGATTGCCGAAATCCGGCGGTAAATCCGGCAATTTTTGCGGATAGATTTTTTTTGTCGGAGCGCTGTTTTTGGGCGGCGGCGGCGGCGCAATCTTTTTCACGTCGCTCCGAATTGCCGGTTTGAACGGCGGTTCATCGTCAAATTCCGGTAACACTTCTTGTTGCGCCATTTTTACCGGTTCCGTCGTCGTGAGTTGCGGCGGCATTTTTAGCACCGCGACGATTTTTTTTCCGTCGTATTCAAAACCGCGCAATTCCTCGGCGCGCGGACGTAGACGCAACACGCCGGCGCGCAAATTGTCGATTTCGAGTTGATAATACGCCAACACTCGCTTGGTGTTCTCCTGCGCGAACAGCGCCGGCGCGTCGTTTTTCAGCGCGGTCAAATCCGCTTTTTTACCGCTAATAATACTTTCCCGCGCCAGCGCCGATTCCCGCCAAAGTTGTTGCAAAAAATTCCGCCCCGCCGCTTCCAGAACCATCGCCGCCGCCGAGCGCGGGTCCACTCCGACCAACCACCAATTGCCGTCTTCCCGCACCAAATACGCATACATAAAATCGGCGGCGTTTTTACTTTTGACGCCAAGCCGCAAATACGCCGTGTCGCCGGCGAGACAAAATTCCGAAAACAACGGCGACGCCAACACTGCGGTATAATTTTTGCCCGCCGGATGCCACTGCCAGCAAAAATCGCGATAGTTGGTTTTTTGCCGCGCCGCGGGCGCCAAACACTGATACGCCGCCGCCATATCGCCGCTTCGCAACGACGACAAAAAAACATCCCAAACCGCTATCGGCTCGGAATAATGGGGCGTTTCCGCCGCGCTCAATCGCCAACCCAACAACGCGAGCAGTAAAATTAACCAAAACTTTAACATCAGAGTTTAGAGTTCAAAGTTGAGAGTTGAGAGTTAAGAAAGTTGATTTTTATTTTTAAGAAGTGCGAAGCGCCATCACTACTCAACTCTAATCTCTCAACTCTTAACCCTACCTTTGCGAAAGCGGCGTCAGCACGCAAGTAAAATCGCCTTCGACTGTTTTCATCGGTTTTTCCGCGTTGTTGATACTGAACGTTACTTCCTCGCCGCTCATCGACGTCAAAGCGTCCAACAAATAATGGCAGTTATACAGCATTTTCATTTCGCCGCCGACAACTTTAACCGCCATTTCCGTGCGCCCTTGCGCGATTGACGACTCCGCCGACAACACCAATTTATCGTTCGCCGCGTTTAATTCCACGCGCGGCGTTTCGCCGTCAGGACAAAAACTGCCGACCAAACGCAAACCGTCCAACAACTCCGCCCGCGACGCGACAAGCGTGATATTTTCTTCGCTCGGAATCACTTTGCGATAATTCGGATACGCGCCCTCCAACAACCGCGCCACAAAAACCGCACCCGATGACGTTTCCGCCAATAATTCATTGTCGTTTAATTGCAAATCAAGCGTCGGCGTCTCGGTCGCTTTGCCAACGCCACCCTGTCCCTCGGGATTACGCCCATCGGGACTACGTCCCTCGCTGTCGCAAAGTTTCAGCAAATCAATCAACCCGCGCGGCGGAACGACAACTTGTATTTCGGCTTGCGTCCCTTTCGCCACCGCATTGATTGGCTTATTAACAATCGCCATCCGCTTGCCGTCGGACGCGACGAAATCAATACGGGACTGCGTCCCGTCGCCGGTGATGTTTAGGCAAATGCCGGAAAAAACGATGCGTCCGCTACTTTCGTTGCCCACGCAATTTTTCACCCGATTAACCGCGTCGCGCAAATCGGCGACCGCGATTTGATAGACCGTCTGTTGCCGGTCGATTTTCGGGACTTCGGCAAAGCGGTCGTTAGCTAACGCGAACTCAAATTTACTGCGCGACGTTTGCGCGGTGGCTTTTTGTTCGTCGATGGTAAATTCAAGGCGGTCGGATTTTTCCGACGCCACGGCGCGCGCGATTTTTTCGGCGTTAATCAGCGCGTTGCCGTCGCCGGACAAATCGCTCAACGGCAACTCAATCGCCGCGGCGATTTCACTGTTGCGCGCCGATAAAACGAGCGTCCCCTTGGCGGCGACCAAATAAATATTTTGCTGGACTTCCAAGTTACTGCGTTTCGGCGCGACGCCGTTTAAGAAATTCAGCGCCGACGCCAATTTTTCCCGCTCACAAACGAATTTCATTTTTTATTCTCCCGATACAGTTTTCATTGACGGAGCGCATTATAGTTTTTAATTTCTAAATCCAAAATAGCGGGCGGTGGAGAGCGAAAAATTGAAAGTTTAGCGTTGACGGTTGAAGTAACCGCGACCACATTTAACTGTCAACTTAATAACTAATGTTACGCGATTTTACCATCAACAACTCCGCTAAAAGCCCCGATAGGGGCTTAATGTGAATAACCCCGAGTGGAGCGGCGAGGCGGTATCCGCCGCGTAACTCGGGGAAAACGTCCTCGTCAATCTCAACCCCGATAGGGGTTGAACTATTTGTTGAACCCCTTCTGGGTTCGGTTGTCGGGCGGCGTTAACCCCGACCGGCGCGACGATAGCGCGTGTCGCTTGGTCGGGGTTATCCAAATTAAACGCCTACGGCGTTTTTTAAGGAGTTTTATTTTTTTCAAGTCAGTTGCAATTTTTTGGCGCGCGTAACATGGGTTAATAACTGCCCGCTGAAAAAATAGGTCTAAATATATTTTTCTTTTTTCATAAAAGATACAACCGCTAATAATATGTTTTCATCGACGGAAGAATTAAAATATAAATTCTTTATTTTTAAATTATTTACGTTAAAAAACGTCTGATTTTAACTTGTCCGCCGAATGTTGAAAACCGGTTGGAAAACGGTCGGCAACCGTTCGTCGCCCGCCGGTTTTCAATAGTAATTCAACAATTCAACGTGCGGAAATAACAACTCGATGTTGCTTGCCAATTTGACGAAATTATCGCGATTTTCCGGGCGGTCGATTTCATTAAAGACCTTGCCAAGCCAAAAGAAATTTTCCAAATGTTGACGGTTGGACCGCGGCGGTAGATTATTTTCGCGATAAAATTCCGCGTCGCCGCTTTGCGCCAATAATAATTCGCGTGCCATCACCGCCAAAATCAGCGAATTGCTTTTGTCGGTTTGCTCGTTTTTTAGTTTGGTCAATTGCAACGTCGCCAAATGCAAATCCGGCAATAAGTCGAGATAATCGCGCTGATACGCCGCCAGTAAATTATTGTTTAACCAGCGATTGTCGTGGTAAAGGTGATGTTCGTCGCCGGCGACGAGCGCCAAGTAATTTTCGGTTTTGCGGGCTTTGATAATTTTTTGGTCATAGCACATTTTGCGCAACAACAAGTCGATAAAATCAACCCCGTGCGGCGTGATTTTTTTACCGTCAATCAGCACGGTAACCGCCGTATCGTCTTTGACGGCTTGTTGTAATTGCGCCAGATATTTGTTGGACAACTCGTCGGGACTTTTTTGCGCTTCCGCCAATAAAGCGTTCAGCGCCGGCGTCAATTTTTTATCGGTGTTGAAAACGGCGAAATGGTCGCTCAGCCACAGCGGATTAACAAACGTATCGGAACTGTCAAGCAGAGCGAAACCGGCGTCGTATTTTTCTAAAACGCCGGTTAAATCAACGTAAAAACATTCCGCCGGCACGTAAAATCCCGCCGGATTAGCGTGAAATTGGCGTTTGAAATAAGCAGCGGCAACGGCGATTTGCGCCTGCGCCGCGGTCTCGTTCGGCGCAAGCAACGACAACAGCGCATTGGTCGCCGCCGTCGTAACGAGGTCAAGATGATGATAAGACGCGAGATTAGCCAAACCGTCGAGCGGCGAATTTTTGTATTTTTCCGTCAGCCAATACAACAAATTTTTATAGTGGTTGACGTTGGCGGCACGGGATATTTGCGCGCGCAAATAATCGGCGTAATCGGCGATTATTTTTTCGTTGTTCAGGTGGCTGATAAAAGTCGGCGACACGACGACGGTCAAACCGTAGTCAACATTGTCGTCTTCGAGCCGCTCCAAGCGGTTGAGCAACGGCAAAAAAGAGCAACTCAACAGGTCAAATAACAACTGTTTCAACGTCGCGTTTTCCGCCGTTTCCGCGTTGAAATACGGCAGATGATATTTAATGGATAGAAGCAAAGTATTTTTCATAAACGGCGCGTCCTAATTTTTTATTGGCGGGTGATAGTGTAGCGGCGGGGAGAGAATAATTACCAATTAAAAATTACCAATTAAAAATTTTGGCTTGATTTATCAAAATTGCGCTCGGCGAATCTTTGACCGTTAAAATCCACAACTGCCCACCGCTCACTCAACCCACCGTTAAAACGGCGGGAAATTAAAAGTTCGCCGCGCTTCACGCATTTCTCGCATTTCATCGGCGGCGATAAATCACCGCCGAAATATCGCAATTCTGCCCATTACTCATTGCCAACAGAATCTATTTCTTCGGCGGAATGGCGCTTGCCGTGGTTGATGCCCGGACAATTATTGGGATTTTCCCGCCATTTTTCCGGCGAGGTCAGCAAACTGTCCCACCACGGAAAAGTTCGGCATTGGCGCGGACGAAATTCATACACCGAACATTGATTATTCGTCAAAAAAATGCAGTCCCCGTCTTCGTTGTCAATCAGCGCCAATTGACCGCAGACCTGCCGCGCGAATTTTCGGTAAAAATTTTCCACCGTCAATTTTTGCGTCGGCGCCAACATCGCGACTTCGTCTTCGCTAATCCAAACGTAACCGTCGCGCCCGCGACAACAATTGCCACAAGCAACACAAGTAAATTGCAAGCCGTCGCGATACCATTTTTTCATTTGACCATTTTACAATTTAATAAATTATTTCTCACGAATAACGCGAAAAAATACTAATTTTGAAATGCTCTATTCAATTGCCACGCGCTTTAGCGCGTGGTTAGCGTAAAAAATGACCGGCTTTAGCCGAATGGTAAAGCCATTTCTTTTTAAACCGGTTTATTGTCAACGGCCGAATCGCTGTCCGTTTCGATATCCTCTTCGTCGCTGATTTCTAAAATTTGCGTAATGTCCTGGTCGATTTTGCTTTCCTGATGGCGCCAGCGGTTGCGAATGTTGACGAACAGGCAAATCGACACGTAGCCGTTAAAACCGATAAAAATCATCGGGTTGCGCGTTCGCTCCATACTTAACAATAAAATGCCGGCAATCACGGCAATCATCAAATAAATCTTTTTCGTTTTGCCTAACCATAAATTGGCGACGTGCGCGAAGCGAAAATGCGACACCATCAACAAGCCCACAATAATGATATAGACCGAAAAAATATACACGGCGACAATTCTTTGGTCGGCGCAACCGCCGAAATCGGTAATCCAACGGCTTAAAACCGCATCGTAAAATTTATTCCACAAATTCGCGACGTAATCCTGTGTGAAAAATAACGAAGTGCCGACGATACACCCCGCCGCCGCCGGACTGGGCAAGCCGCTGAAATGCCCTTTTGCCGATTCGGAAATTGACAGGTTGTAAATCGCCAAGCGCAACATCGCGCAAGACGAATAAATAATCGCGGCAATCAGCGAGAAACTCCACCATTCCGCCGTGTCCGGCATTGCCCGCATCCACAACGTCGCCAAAATCACCGACGGAGCGATGCCGAACGTGCACATATCGGCGAGCGAATCGAGTTCGCCGCCAAGTTGGCTTTGCGAATGGGTCAGACGCGCCACCCGCCCGTCCAACATATCAAAAATCATCCCTAACAGGATAATTAAACAGGCGTTTTGAAAGAGCGCGGCTTGCTTGACCGCGGCGGCGGCGGCGGACGACCCCTGCCAGAAAATTGATTGAATACAGAAAATAATGCAAATCAATCCGCAAACGAAATTGCCGACGGTCAGCAGAGACGGCAAAATGGAAATCGGAATTTTGTTAAACGCGCTCATGGGATTTTCCTTCGCAAAATGTTTCATAAGAAACAATTTTTAATTAGACCTGTTTCATATTTTTTCTCGCAGAGGCACGGAGAACGGCGATTGCGGATGCTCTATTCAATTGCTACGCCTTTTAAGGCGTGGGTCGTGAAATTGTTTCACAAGAAACAATTTCACTCACTCGCCAATTTCCCCAACACGCTCGTGCCGGCAAAAACCGCGTCGCCGATTTTTATTTGCCAAGTCACGCCGCTCTTTACCGGCACCAATAAATCCGTGCGCGAACTGAATTTCATCATTCCCACGCGACTGCCGGCGCAAATTTGGTCGTTGGGCTTGACGATGCAGACAATCCGCCGCGCAATCAAACCGGCGATTTGCCGAATCGCAAAAACCGGTAGGCGCGGATGGTCGCTTCGAAAAACGATGGTGTTGGATTCGTTTTTATCAAGCGAGGCGTTATCGCGGGCGTCTAAAAAACTGCCTTTTTGGTAAGTTACTGCGGTTACGGCGCCGGCAAACGGCGCACGGTTCAAATGCACGTTAAACACGCTTAAAAAAATACTGACGCGCCAACATTCTTCGCCGATGATTGCCGAAGCGGGAACTTTTTCGAGATGGGTAATCGTGCCGTCGGCGGGGCTTAAAATCGCGTTATGGTCGGTCGGAATTTGCCGCTCCGGGTCGCGGAAAAAATATAGCAAAAAGCCGAACAGCAAAGTCGGAATGATTAGCAAATAATAAAAAGCGCAGGAAACCGCCGCGCCGAAAAACCATAACCCGATTGCCGCCAAGACCAAAATGGCGCCGTATTTAGCGATTTCGCGCTTGCCGAGAGAAGTGAACATATTTTTTCCTTTCGTTTGTGGTGGAGGTTCTATTAAACTGCCACGTGTTGCCACGCCTTACTTTCTGGGCAAAAAAATTTGCGGATAAAACGATTGTAAATTAAAAATAACAATCAATCCCTTTTTCTAACGGTAAAAAATCCGCATCGTAGCCCGCCGCGCGCAACGCCGTTAAGTCGGCTTCGGTGAAACTTTGATATTTGCCGGCTAATTTTTCCGGGAACGGCACGTATTCGATTTTGCCCCTCCCTAATCGCTTGATTAACAATTGCGCGACCTCGTTAAACGACCGCGCTTTGCCCGTGCCGACGTTGAAAATTCCTTTGACGGTGGTCGGTCGGTCGGCGAAAAACAAATCGACGTTGGCGACATCGCGGACGTTGACGAAATCGCGCATTTGTCCGCCGTCGGGATAGCCGTCGGTGCCGGTGAACAATTTGGCTTCGCCGCCGGCGCGGAGTTGCCAATATAATTGCGACACCATCGACGCCATTTTTCCTTTGGTGGTTTCGCGGGCGCCGTAAACGTTGAAATAGCGCAAGCCGACGACGGTGTTATTGGCGGCGGCGATATTTTTGCGGATAAATTGGTCAAACGCGAGTTTGGAATACGCATACATATTGATAGGGCGCTCGCATTGCGGTTCTTCGCGGGAAATTTTGCCGACGCCGTAAACCGACGCGCTACTGGCATACACGAACGGCAGATTAAACCGCCGACACCAATAAAAGACGTTTTTTGCGTAGGTGAAATTTTTCGCCATCATCAGGCGACCGTTGTTTTCCATCGTGTCGGCGCAGGCGCCGTTGTGAATGACGGCTTTGATGTTGCCGAGCGAGTGAAAGCGGGCGCAGATTTCGCCGAAGTCGGCGAGGTCGATAAAATCGGCGATTTGACAATCGGCGAGATTTTGATGTTTGTCGCCGTCGGTCATTTCATCGACGGCGATAATGTCGGAGACGCCGCGCTCGTTGAGCGTTTTGACGAGGTTACTGCCGATAAATCCCGCCGCGCCGGTGATGAGATAATGCATAATTTTTCCTTATTTTGGGCAATAAAAGCCGCGCCACCGCTTGCCACAGCGGGAGCGGTCTATGATAATCGCACGGCGATAAAAGTAAAAGCGGGAAACGCGCCGTAAAAGCAAATTACGAATGAAAAATAAACTTTCTAACCGCGCCGTTGTCCGCGAAAAGTGCATTCCAAAGTTTTTGTTTCTCATCGCGACGCGGCAACGGCGTATTGAAGAAACCGCAAAAATTGAACTTTCTATTCAATTGCCCCGCCCTTTAAGGCGTGGCTGGCGGTCAAAAGAAAAAAGGGCTTTGGTTCCCAAAGAAAAAAGAATTTCGGCTAAAGCCGATAGAATGAAACCGCGTTTTTTATTTTGGGCTAAAGCCCATCGTTCAGGAAAAACGCTAACCCCGCGCTAAAGCGCGGGGCAATTGAATAGAGCATTCACCGGTGGATACGTTATTTTTTTAATGCGGATTATCCCGATGAAAAAGAATTGAACGCCGTGGCGGCAACCGGCGGCGCGACGAGCGCGCCCGCGCTTTGCCGGCGCATCAATCAAATCGTGTCGGCGCATTGCCGCCGGCGGGAAAAATAAGGAGAAAGCAATGACCGAGCGGATGTGGGCGCCGTGGCGAATGCAATACGTTACCGGCGGCGTGAAAAAAAGCGGCGGTTGTTTTTTTTGCGAAGCGTTCAAAGACGCCGGCAACGAGCGCGAGCATTTATTGTTGAAGCGCGGCGAATTGGCGTTTATTATGATGAATCGCTTTCCTTACAACGTCGGGCATTTGATGATTGCGCCGGCGCGGCACATCGGCAATTTTGAGGAAGTCCGCCCCGACGAGGCGGCGGAAATGTGGCAATTGGTCGCCGCCGCCAAAATGGCGATGCAAAAAACGATGCGCCCCGACGGGTTTAATATCGGCATCAATCAGGGCAAATGCGCGGGCGCGGGCGTGTTGGACCACTTGCATATTCACCTTGTCCCGCGCTGGAACGGCGACACCAATTTTATGCCGGTGTTCGGCGAATGCCGCGTAATGTCGCAGTGGTTGGAAGATAATTACGACCAACTCAAAACGGGATTTTAGCGGAGAGTTGAAAGTTGAAAGTTAAGAGTGGAGAAATAAAAATGATAACAATCTCTGACCCGACCTGCACGACGATGGAGCGTGTCGTTGGGTCGGGGTTATCCACGTTTCGCGCCTACGGCGCGACTGTTGGAAATCATTAAACAGGTCTGATTAAAAATCAAATTTACGGTCATCTCAACTCTTAACTCTCAACTCTAAATCTTATGTCCGCCGAAATCAAAGAGTGGCAACCGTTGACGCTGATTAAAGTAACCGCGCAATTTCTCGCGTCAAAGGACATCGTGTCGCCGCGTTTGGACGCCGAAGTTCTTTTAGCCGCCGTTCTCGATTGTTCCCGCCTCGACCTTTACGCGCAAAAATCGGCGACGGCGCTGACGGCGGCGCAACTGACGGCGTATCGCGAATTTATCCGCCGCCGCGCCGACCGCGAGCCGGTCAGCCGGATTCTCGGCAAAAAGGAATTTATGAATTACGAATTTGCCGTCGGTCCCGCCGTGTTGTCGCCGCGACCGGAAACCGAAATTTTAGTCGAGCAAACTTTGCGGCTATTGTCTCCCGCGCCGAAAGTCAAAAAATCCGCCGCCGTTTTTCAAGCGTTGGATTTGCAAGTCCGCGAATTTTTAGTTAAACAAACCGACGTGGAACGCGGCGGCGTGCTTCCGCAAGAATTGTTAAATTCGTTGGACGCGACCGAGGTCAAAGCGATTGCCGACGCGCCGCCGTTTGCCGCGCCGCGAATTTTAGACCTCGGTTGCGGTAGCGGTTGCGTCGCGATTGCGCTGGCGAAAAAAATTCCGGCGGCGCAAATTACGGCGGTCGATATCAGTCCCGCCGCGTTGGCGTTGGCGCGGCAAAACGCCGAACATTTGGGCGTCGGCGAGCAAATAAAATGGGCGCTCGGCGATTGGTTTGGCGCGTTGTCGGTGGGCGAAAAATTTGACGTGATTGCCGCCAATCCGCCGTATGTGGCGCGGGCGGAAGAGTTGCCGCCGGAAGTGAAAAATTACGACCCGCCGCTGGCGCTGTTTGGCGGCGACGACGGCTTGGACGCTTATCGGGCGATTGTCGCCCGCGCCGACGAATTTTTAGCGCCGGACGGTTGTTTATTATTTGAAGTCGGCGCCGGACAAGCGCCGGCGGTGAGCGCCCTTATTAAACAAAAATTTCCCGCCGCCGCGCTCGAACTAACGCCGGATTACGCCGGCATTGAGCGGGTGGTTACGGCGAAAATTCCGGTTGTCGCCGGATAACGGCGGATATAACGGGGCAAATGTTGAAATTAGAAATCAGGTTACGCGCAGAAAAAATCCACGAATGAGCATAAAAAGAACTTAACCCGAATTTAAGAGCCAGAGATTTCTCACCGAGCCACAGAGGCACGGAGAGAGAAAAGAGAAAAAACAAAGGGTAAATTATTTCGTTTTTTCTCTGTGGAACTCTGTGTCTCTGTGCCTCTGTGAGAAACAAAAATTCAGGTTAATCCGGGTAATTCGTGGACAAAAAAAATCTCTTTTTTATGCGTAAAAATTCGCGTCTTTTCGTTGACCGCGTAACCTGAGTTAGAATACACCGTCAAAATGAAAAAAGACGTGAAGCGGATGCGCAAGCGCGGCAAAGATATGCAAAAATTAGACGCCGTTCTTCGGCTTTTAACGGCGCAAACCTCTCTGCCGGAACATTGCCGCGACCACCGCTTAAGCGGTAATTTGGCGGATTTTCGCGAGTGCCAGATTGAGCCCAATTGGCTCTTGCTGTATCAAGTTTTTGAAGATACCCTCATACTTTCCGCCTCGGGAACCGGAACCCATTCCGACTTGTTTGGCAATTAAAATTTTCATTTTTGACATTTGCCCCTTATTTACCGAAAGGAATTCCGATGTTTGCCGCCGCGCTTAATTTGTTTATCAACCTCAATCTCGCGGCATTGCCGCTATTCATTTTTTACAAATACGTAACGCGCGGGGGGGGGGGGGCAAATCACTATTCGGGAGTTATTACCGGTGGTTCGCGGCAATCTCAACGATATACCTTTTTGCGTTTTCGCTAACTGAAAGCGATCCGGTAAGTGAAGTTATTTTGCGCGTTGCAACGCGGCGCATTCATATGCCGTTTTTGTGGTTAGCCCTCGGCTTAAATCTAACGGGCGTCATTGTTTATCTTTGCCGTCGGTGGCGAATTGTTCGGCGAACGCGGTTGTTTTTGCGCCGCTTCGTCGGGATTAAACCGGCGGCGCCGACCGCGATTATTCCCGTCTATTTTGGCGCGATGTTGTTACTCGCCGTTTTTTTTGTCGGCGCGGCTTACGCCTATTATCAACGTTTTGACATTCCGTTCGCGCAAGTGGTCGAACACCGCCAATTTTTTACCGCCGACGGCTTGTTGCCAACCATCGGACTCTTTTTGCTCGCGCCGCTAATTATGACGTTTATGAGTTATGTCGGCTGGTGCTTGTGGCGGCGTTTATCTTGGTGGCGGACGCGAAAATTTTTCTTTTCTACTCCGGCGCCGGCGCGGCGGCAATTTAGCCGGAAATTCTTCGCGGTTGCCACGCCGGTCGTGGCGGTTGGCGCCGGTGTTGTTTTCGCCCATTACGTCGGCGCCATCGACTATTTTTTAATGCAAATGCAACCGGCGACGCATCTTTATGAAGAGCGTTACATCGACCCGCGCGAAGTTAAAATTTCGTTTCCCGCTCATAAGCGGAATTTATTGGTGATTTCGGTTGAGAGTTTAGACACCGGTTTTTTGACCAAAGCCGACGGTGGCGCGTTTGACGACGATTTATTGCCGAACATCAAAAGATTGGCGACGGAAAATCTGAATTTCAGTCAGACCGAAAAAATCGGCGGCGCGGCGCAGTGCTACGGCACGGGGTGGACAATGGCGGGGATTTTGGGCTATTTGGCGGGCGTGCCGGAAACGCTTTCGCTGTGGGCGACGGGCGAAAATAATCTCGGCGTCTTGGGTGAAAAATTTATGCCTAACGCGATCGCGCTCGGCGATATTTTGGCGGCGAACGGTTATCGCGAATACCATCTCGGCGGCTACGATTCGTCATTTGCCGGGATGGGGAGTTTTTTCAAGACGCATAATAACGCCGAAATTTTTGATATCTCATACTTTAAGCGCGCCGGCGTTTTACCCGCCAATTATTCGGTTTGGTGGGGTTTTGAAGACCGTAAGTTGTATCAATTCGCCCGAGAGAATTTGACGAAAATCGCCGCGCAAACCGAACCGTTTTTCTTTACGCTGACCACACTCGACACGCACCCGACCGGTTATCTCGACCCGCAAGCCAAACAAAAATTTCCGGTGAAAATCGAAAATGTGTGGGCGAACGCGGATAAACAATTGGGCGCTTTTATCGCGTGGCTCAAACGACAAGATTTTTATGAAAATACGACGGTGGTGATTTTGGGCGACCATTTGTATATGGATTTTTCGGCGTTTCCCGGCAAGAAGAATAACGCGCCGACGCGCCACGGGGAAATGTTTGGCGAGACCTCGCGCCGTCCGCTGAACATTTTTATCAATTCGCCGTTGTCGCCGAAGTTCGCAAAGAATCGGCAATTTTCGCACTTCGACATTTTCCCGACGTTGGTCGAAGCGGTCGGCGGTAAAATTGCCGCGCCCGGCTTGGGACTCGGTCGCTCAATGAGTAGCGGCGAAAAAACGCTGTTGGAAGAACTCGGCTACGACGCGGTCAACGACCAACTCAAACGCCCGTCGCGCCGCTATGATGAATTGTGGCTTTTACCAAACGGAGGCGCGACAAAATGAAACCGGCGCATACGGGGTGGCGAAAAATTTGGCATTCTTTGACGTATGCCCGCGACGGTTTCACCGCGATTTGGCGCGACGAGGTTTCGTTTCGCCAAGAGGTTTATCTTGGCGGCGCGGCGTTGTTGACGTTACCGTTTCTGCCGTTGAACGCGATTGAAATCGTGCTGTTGGTCGCTACGATTATCGGGATTTGGCTTGCCGAAATTATCAACTCCGCGCTCGAAGCGCTCGCCGACCGCATCTCCGACGAACGGCACGCTTTGCTGAAAAAAGCCAAAGACCTCGGCGCCTTGCTGGTCTTGCTTGCGATTGTCAACGCGGTCATTATTTGGGCGGTCATTCTCGCCGCCGCCGGTTGGCGGTAAAAAATAAACCGGTTTGACAACCGGCAGTCGCGCTTTCGGCGCGATTAGCGAAAGGTCTCTCGCCTGCGAATTGATGACGCAATACGGATACGGCGGGTCGTAAAGATGACGATAATACTCGGCGGTTGGCGTTAAACGTTGAAATAGCCCGTTGGCGTGTCCGCTGGTAAATAAAAAATTTTGGCATATAAGCCACTATTTTTTGGAGCCAATAATGGACTTTGCTCTGGCGCGGCGCGTGGAAGTGTTGCCGCCGTATCCGTTTGCCAAATTGCGCGCGGCGATTGCCGCAAAGAAAGCGCGCGGCATTAACGTCATTTCCCTCGGCATCGGCGACCCCGACCGGCACGCGCCCGATGTCGTCGTCGAGGAACTCTGTCGCGCCGCCCGCGACCGCGCCGACCCGAACAAAGACCGCTACGGTTGCGACGCGCCGGTGGCGGCGTTGCCCGAAGCCATCAAAAATTTTTATCATCGGCGCTACGGCGTGAACTTACAGCCCGAACAAATTCAGCCGACGATGGGCAGTAAAGACGCCATTGTGAAATTGTGTATGGGGCTAATCAATCCGGGCGACATCGGCATCGCGCCGTGTCCGGGTTATCCGACTTACAACATCGGCCACACCTTCGCTAGCGGCGTAACCTATCGCGTTCGCCTGCGCGCCGAAGACGGTTTCTTAATGGACTTCGACGGCATTCCGCAAGAAGTCCGGCGCTTGGCAAAAATTTTGTGGCTCAATTATCCGAACAATCCGACCAGCGCCGTCGCCGACTTGGATTTCTTCCGCCGCGCCGTCGAGTTCGGGCGGCAAAACAATATCCTCATCGCGCACGACAGCGCTTATTCCGAAAACACGTTTGACGGTTATCAGGCGCCGTCGATTTTGCAGGTGCCGGGCGCGGACGAAGTCGCGGTGGAATTTTTCAGTTTGTCGAAAGCGTTTAATATGACCGGCTGGCGGCTCGGCTGTTTGGTCGGCAACGCCTCGGCGGTGCAAGCGTTGCATCTGGTCAAAGACAACGTCGATAACGGCACTTTCCGCGCGGTGCAATTTGCCGGTGCGAAAGCGCTCGACCACGCCGAGAAAATTTTTACCGAGGTCAACGCGGTCTATAAAGAGCGTCGCGATTTGGTGGTCAACGCCTTGCGGGCGCAGGGCTGGACGGTCAATTCGCCGCAGGCGACGGTGTATGTCTGGGCGCCGGTGCCGGAAAAATATCACGGCAGTAGCGAGGCGTTCGCGACGGATTTATTGGAAAAAACGAATGTCGCGATAACGCCGGGGCGCGCTTTCGGCGAAGGCGGCGAGGGCTTCTATCGCATCTCGCTGACCTATCCAATCGAGGCGCTCAAAGAAGCGTTGGACCGGATTGCGAAGTTGTAGGGGGAAAAGAAAGTTGAAAGTTGAAACTCGGGTTACGCGGTTAGCATCGATTGCTTTTGTAACGAAGGAATTAAAAAAACTTCTCCAGTCGCGCTGAAAGCGCGAAACATATCAGCCCAGGGTAAGGCGCACGTTCTTGGCGCCGCCACCCTGGGTAGCGGTTGATTGATAAAATAATCCGACAGTTCCGCCGCGCGGTTTGCGGCGGCAAACGCCGCTTCCAGCGGCGGGAGCGGTTCGCCAAAACGCGGCGAACCGTCCATTTGCGGTTGGCGCTTCGCGCCGTCTTTACCTATGGTGGCGCGACTGATAGTGCGTCGCCGCTTACCATAGGCTGATTATTTCGCGCTTTCAGCGCGACTGTCGGAATAAATTATCAAAACAATCAGTCGCGTAACATCAGTGAAAAATGGGACTGCGGAATTATTTTGAAAATGCGCACAGCACTATCTTTACTCAACTTTCAACTTTTCTCTTAAACCTCTTCCACAATTTGCCCGCAGTCGCGGAGATACGCGACGGCTTGGGCGCGCGCGGCGGGCTCGCCGGTGAGGTCGATAAGCGCGGTGCCGCAACCGAGATTTTGTAGGTGGGTGATGAACGCCTGCCGCAAATTCACCTTGACGTTGAAGCGGTGAACGATTTCGGCGAGTAGCGAATCCTCCGCGTTTTTGCCGCGAAAAAAGACGCGCACCATTTGTCCCTGCGGCCGATAGTCGTCAATATCGTCGTCGCGCCGCAAAACCATTTCGACAAAATTTTTCGTCAACGCGCGGCGCGGTTGCGTGAACACGTCGAACATCGTCCCGCTTTCAATCACCTCGCCGTTTTCCATCACTGCCACGCGGTCGCAAATTTCCGCGACGACGTTCATTTCGTGCGTAATCAACACCACCGTCAAATTTAATTGCTTTTGCAGATTTTTAATCAGCGCCAAAATGTGGCGGCTGGTTTCCGGGTCGAGCGCGTTCGTGGCTTCGTCGCTCAACAAAATTTTCGGCTTGGTCGCCAAGGCGCGGGCGATGCCGACGCGCTGTTTTTGTCCGCCGGAGAGTTGCGCCGGATACGCCGCGGCGCGGTCGGGCAAGCCGACGAGTTCCAACATCGCCGCCGCGCGGGCGCGGGCTTCTTTTTTGGACGCGCCCGCCAACACCAACGGCAACGCGACATTGTCCAACGCCGTGTGCGACACGAGTAAATTGAAGTGTTGAAAAATCATTCCGAGGTTGCGCCGCGCCCGCCGCAGTTCGGCTTGATTGAGCGCCGCGATATTTTCGCCGTCGATAATGACTTCGCCGGAAGTCGGCGTTTCGAGCCGGTTTAGACAGCGGACGAGCGTGCTTTTGCCGGCGCCGGACGAGCCGATGATGCCGAAGGTCTCGCCGGCGGCGACGGTCAGCGACACGTCGCGCATCGCGTAAATCGGCGCGGCGGCGGAACCGAAGACCTTGTTGACGTGGCGGAGTTCGATGAGGGGCATTGCTTTCGGGGGCGGTTGGCGCTGTTTCCAAAATTAAAATATCTCTCACGGCGGCGCGGAGGACACGAAGAAACATCGACATTTCTCATTCGCAATTCACTCCCCGCGTCGTTCGGCGCGGCGGCCTTGAAAAATTTAACGAGATTAGCCGAAAGGATTAACGACGGTCAGCACACCGTCGAGGACCTGTCCGTTTTGCAGGTCTTCCGAATATAACTTTTGACATTTTTGCGCCAACGCCGCGGCAATGACCAACGAATCGTAGTAAGAAAATCCGTAACGAAGCATCACTCTGACGGCGTCGCGTTGGTGTTGTATGGTGGGCGTTATTACCCGCAACGCCCGTTCCATTTCGTCAATCGCGAGAATCAATTGGGCTGGCGGCAAGATTTTCTTCCGAAATAAAACCCAAACCATTTCGTTAAGGTTGTTTAAGCCGGTGAAGCCGCGCTCGGTATAAAGCAATTGCCGCGCGCGGCGTTGCTTTTCCGATTCGTCGCCGGCGAAGTAATAGACGAGGATATTCGTGTCAAAAAACGGCGCGTTCATTGACGTTCTTTCTTTGCCGGATTTTTTGCCAAAGTCGGGAGGCGTTCGGGAAAAATTTCCTCATACATTTCCTCGCGATTGAATTTCCAGTCCGTCGGCAGGGATTGAAACGTTCGGTCGAGGCGCGCGCAATACTCCGCAAAAGTTTCCGTTTGCCACGGCGGTTGTTTGACGACCGCCGTTTTTTTCGCGGCGACGCGCGGCTTGGCTAACGATTGACGCAGCCATTTGGTTATCGTGGCGGTTTGCAATAAACCGCGTTCGGTCGCTCGTCGCGCCAAATCGTCCGGCAAAGATAAGGTTATGGTGGTCATTGCGGCTCCTCGTCGGCAAAATTTATCGGTGTCGTAATTTCTCATTCGCAATTCACTCCCCGCGTCGTTCGGCGCGGCGGCGGTCGCTTTCGTTCAGCAGGCGTTTGCGCATCCGCAAATTCTGCGGCGTAACTTCGAGCAATTCGTCGTCCTCAATATATTCCAACGCCGCCTCCAACGAAAATTGTTTGTGCGGCGCGATTTCCATATTTTTATCGCTCCCCGCCGCGCGGACGTTGGTCATCTTTTTGGCGCGGCAAACGTTCACCGCCAAATCGTTGTCGCGGTTGTGTTCGCCGACCACCATGCCGGCATACACCTGCATCGCCGGCGGAATAAAAAACACGCCCCGTTGTTGCAAGCCGTCAATCGCGTAAGGCGTCGCCGGTCCCTGGTCGCTACTGACCATCACGCCGTTGGCGCGGCGCGGCACTTCGCCGCGAAAATCCTCGTAGCCGAGCAACACGTGGTTAATCACCGCTTCGCCGCGCGTGGCGTTGAGCAGGCGCGAGCGCAAGCCGATAAGCCCGCGGCTGGGAATAATAAATTCCAAATGTTGCCGCCCGTTGCGCGGCTCCATTTTTTCGAGATTGCCGCGGCGCGTGCCGACAATTTCCATCACTTTGCCGCCGACATCGTCCGGCACGTCAACCGTCAGAATTTCGACCGGCTCCTGTTTTTTGCCGTCGGTCTCGCGGTAAATCACGTGCGGTTTGCCGACCGCAAGTTCGTAGCCCTCGCGCCGCATATTTTCGACCAAAATTCCCAAATGCATCAGCCCGCGACCCGACACCAAAAAGCGCTCGTTTTGTTGTTCGACTTTTAGCGCCACGTTGCTCAACAATTCTTTTTCGAGGCGCGCCGCGAGGTGGCGGCTGGTAACGAATTTCCCTTCCTGCCCCGAAAACGGCGAATCGTTGGCGCGAAATTCCATCGTCAGCGTCGGCTCGTCGATGGCCACCACCGGCAACGCCTCGGGACAATCCGGCGCGGTCAGCGTGTCGTAAATATCAACCGCCGGCGCGCCGTGCACAATCGCGATGTCGCCCGCCGCGACTTCGCTCACCGCCCGCCGTCCGATGCCGGAAAAAATTTCCAACTTTTCGGCGCGGCAGGCGATTTTGCGCCCGTCTTTTTTCAACAACAACAATTCCTGTTTTTCGCGGACTTTGCCGCGCACGACGCGCCCAATCGCGAGACGCCCGACGTAATCGTTATAGTCAATCGACGCGACTTGCAGTTGCAACGGCGCTTCGACATCGACTTCCGGCGCGGGGATATTTTTGACGATGGCGTCGAGGAGCGGCTGACAATCGGTCGAGGCGTCTTCGAGTTCGTTTTTCGCGAAGCCGGCGCGCCCCGAAGCGTAAATCACCGGGAAATCCAACTGTTCCGGCGTGGCGTGGAGATGCACAAACAGGTCGAAGACCTCGTCTAAAACGTGGTGCGGACGGGCGTCGGCGCGGTCGATTTTGTTGATGACGACGAGAATTTTTAAGCCCGTCGCCAGCGCTTTTTTCAGCACGAAACGGGTCTGCGGCATCGGTCCCTCGAAAGCGTCAACCAACAGCAACGCGCCGTCGGACATTTTGAGGACGCGCTCGACCTCGCCGCCGAAGTCGGCGTGTCCGGGCGTGTCGATAACGTTGATGCGCGTGCCGTGGTAGTCAATCGCCGCGTTTTTGGAAAAAATGGTGATGCCGCGTTCGCGCTCCAAATCGTTGCTGTCCATCACGCAGGCGGCGACTTCTTGGTTGTCGCGGAAAACGTTGGTTTGGCGCAACAGCGCGTCAACCAGCGTGGTCTTGCCGTGGTCAACGTGAGCGATAATCGCGATGTTGCGCAGGTGCTTAATCGTAATAAACGGCACGGTCGGCTCCTTTGTCTAATCCATAAAAAAAGCGAACGGCAATCGCCGTCGCGGTCGGTGAAGCGCGGGAGTATAGGCGGGAAAGGCGAATTAAGAATGAAAAAGCGTTGAAAGTTGAAAGCACGCGAAGCGAATTGAAAAAATAAAACTCCGTTCTCAACTTCGCCCTACTGTGGTTGCCAATATACTTGCATTTGATTTTCTTTGACGGCGGTCAGCAGACGCGTGATTTCGTTTTGCAGGCGCAAACTCGCGAGCAACGACAGCAATTTGGCGGGTTGGCGCGGATACAGCCGCGCGGCGACGCGGTAGGCGATGTCTTCTTCGACGAGCTCGTCCTCGCGCGTCAACGCCGCCAACACCGGCGCGGGCAACGCCGCCAGCGGGCTTTGCAAACCGGCGGGCGTGATTAAATAATCGACGCCATACTCGGTAATCGGCAACATCGTGCCCCAGATTTCCGGCGCCGCGTAAATCGTCCGCTCGCCCCGCTGGTCGCTGACTTTGATTTTCAGCACTAAAAATTTCTCGCGTTGCGAAGCGTAGTAGTCGAGCAACGCCTCTTTCGTCAACAGCGGCGCGAGCGCCTGCCGCAAAGCGTCAATCGCGCCGACGGTCTCCGGCACGGCGCGTTCGAGAATGTGCGCCGCTTCGTTGCGGATAATCGCGTAGTCGGTCAGCGTCGCGAACAACCGCGCCAATTCGTCGGCGGACGCGACGCGCGCGAGGAACAGGTCAAGCGCTTCGCTCCACGTGAAATCCCGTCCGTTGACCGTCATCACGACTTCGTTATCCCAGCCGTAAAATTTCGCGCCGAGCGGCAAATCGCCGGCGTTGGCGAAAGTCGCCATATCTTCGAGCGTCGATTGCAATAATTTCTCGTTGACCGCGCTCGGCGGCGGCGCGTTGCGACTGAGCCAGTCGCGCAAGGCGAAGCGAAAATCCTCGGCGGTAATTTTGCCGCCGTTAAATTCGACCAACACCGGCGGCAACGCCACCGTCGGCGGAAAATAAACCGTCTCCGCCGTGAGCCCGCGGGCAAGTCCGCACCACAAGAATAATAAAATGAAATTACGCATCGTCGGTCGAGAAAGCAAATCCCAAAAATTTCGCGAATCATCTAATTTTCCCGCCGATTACCAAAACAAATTTTTCGATTATTTAACGGCGGTTTGGCTAAAATCCGGCGGCGATATTTTTGCTTAGACCTGTTTCCTAATTTTTTCTCGCGCGCGGCGGCGCGGCGGACGCGGAGAAATTCAGCCGCCGGGTTTTCCGCGCCTCCGCGAGATACTTTTTTAGAGAAATGATAAACCGAAAGGAATAATTCTATGCGCACGCGCACCGAAAAAGACAGTATGGGTGAAATGGAAGTTCCCGCCGACGCGCTCTACGGCGCGCAAACGCGGCGGGCGATGTTGAATTTTCCCGTCAGCGGCTGGCGCCTGCCGGCGACGCTGATTAGCGCGCTCGGTCAACTGAAACGTCTCGCCGCCCGCGCCAACTGCGACCTTGGCAAACTCGCCGCCGGCGTCGCGACGTGGATTGAAATCGCCGCCGGCGAAGTCGAAGACGGCAAACTGTCCGACCACTTCCCGCTCGACGTGTTCCAAACCGGTAGCGCCACTTCGTCGAATATGAACGCCAACGAAGTCATCGCTCGCCGCGCCGCGCAACTGTCCGGCGACGAGGCGAAAATCCACCCCAACGACCACGTCAACTGCGGACAAAGTTCCAACGACATTATGCCGACGGCGCTTCAAGTCGCGGCGGTGAAAATGCTTCACCGCGACCTCTTGCCCGCCGCCGCGGTGTTGACGCAAACGTTGACGGCGAAGGCCACTCTCTTCGCCAAGTTCATCAAAATCGGGCGGACGCATTTGCAGGACGCGACGCCGGTAACGATGGGGCAGGTGTTCGGCGGCTACGCGGCGCAAGTCGGCGAAGCGGCAAACCGCTTGCGGCAAGCGGCGGAAAATTTGTCCTCTCTGCCGCTCGGCGGCACCGCGGTCGGCACCGGCGTCAACACGCATCCCGATTTCGCGCGGCGGGTGATTGCGGCGCTGAATAATGAAACCGGCGGGAATTTTCGCGAGGCGGCGAACCATTTCGCGGCGCAGGCGGCGTTGCCGAACGTCGTCTCGGCAATGGGCGAGATTAAAAATTTCGCGCTGGTGTTGCACAAAATCGCCAACGATATTCGCCTGCTCGCGTCGGGACCGCGGTGCGGCTACGGCGAATTGCAATTGCCCGCCATTCAACCCGGCAGTTCGATTATGCCCGGCAAAGTCAATCCGGTGATTTGCGAATCGGTGATGCAGACGGCGGCGTGGGTGGTCGGCGCGGAGTGCGCCGTAACTTTCGCGACGGCGACGCTCAGCAATTTTGAATTGTGCGTCGCCGTGCCGGTGGTCGGTTATCAGATGTTGGAATCCCTGCGTCTGCTGACGAACGTCGTCCGCGTTTTCGACAGTCAGGCGTTGGACGGCTTGGGCTGTCGGGTGGAAAATTGCGCGGCGACGGTGGAGAAATCGCTGGCGATGTGCACGGGGCTGGCGCCGTTGATTGGCTACGACGCGGCGGCGGAAATCGCGAAAACCGCCTTCGCCACCGGACGCGCCGTGCGCGAAGTGGCGCGGGAAAAAACCGCGCTCTCGCCGGACGCCTTGGCGGCGGCGCTCGACCCGAAAACGATGTTGGCGCCGAGCGTCGAGTTACAGGTCTAATCGCCCCGCGCCAGATTTTGCGCCGCCAATTGTTTTTGCAGGCGGTAACGTCGCGGCTCGGTTTGCGGGTTGGCGGTGATGTCGAGGGCGGAAAAATTGCGGGTGTCGCCGCTAAAACCGGCGGCGTGCAACAAGTCCAACGCCAACGGCATTTGCTCGGACCGGACAAACAGCCGTTCGCCCCGCCGCAAAAAATCAATTTGATACGTCGGCAACAACGCCGCGATGGCCGCGGATTCCGCGTGCGTCGCGGGCGCGAACGGCAAAACGCCGTAAAGCGCGCCGCCGACGGTCAGTTCGGTTTCGCCCGGCAAGTCGTCGGCTTCCCAATAAACGTCGTCGTAAAAAAGCATTTCATACGCGACGCGGCAACTCAAACCTATCCCCAAGCCGAGAAGCAGAACTAACACGTTGTGTCGGAGTTTTTTCATCGTGAACCGTGAACGGTTTTCGGCGGCAATTTATTGCCGCCGATTGCAACGCGCTTCAGCGCGGCGAACGTCCAATCGCCCGCCGTTTTAACGGCGGGTAAAATGGCGAAAAAGAATGCAATGGGCTTTGGTCTCAAAAATAAAAAACGCGGTCTCATTCCACCGGCTTTAGCCGAACGATTGTTTGGGCTAAAGCCCATTGTTTAGAGGGTGCCTACCCCGCGCTAAAGCGCGTGGCAATTGAATAGAGCCGTTATTAACCACCGACGGCGCAACTTTCAACTTTTAACTTTTAACCGCCCATTCATTAGACCTGTTCTAAACCTACGAGCGAGTAAATTTTCGTGTCTAATTTTTCGTTTCGCAAGGAAAAATGACGAAGCAATACCGAGAGTATTGCGAGGAATTTTGACGCGGCGAGACGGAAAATTAGCCGAAAATTTGCCGCGAATTGGTTGTCGAACAGGTCTATTTATTCCGCGACAAATTTAACGACGCGGCGCTCGCCGGCGCGGGATAAAGTCAGCGTTACTTCGTCGCCGGCGCAAATCGCGCCGAGGTAATTCGTCAGTTGCGGCAAGCCGCCGACCCGCACCGGCAAATCGTTAATCGCCGTGATTTCGTCGCCGCCGCGGACGCCGGCGCGCGCGGCGGACGTGTCGGCGAAAACCGTTTGCAGGCGCGGATAAACGTCGCCGGTTTGCGGCTTGGCGAAAACGAACAGCGGACGCGCCGGACGGAGCGGCGGCAATTGAAAATCAATTTTCACCGCTTTGCCGTCCCGCTCCGCCGTCAGCGCCAGCGTGATGCCCGCCGGATAAATTCCCTCAATGCTCGCGAGCCGCGCCAACGTCGGCACGCGATGTCCCATAAAATCGCGCAGGATGTCGCCGGACATCAAGGGCAAGTCCGAGCGATTGGCGGCGACCGACACCACGCCGTTGTCTTCGCGCCAATCAACGCCGGTCAGCCGTCCGTGAAAGACGTTGCCGCCGCGCGCCGACCGCAAAAACGGCAACCACAATTTTATCTGGTCGGCGGGAATGGCGTAAGCCACGCCGGCGTTGCTTTTCAGTCCAAGCCGCGTTTGCGTCATACCGCAGATGCCGATGAGTTCGCCGCGCCGGTTGATTAACGGTCCGCCGGAATTGCCCGGATTGACCGCCGCGTCGGTAACAATCGCGTCGTTGTAGCCCTGCCGGAATTGGTGCAACGCCGAAACCACGCCGGCGGAAAACGACACGGTTTGGTCGGTGGCGCCAAGCGCCAGCGGATTGCCCGCCGCCAAACAAAATTCGCCGACGGACAGCGCCGCCGAGGAGCCGAGCGGCAAAAACGGGAGCGGTTTCGCGCCGTTAATTTTCAACAACGCCAAGTCGCCCTGCCGGTCGCGCCCGACGATGTCGGCGTCGAAAACGCGCCCGTCGCCCAACGTCACGCCGACGGTTTTACTCAAATTTTCGATGACGTGATGATTGGTAACAATTTCGCCGCTCGCGGAAATCAACGCGCCGCTACCGCCGGCAATAAACACCACCGCCGGCGTTACGCGCGCGACCAAGCCGTCTTCGGCGGCGGCGGCGGCGACGCAGAACAGGAGTAGGCAGAAAAGTGAGCGCATTTTTTTAGAGAGAAGAGTTAAGAGTTGAGAGTTTAGCAAAGGTCGCGCTTCGCGCATATTTTTAAATAACTCCGACTTTTAACGCTGAACTCTCAACTCTCAACTCTCTCTTTAAGCATTTCCCTCGCCGTGCCGTCGGCGACGATTTGTCCGTCGGCGAGTTGAAAAATCCGGTCGCAGTGCGCGAGCGTGTGCAGACGGTGCGCGACGCTAATCGTCGTGATTTTGCCGGCGAATTGGCGGAGGCCGGCGAGAAAATGGCGCTCGGTTTCCAAGTCCAACGAACTCGTCGCTTCGTCCAAAATCAAAATCGTCGGCGACCGGTATAACGCCCGCGCCAAGCCGACGCGCTGGCGTTGCCCGCCCGACAAACGGGCGCCGCGCTCGCCAATCAGCGTGTCCAAGCCCGCCGGCAATTCGGCGATGAAGTCGGCGAATTGCGCGAGCGCCGCGGCGCGGCGCAACGCCGCTTCGTCAATCGCCGCGTCCGGCAGACCGAACGCGATATTGCGCCGCAAGGTGTCGTCCAATAAATAAATGGTCTGCGGCACGTAACCGATTTGTCGCCGCCACGCCGCGACGTTTTCGGCGGTCAATTCCGCGTCGTCCAATAAAATTTTTCCGCCCGTCGGCGCGAACAAACCGACCAACAAATCAATCAGCGTGCTTTTGCCCGCGCCGCTACCGCCGATAAATCCCGCCGCCGCGCCTATCGGAATAGTCAGCGAAACGTCGCGCAAAACCGGCGCGGGGCGATGCGGATAAGCAAATGAAACCCGCTCAAAACGAATCTCTTTCGCGAGCGCGGGTAACGGCGTCGCGACGACGGTCGTCGGCGCCGTTGCCGGCGCGGTGATTTCCGCGTGCAGGCGCGCAATCGCCGCCGAGGCAAATTGCAGATTTTGCAAGTTGAAAATAATGCGATTAACCGACGGCAAAAGCCGGAAAGTCGCGCCGACAAACAGCCCCAACACCGGCACGAGCATCGGATTTTCCTGCCAGACCATCACGGAAATCAACCCCGCCAAACCGGCGACCGCCAACACTTCCAACACCAAGCGCGGCAGTTGCGACACCGTGCCGAAACGGCAGTCAATCGCGGCGGCGGCGGTGTTGTGTTCGGCGTGGCGCGCGCGAAAAAATTCTTCGCGGTCGAGCAGTTTGATTTCTTTGACGCCGTTTAAGCCCTGCATCGTTTGCTTGCCGAGTTCGATTTGATGGCGGTTGCGCTCGGCGCCCGCCCGCGCCAAATAGCGGCGCAACGTGAAATGGAGCGGCAACAACAAAATGCCGATGACGACGCCGATAATGAGCGTGCCCCAAAATTCGGCGTAGAGCAACAGCGCGAAAATTCCGCCGACCACCATGCTTTCGGCGAGCGCGTTTAGAAACGCGCCGAGCGCGAGGGTGTAGGTGCGGACTTCGGCGAGGTGCGCGTTCATTTCGCCGGTGTTGCGCGTCAGAAATTCGCGATACGGCATTTGCAAATAACGCGCGAACAAACGCGCGGTCAAATCGCGTCCGACGTTGGTGAAAAACGCGGTCTGCCGCCACGTGAGGAAATACAAAAATAAATTTTTCAGCAGAAAAACCGCGACGATGACGAGCATTCCGCCCACGACCAATTGCGCGGACGACGGGTCGCCGAGCCAATGGCGGACGGTTTGCCACGCCGACGATTGCGCGAAACGGCTCTCGCCGGTCATCACCGCGAGGAGCGGCACAATCAAGCCCAGCCCGACGGCTTCCAACAACATCCCCACCGCCATCAGCGCGATGAGCCGGAGAAACGTCCGCCCCTGCGCGGGCGTGAGCAAACTGAAAAATTTACGAAAGAGGCGGCGAAGCATTGGAGACCAATTAACAATTCACAATTTACAATTAACAATTAGAGCGGTTTGATAATTTCCCTAAATGTATTGTCGTCGGCTTTAGCCGACGGATTAAGAGCGCTACTCTTGATGGGTTTTAACCCTGCAAGTTAATGGTGTAGGGCTAAAGCCCGCTAAAAGCCAAACTCGAATCCATCGGCTGAAGCCGACGGCAATACATTGATGGTTCGCCTCAAAATTGTTAATTGTCAATTGTTAATTGTTAATTGCTCTATCGGCGGGTATTCATAATGCGGCGTTTGTGCAGGTCGAAGTCGCGTTTTTTCAGGGTTTCGCGTTTGTCGTATTCGGCTTTGCCTTGGGCGAGCGCGATTTCTAATTTCGCCAAACCGTGTTTGAAATAGATTTTCGTCGGCACGATGGTGAATCCTTTTTCGTCTTCGGCGCGGGCGAATTTGCGGATTTCGCGTTTGTGGGCAAGCAAATTGCGCGGCGCGAGCGGGACGTGATTGAGCCGGTTCGCCATCGGATATTCGGAAATGTTTAAGCCGAGAACTTGCAGTTTGCCGTTTTGCGTCCGCACGTAACTGTCGCTGAAATTCGCCTTACCCTCGCGCAAACTTTTCACTTCGCTCCCGCACAGCACGATGCCGCACTCCAACTTTTCCGTCAGGAAATAGTCGTGCGCCGCGCGTTTGTTGAACGCGATAATTTTGATGCCGTCGTTGTCGGAGCGATGCTTGGTCATTGGTTTTATAGTGTTTAACGTTGAAATTTGCACGCGCGCGTCGCGAAGAGAAAAATCAAACTCCGCTAAAAGCCCCGACAGGGGCTTAATGTGAATAACCCCGAGTGGAGCGGCGAGGCGTTTCCGCCGCGCAACTCGGGGAAAAGCGTCCCGCCAACCACAACCCCGACAGGGGTTGAACTATTTGTTGAACCCCTCTCGGGGTTCGGTCATCGGGCGGCGTCATCCCCGACCGGCGCGACGATAGAACGTGTCGCTTGGTCGGGGTTATTCAAATTAAACGCCTACGGCGTTTTTTAAGGATTTTATTTTTTCAAGTCAGTTGCTATTTGGGGGGCGCGCGTAACTTTAATTCTTAATTCTTAATTGAATTATGAACTTGCCGCCGCAACTTGCAATCTTGCCTATGCGTCGCGATTGATATACGCGAAATTCGCCGCGCGGTCGGCGTCATAAACGTCATAGCCGATTTTCATCGGCGCGGCAAATTCTTTGGCGCGGTCGCGGGCTAATTTCTCGGCGCGAAATTTTTTCGCGGTTTCGTAATTTGTAATTTGTAACTGTCGCTTCGCCCACGCCAATTCGTCGCCGGCGAAGCCGTGATAAATTTCGTCGATGGCGGCGGTCATCTCCGCGTAATCCGCAAATTCGTCGCGCCGAAAACGCGCCAACCAGTGCGCGATTTTCCGGCGCGGCGCGATAACGCCGCCCACGTCCAACCAGTCGTCCGGCGCGTTTTTATCCGGCACGTCCCGCGCCGCGGCGTTTTTGGCGAGCGTTTCACCGAGATAAAAATCCAACGCCATTTGATAATTCCGCCGCGCCGTTGCCACATAAGCCGCCGGAATTTTGCCCGCCGATAAATTGAGCGCCGCCGGATTTTGCAAGCGGTCAAGCGCGGTCTGAATTCTCCCCGCGGTCAGCGGCGTCCAAACTTCGCCGTGAAAAAGTTGGCGCGTTTTATCGCGTCGCCGGTCGCGGTCGCGCCACTTTTGGTTGTCGCGCTCGACGCCGACCGAAAACAGGTTGGCGCCCGGCAATAAAACGCTTTGCCCGTTTTCTTCGACCAACAACGAAAAGGGAAAATCCGCCGTGTCGAGCGGCGCGTAATGTTTGCCGACGACCGTGGTGAACATTCCAATTCGCGCCGGTAAGAGAATAGAAGCGTTGGAACCGAATTTCACGCCGCGCTCGAAAACGCCGTAATGCCGCGGTCCGAGTTTGTAGCGGTGGTTGGAAAAATTGGCGCCGCTACCGGCGTTGCCGAAAGACCACGCGGCGGCGATGAGCAACGACGGCTGATGATGCGACACCGCGAACGGCGCGGCGAACAACGCCGAACTCTCGCCGCGCTGAAAATCACAGTCGGCGAAAAACAGCGAATTGTCGGCGTGAAAACCGCGGTCTAAAATCGCGCCGTCGGCGACGAAACATTTTTCCACTTGGCAACCGTCGCCGACATAGCCGCCCGCCGCGACGACGGAACGGCTAATTATCGCGCCCGCGCCGACCGCGCCGTTAATCGTGCCGTTTTGAATTTTTGTCGCGCCGATAATTGACGCGCCGGCGCCGACGGCGACATTCGTCAGCAGTCCGCCGACGATTTGCGCGTTCGCGCCGATGATGCCGGCGGCGGATTTTTTCACCGCGGCGGTCGTCCGCCGCCAGCGGGCGCGCGAAGCGTCGTCGTAACTCGCGAAACATTCGAGCCACACGAGCGGCGCGATAAGTTCCGCGTGCAAAATAATTTCGTAGCCGCCGGGTTCGCGCAACACGGTCGCGACTTCGTCGTTACCGCTTTTGCCGTCGTGCGCCAACTGCGCGCCGCCGCCGATTTTGACGTTTTCGCCGACGGCGTAATTTTCGAGGTAACTGTCGCGAATCTGCGCGTTGTCGGCGACGCGACAATTGGTCAGCGTCGCGTTTTCGAGCCCGCTCTGCGGCGAATTAAACGCGCCGATTTCGTTGTCGCCGCGAAACGCCGCGTTGAAAATTCGCGCCGGTGAAAAATCCGCCGCGACGCGCGTGCGCGACCAGTCGGCGGCGCGGCAACGGTTGGCTTCGAGCGCGTGAATTTCGGCGGCGGTGAGCGGACGCATAAGGGCAATTCAGAATGAAGAATGAAGAATGACCGCGCGTTTATAATCGGAGTTGGTTAATTTTCGAGCGTCGAATATGATGTCCGGTCATTTAGACCGATTTCCCCCATCGCACTTCGTAATTCATAGTTTTTAATTCTTAATTGAGATTGCGCGGCGGTGTTCTTGCTCTATTCAATTGCCACGCGCTTTAGCGCGTGGTTAGCGTTTCCTCTAAATAACGGGCTTTAGCCCAAATAAACCCATCGGCTAAAGCCGATGAAATTAAACGACATTATTTTTGGGCTAAAGCCCCTTGTTCTTTTTGACCGCCGACCACGCCTTAAAAGGCGTGGCAATTGAATAGACCTGTTCTAAACCTACGAGTGAGCAAATGTTCGTGTCTAATTTTCCGTGCCGCAAGGAAAAATGACGAAGCAATACCGAGAGTATTGCAAGGAATTTTGACGCGGCGGGACGGAAAATTAGCCGAAAATTTGCCGCGAATTGGTTGTCGAACAGGTCTAATAGAGCCACCGCGTTGAGGCGGACCGGCGGAATAAATTATCGCGCCGCCTCAATTCTTAATTCTTAATTCTGCATTCTTAAATTGGTTCGTAACGGGAGATGAAGATGAAAAATATAATTACCGCGATTGACGTCGGCTCGACTTCGATGCGGATGCGCGTGGTGGATTTTTCGCCGAACGGCAAGGGGAAAATCGTCGAAGAATTGGTTTATCCGGTCGCGACCGGACGCGACACTTTCGCCGACCGCAAAATTTCCGCCAAGACGTTGCGGGCGCTGTGCGGCGGCTTGCGCCAATTCGCCGAGCTTAGCCGCGAGTATCGGGCGGAAAACGTGCGCGCCGTCGCCACCAGCGCCTTGCGCGAAGCCGAAAACAAAGACATCGTCATCGACCGCATCTGGCACGAAAGCGGCGTCCGCCTCGACGTGCTCGACAACATCGAAGAAGGACGCCTCATCTGCCAACTGCTCCTGCCGTTTTTGCGCCAAAATTTGGCGAAGAGCAAGAGACCGGTTTTGTTTATGGAACTCGGCGGCGGCGGCACGGTGTCGATGTTGTTGCGGCAGGAAAAAATTTTGCGCGCCAACTATCGCCGTCTCGGCACGACCCGTTTTTCGCTGTTGCACGGCTTCGCCGACAACGACCAGTTCGGCGAAAATTTAGTGCGCAACGCGGTCAATTCTTTGCTGGCGCAATTCGAGGAATTTCCGATTGGCGAGTGCGTTCTGCTCAATCAGCCGTTGCGGAAACTCATCGCCGGCACCAATGAAAAAGCCGCAATTCCGGGCGGCTACGTGTTGACCGCCGCCGAACTCCGCCGTCGCCTCGACCTTTTCAACGACAATCCCGAAACGGCGGCGGAAAAATTAGCCGTTACCACCGACGAAGCCGCGACGCTGTTGCCGACGTTGATGATTGTCAATTACCTTTGCAAAAAATTGAAATTGGCGAAGTGCTACCTCATCGGCGCGGACTTGTTGGACGCGGTGCAAAGCGATATGTATTCGACCTCGCGCGGCAAAAATCCGGTGCAGGAATTCAGCGCCCAAAGTTTGCTTTCGGCGCGCGGCGTCGGCGAAAAATACAACTACGACGAAAAACACGCGCTCGCGGTGGCGATGTTGGCGACGCAACTCTTCGACGAACTCGCGGCGTATTTGGATTTGACCGAGCGCGACCGGTTGTTATTGGAAGCGGCGGCGACGTTGCACGATGTCGGCTCGTATATCAGCGACGAGGCGCACCACAAACATTCGTTCTACATTATTCAGTGGTCGGAAATTTTGGGCGTGAATCGCGCCGAGCGCGGCTTGATTGCGATGATTGCCCGCTATCACCGCAAAGCCGCGCCGCTGTCGTCGCACGAGGATTATATGAAATTGAATCTCGCCGACCGGTTGCGGGTGACGAAAATGGCGGCGTTGTTGCGGTTGGCGGACGCCCTCGACCACGCGCATTTACAGAACATCAAAAAAGTCGGCGTGAAAATTCAGGACGATTTATTGTTGGCAACGGCGCGAAGCCGCGGCGACAGCACGATAGAACAACAGGCGTTCAAGGACAAAAGCGCGCTGTTCACCGCCGTTACCGGTCTGCGCGCGGAGTTGCGCGTCAAAACGGGGGTGGAGTAAAGTCATTTGATGCAAAAATCAGAACACTAAGAACCTATCCGTATCTCGGACAATCAGCCGTTTGCCCCGTAGGGGCAAAATGTCGGTAGAAACACCGCCGCCACGGGGACGCCCAGAAGAACAGAGTTGGTAGTTTTTAGTTGGTAGTCGGTAGTTTTGGAGTTTTTATTGTCAAAGTCGCAAGCGCACGCGAAGCGAATTTTTGCCAAAAGAACAGAGTTGGTAGTTTTTAGTTGGTAGTCGGTAGTTTTGGAGTTTTTATTGTCAAAGTCGCAAGCGCACGCGAAGCGAATTTTTGCCAAAAGAACAGAGTTGGTAGTTTTTAGTTGGTAGTCG
>BNUQ01000018.1 GCA_025997475.1 Planctomycetales bacterium
AAAACGAAGACCCGGGAGCCCCATTAAAACCGCGTGATCCCTACGCCGCCAAACGAGACACCGCGAAGACGCCCGCCCTCATCCAAGCGGGCGGGAGTTTGGGGGGGAGGGCCAAAAACGTGAGACACCCCGCGCCCCCCCGGGTAAAACAACCCGCCCCCCCCCCTTTTTCCCCCCCCCCCCCCCCCCCGCCCGCGATAGGCAACTTTTAACACCGCTAAAAACGCCAAGCCCGCCGCCGCGAGTTGCGCTACGCGATAAACGCGCATATCGTAAATCCGCTCGCGATGCGGAATGACGCCGGTGGTTACGTATTGATACAACCCGAACATATCGTGAAAATACGGCATATCGGCTTTGTGGTCGATGACGGCGAGCCAACCGCGAAAACAGTCGAGCAGATAGGCGGGTTCGACCCATAAACATAAAAATAACGCGCCGAGTAAAACGGTAACCGCATAGCGCCAGAGCAACCGGCGCGGAAAAACCGCCGCCGTTAAAATCGGGAAACAGAACGGCGCGATTTTAACGATGCCCGGCATCAGCAACGCGATGGCACCGCGCCAAAATTTACCGTTGGCGACGGCGACCGTGCCGAGCATCAATAAGCCGCCGAGGAGCGGATTGCTTTGATAAACGTAAATGCCTTCCCACGCCAGCGGAATAATCGCGATTAAAAACCACGCGCGCCGCGACGGCGCGAGAAAGCGGCGGGCGAAAAAATATGCGCCGAGAAACAGGACGGCGAGATTAACGACGCTCCACGTCAGCGCGGCAAACGGCGGCGGCAAATGAGTGAGCGGCGTCAGCGCGGCGGCGAACGCGGGACTGTATTGATAGCCGCGCTCCAACGGGAAATACGGCGATTCGCCGTTTTTGAAACTTGCGGCGGCGCCGATAAACGTGTGAAACACCGTGCGCCCGCTCGCCGACGGATAAAAACATTTATGCGCGGCGGCGGCGACGACGCCAAGCCACAGCAACGCGGCGACGACGATTAAAATTTTCCCTTGATAAGCACGAATTTTTTGCCACATAAAAAATGACTCCGGCGCGTGAAAACGAAATTATAATTTAGGCAAACCCAATAACCGTTTTATCTGGGGCAACCCCTAAAAAAATATAGGAGCGAAAATTTTCGCTCCCACCCTTGCCCGCGCCTTTCAATGCTTAACTCTCAACTCCGATTTAAGCGGGTTTAATCGCTTCTTGCGGGCATTGACCGGCGCACGCGCCGCAATCGACGCATTTTCCGGCGTCAATTTTATACGGCTCCCCGTCGCTAATCGCTTCCACCGGACACGCGTCCTTACACGCCCCGCACGACACACAGTCGGCGCTAATAGCGTAACTCATCGTCATCTCCTTTTGCCAAATAAAAAACCGGGAAAAACCACAAAATAAAATTTTAACGCGCCGAACAACGAGCGCAACCGGCAAGCCCCAAAGTTGAAAGTTGAAAGTTAAAAGTTTAGATAGAGCAGAGGTTATGGGTTAGGGGCGGCAATTTCGACGCTCATCCCTAATCTCTTTTTCAACTTTCAACTTTCAACTTTTAACTTTCGCGTCAAAATCCGCTATTTTGCGGCGAGAGCAATTGGCGGCTTTCCGGCGGCGACCATTCGACTTCCGCCGGCGTGATTTCCCGCACTTGGTAAGCGTCGTTGGCGATGGCGCGGCATTTCAACTTTTGCGCGCCGTTGCCGCGCAAGTCCCGTTCATCGACGAACACCGTGATTTGACCGGCGCCCAACAAACCCAGCGCGACTTCGCTACCGTCGATTTTCACCGTAACCTGCGCCGGCGAAATTTTGCCGCCGACCTGACCGTTGACCGACGCCAAGACGGCGACCGGCACGTTGTTCAGCGTTTTTTGCGACGGCGTTTCGGCGACGGCAACCTGCGCCATAATCGCGTCGCTGAAATTAAACCGCCGGTCGTTAATTATCAGCGGCAAGGCGTTGGTGTAGGTAACGAACGACGCCGTGCGATTGCTCAAATCGACCGGTTGCGTTTTGATGACGAGGTCGGGCGTAAAATAATTCATCGGCGCGACGACGGCGAGATTCTGCGGCGAGAGATTGTAACTTTTGAGCGCGTAACCCGCCGGCAAGGCGCCGGTAAAATCCAACTCGACCGGCAAATAACGGCGAACTTGCCGCACCAAGCGCAAATGTAAATCCGCGTTTTTTATCGCCGTAACCTCAACCTCGCGCGTCAGCCCCGACAAGTCGTCGCGGGTCAGATGCAGGTCGATGTCGCGCACCGGCGCCGCAATTCCTTCGGCGGCGGCGATGGCGGCGACAAATTTAACGCCACCGGGGACGATTTGCTCAACCATCTGATGCGAGCCGTGCAGGATAAGGTCGCGCGGCGCGGGCGCGCGTCCGTCGAGCGTCCAGCCGTCCGGCAACGCCACCTCGACCGGCACGGAAATCTCCCGCGTCGTCGTCCGCCGCGAACTGACGTAAAACCACACCAACACGCCAATCACGACGGAAAAAAGCAACGTCGTCAGGTCAACGGAACGGATAACTTTTCGCCACCACGAGTTTTGCGGCATCATTTTTTTTTAGAGTTTAGAGTGGGGAGGTTAGCCGTGGATTTATTTGGCAAAATGCGCGAAGCGCGACCTTTGCTCAACGTTCAACTCTTAATTTCTTTCGGTTCGCCGACCGCGGTTTCCGCCAATTCTTTCGTCAATAATTTTAACAACCCCTCGTAATCCAACGGCGGCGACAATTGTCCGCCGAGCGCCACCGAGACGCGACCGGTTTCTTCGGAGATGATGACCGCGATGGCGTCGGTGATTTCGCTTAAACCGACGGCGGCGCGGTGGCGCGTGCCGAGTCCGCGGCAGACCTCGACATTTTCCGACAGCGGCAACAAGCAATGCGACGCGGCAATCCGCCCGTTTTTGATGATGGTCGCGCCGTCGTGCAACGGCGAATTTTTCGTGAAAATCGTGTTCAACACGCGCGCGCTGATTAGCGAGTCCACCGGCGCGCCGCTTTCGATAAACGTGCCGGTTTGCGATTTGCGTTCGACGACGATGAGCGCGCCGATTTGATTGAGTTCGCTGATGTGGAACGCCGATTCGGTGATTTCTTTGGCGAGATTGACGGTTTTGCGCTTCGCGTCGCTCATGGCGGATTCGCCGATGCGCACCAGCAACCGGCGAATTTCCGGCTGAAAAATCACCACTAACGCGAACAGCGAAACGCCGACCAAACTTTCGAGAATGGCTTGTAAGTTGCCGAGATTAAATAATTTAGAGGCGTAAAGACCGACGATAAACGTAACCATCAACAACACGGCGCCGCGAGCGATTTCCGCGCCGAGCGTGCCGCGTAACATTCGCAAAACGGCGTAGGCAATCGCGACAATAAGAAAAATTTCAATCGCGGCGAGGTGCCAATTGGCGTGCGCGAAACTAAACAACGATTTAAGGTCGGCGAGAAATTCCATAGGTAAGAATAGCGATGGGAGGAACGGGTTTAGACCGGTCGGATTTTTACGCTTTGGCAAAATAACGCACGAATTCTAATCCGGCAAAGAGCCGGTCTTTCGTCCATAAGGCGCAACTATGTTTTTTGGCGGTCGCGTAAATAATGCTGTCGGCTAACGGCAACCGGTGTGTGCGGCTTTCGTTCACCGCGATTAACGCCAATTCTTCGTTCAAGTCGATAATTTTTCCGCGGCGCAGGTGCGCCACTGCCGCCAAAGCATCGTAAAGAGTTTTATCCGCCAATATCTTCTTGAAAACTTCATAAATCACGATGGACGGGACCAACAATTCATCGACATTCTCAATCGTGTCGATGATTTCTTTTTCAAGGGTGCCGGTCGCGTAATACTCAATCCAACACGACGAATCAACGATATTCATCGCGGATGCCCTTCGCGCTCAATCGTTGTGTTCATTTCACCCAAAAAACCCCGCAAGTTTTTTAACGGTTGCAACGGGACAAGTTCTATGCACTTGCCATATGCCATTACTTCCAACATCTGACCGGATTTAAGCCCTAAATCATCAATCACCGTCTGCGGTATGGTGATTTGGTTTTCCGCCGTCAGCGCGACCGTAGCCATTATATTCTCCTTTGCCTCATCGCGTTGAAATTTGGCGCGTGAAATAAATCCACGTGTATTTTTCGAGTTCTGTCTTATCGCCGCCGCCTGCCGGCGTGCCGGCAACACTTGGCGGCGCGTTGGTTAGCCAGAAGGAGACGGTGTAGGACTCGGGGATTGTTCCCGTAGTAACCGTCGGGTATGTTGTCGATGACGGAACAATACTAAAATCGCGAATGTCGGGATAAGTCAAGCGATTGGTATCGGCAGTAGCATCCCAAGCGTCGGCAAAATTTTCAATGGCAGTTAATCGCGCCTCATCATAGTTGGCGAGGTCGTCGCTGGGCAAACCATACAACTTTCTATTTAATGTATAATTGCCGGCATTGAATTTCCACCGCACCGCGACTACGTCGGACGCCGATTTATGACCGCTTCCCCACTCGCCGTCGTCATAGCGCGTATCCATTCGCGCCAAATGCACGACCGCGCCGAAAGTGGTGTTGCCTGCATTGTCCTGTTTATACACTTGCACGGTGTTGACGATGTCGTTGGCGAGGGCGTCGAGAATGGCGCGTCCTTTGGCGTGGTAGTCGAGCGACGCCGTTACGTCTTGCGAGACCTTCGACGTGTTGTTAAACGCCATCGTGACCAACCAAACAATCACCATCAACAAACCGATGGCAACCAGCAATTCAATCAACGTGAAATTACGAGCGGATTTCATATTTTCCCTTTGTAAAGCCGGCGTTTATCACTGCCGTTGCGGCGCGAAACAACCCAGAATACACCCGGGATTGCGGATACAAATTTGCGTGTGCGTTCGGTCTGAAAATCCCGAACCGTCGTAAATCGGTTTTCCTTCGGGAAAAAGACCGCGCACACTGTCGTATTCCAGACGTTCGTCATCTTTGTTGAATTTGTTGAACAGGTGAATTTGCTCAATTACCGCGCAATCAAGATTATTTTTCCCGCCTTGGTTTTTCGGCATATCGCCAAAATCGCCAACCGCGTCTTTTAGGGACTGGTAGCCCTGACGCACAATTTCAACGGCGGCGAAATCCGTAAGGTCTAAACAATAGTTCAATTTCAAGACCGCGCCAATAACTTTACCGTCATCGCCATACCGCTTTTTCGCCCAATCCTCGGCACGGGCAAAACTGTTTTCCCAAAAATAAATGCCGTGTCCCAACCAATCGTAATCATTTTTACTCGGCTCTAATCGACCGCCATTTCTAACCACTTCGTTAAAAATGGTCAGGTGGCAACCGTGATAACCAAGCACCAAATTATGATGCGACGCGGACATTTTTTCTTCGCAGATTCAATCTGTTGCCGATTAATTTACCGGCACGATTTTTGCTCTTATGGCTTATCTTTTTTATTTTTTTCACGGTGGAACCGGTGCCGCCATAATTAACGGTGAGATTGCCGTATTTATCAACAATCCCCATCGCCATCAGGTTGCGGCGGGCGATTTCTCGGCGCTCCGCTTTGGGCTTGCGTAAATAGGCGTCATTTGCCGCTTTCATCGCCGCCGCTAATTTTTGCATGTCGCGATAATACGGGTCGATAAAATCAGGATTAGGAATTATCAACATTATTTTCTCCTTTTATGGCGTTACGGCAGTTGATACAGCAAATTCACCTTCATCGCAAATATAACTTGCGGCGCGCCGCCTTGGCTGACCACCATATCGGACGCAATGCTACTCGGATTTTGGTATTGGGCTAAATTATTTGTCTCCGCCTCGCCAAACGGACTTACGGGTAATTTACGATAGACCTTGACCACGCCTTCCATTTCTAAATTGTCTGGGATTGTTGCTCTCGGCGTGGTTGCGGTATCGGGGGAAAAAAACGCCGCTACGTAAGGATAAAATTGCGTCTGCGTCGCAGTTCCCGGTCCTTGATAGATGCCGTCGATGCCGACGACACCGGTGTTGTTCGCCGTTTGCATTAAATTCAGCGCCGCTTCCGCCGCGGTGAAATCGGTTTTGGCGTCGGCGCCCCAGCGAACGGACGGGACTAAAATTGCCATTGCCGTCAAGATGCCGATGGCGAACACGGCGATAGCGATGGCGATTTCGATAAGGGTAAAACGGGCGGAATGTTTCATCATCTACTCCTTCTACGAGCGCCGGATTTTATCTTTTGGGCGTGGTCTATGGCGTGAAAAAAAATGGCGGAGAGGCAGGGATTCGAACCCTGGGAGGCATCTCTGCCTCACGAGCTTAGCAAGCCCGCGCATTCGGCCACTCTGCCACCTCTCCGCTCTCGCGAAACATATTAGCGTCCGCAAAATGCGAGTCAATGAGAGGGCAGAATTGAAAGTTGAAAGTTGAAAGTTGAAAGTTTAGAGTTGAGAGTTGAGAGTTAAGAGTTAAGATGAACGAGCGCTTTTAACTTTTAACTTTTCCCATTTTTTTAACTTTTAACTTTTAACTTTTAACTTTCAAAATGAAACTCATCTACGAAAAAGGCGGAGCCGGACGGCGGACTTTTCAACTGCCCGCTTGCGACGTGCCGCAACAACCGCTCGCCGAACTTTGTCCGGGGCTAATCCGCGCGCAACCCGCCGCGTTGCCCGAAGTCGCCGAGGTCGAAGCCGTCCGGCATTTCACCGCGCTAAGCCGCAGAAACTCTTCGGTGGATAATAATTTTTATCCGCTCGGCTCCTGCACGATGAAATACAATCCGAAAATCAACGAAAAAATCGCCGCGCGGGAGGGTTTTGCCGACGTGCATCCTTACGTGGAATTTTTCCGCGCCCAAGGCACGATGAAATTGTTGTATCGGTTGGAGCGCTACCTCGCGGAAATTTGCGGAATGCATTCGTTCACGCTGGCGCCGCTCGCCGGCGCACACGGCGAATTTGTCGGGATGCGAATGGCGCGCGCCTATCACGAAAGCCGCGGCGACCGCGAACGCGTCGAGGTGCTGATTCCCGACGCGGCGCACGGCACGAATCCCGCCAGCGCCACGCTCGCCGGTTTCCAAACCGTGCCGGTAAAATCCGGCGCCGACGGCTTAATCGACCTCGACGACCTGCGCGCCAAATGCGGCGCGCGCACCGCCGCGATAATGCTGACCAATCCGAACACGCTCGGACTTTTCGAGACGGAAATCGCGACGATTGCCGGCATTGTCCACGACGCGGGCGGCTTGTTGTATTACGACGGCGCGAATTTGAACGCGATTGCCGGCGTTTGTCGCCCCGGCGATATGGGTTTTGACCTAATGCATTTGAATTTGCACAAGACCTTCGCCACGCCGCACGGCGGCGGCGGACCGGGCGCGGGACCGGTCGGCGTCGGTGAAAAACTCGACCCGTTTTTGCCAACGCCGCGCCTCGCGCCGTCCGACCTCGCGATGCCGGAAATTGAGTTGGTGTGGAAAAACGATTATCCGCAGTCGATTGGGCGGGTCGCGACTTTTTACGGCAATATCGGCGTGTGCGTGAAGGCGTATTGTTACTTGCGGACGCTCGGCGCGGACGGCTTGCGGGAGATGGCGGAGAACGCGGTGTTAGCGGCGAATTATTTGCGCGTCAAATTGCGCGATAAATTCACCGTGCCGTTTGACCGCCCGTGTATGCACGAATTTGTGGCGACGCCGACCGCCGAGATGTTGGCGCGGGGCGTCCACACGCTCGACCTGGCGAAGGGCTTAATCGACGCCGGAATTCATCCGCCGACGATTTATTTTCCGCTGATTGTGCCGGAAGCGTTGATGGTCGAACCGACGGAAACGGAAACGCTCGAAACCTTGGACGAGTTTGTCGCGGTGATGAACCGGCTGGCAGACACGGCGCTGACCGCGCCGGAAGAATTGCACGCCGCGCCGATAACGACGCCGGTCGGTCGCCTCGACCAAACCGCCGCCGCGCGGCGCCCGAAATTGACCGCATAGGCGGCGAGGCGCCGCGACCGCTTAAAAAACGTTTTGGCGTTTAAGGTTTTTAAGTATCTTAAAATTTTTAAGAAACTTAAAAAACTTGCGATGCTTACCCCCCCCCGTTAAACGCTTAAACCCCTTATTCCCTAATCCTCTTCGGAACTTTCAAACGCCGGACCGATGGTGTTTAAGTTGTCCAAAAACCAGCCCGTGCCGCGCACCACCGCGCGCAACGGGTCTTCGGTGATATGCACCGGAATCCCTTTGGTTTCCTGCGTAATCAGTCGGTCCAAACCGCGCAACAGCGCCCCGCCGCCCGCCAAAAAAATACCTTTGGTGTAAATGTCGCCCGCCAAATCCGGCGGCGCGGCTTCGAGCGTGTTCAACACGGCGTTGACGATTTGCGCGACCGGTTCTTTTATCGCCTCGCGAATTTCCTCGCTGTGCAAAACAATCGACCGCGGCAACCCTTTGGCTTGGTCGCGTCCGGTCAAATCGATTTTCAATTCCTCGTCCAACGCGAAGGCGCTACCGATTTCAATTTTGATGCGCTCGGCGGCGACATCGCTGATAATCAAATTGTGTTGTCGCTTGACGTAACCGACAATCGCGCCGTCCAACTCGTCGCCGGCGATGCGCAAACTCGTCGCGTCCACCATCCCCGACATCGAAATAATCGCCACTTCCGTCGTGCCGCCGCCGATGTTGACAATCATATTGCCGGTCGGCTCGTGCGTCTGCATGCCGACGCCCACCGCCGCCGCCAGCGGCTCCGGCACCAAATAGACCTTGCGCGCGCCCGCCCGCATCGCCGAAATCGTAATCGCTTTTTTCTCGACTTCGGTAATCCCGTTCGGATACGAAATAATCACTCGCGGTCGCGACCACGAGTGATTGTTATGCACTTTGTTGATGAAATAGCGGAGCAACGCTTCGGCTAACGCCAAATCGGAAATCACGCCGTCTTTCAACGGACGCACGGCGACGATGTTGCCCGGCGTCCGCCCGACCATTCGCTTGGCGTAAAGCCCGACGGCTTGCCCGTTGTTGATGACTTCGTTGGTGCCTTTCCAGACCGCCACGACCGACGGCTCGGCGACCACCACGCCTTTGCCGCGCAAATAGACGAGCGTGTTGCACGTTCCTAAATCTATGCCCATATCGTGGCTGAACAGCCCCAACAGGCGGTCGAAGAGAATCATAAACCTCGCCCAGTAACAATTAACAATTAACAATTAACAATTAACAATTTTGGAGTTTGATTTTCAGGTTCGCGTAGCGCGCTTCGAAGCCGATTCCGCAATTGTTAATTGTTAATTGTTAATTGTTAATTGGTTCTTGCCGCTCGGCAAAATTTCCCGAAAAAAAAATTACGCGCGTCTTACGGCATCTCCGCCGACCATAACACGAAGAATCCGGGCTCGACATATTCGCTCAACTGATACAGCGCCAAGCCGAGCGCCAGCGCATACGCCGCCGCCGACACCGCCAAGACCGCCGTGAACGACTCGCGGCTCATATCGACGTGGACTTCTATCGGACGCTCGTATTCCTTTAGTTCGTCCGGCGCGACGCCGTCGTCGCCCATATCGACTTCTTCGTCGGTAATGGTTAGATTTTCTTCGTCTTCCTCTTCATATTCCTCGACCTCCTCCGCACTCCCGTCCGCGCCGTCGTCTTCCAGCAAAGCGTCGTCATTTTTAGGCATTTTTTATCTCCGTTGTTGATACAAGAAATTCACAATTAACAATTAACAATTAACAATTAACAATTAACAATTGTGGAGTTTTGCTGGTCAAAATCGCTTCGCGAAATTTTAATGATTAACTCCGTTTTTTAATTGTTAATTTTTAATTGTTAATTGTTAATTGTGCCTCACAGCGTCCCGACGCTCGGCTTGGCGCGGCGCGCCACGTCGCCGACTTGCAAGCCCGCCGTCGTTTCGTTCAGCACGCGGCAGACGCTGGTTACGCTAAAAACTTTCTGCACTTCCACATCGGTGATGTAATCGTTGCCGCGCCAAATCGAAAAGCGATTGCCCGGCGCGACGCCGCCGTTCGCCGCCCCCAAACTCAAATAAACGCGCTGATAATCGGGATTGTAAGTCAAAATTTCACCGGTCAGCGCTTCCGCGCTCGCCAACGCCTGTAATAAAACCTCCGCGTCGTCCGACGTCGCCGCCGGCAAAGCGATTTTTACCGCCGGTTCCGCCGGAATTTTCGGCGCGGTTGCCGCGGTTGCCGCGCTTGCCGCGCTTGCCGGTTCGACCGGCGCCGGCGCGGTTGCCCGCGCCAAGGGCTTATCGGCGAGGCGGCGGCTTGCCGCTTCTAACCGCGCGTTGACGGCGTAAATTTCGGCTTGCAAATCGCGCAGGCGACCGCTCATTTCTTGCAGTTCGCGGTCTTTATGCGCAAGCGCGCGGTCGCGAGTATCGTCCGCTTCGCCTTGCGCGGTCAGTTCGCGGTCGAGTTGGCGTTTTAGATGCGCCGACCACGAGCCGAAAAATAACGCCGCCGCCGCGCAGACCAGCGCCAACAACGAAATCAGCGGCGGACGGCGATAAATGCCATAGTCGTCTTGCATAGCCCAATCCCTGCGGTGAGGTCTTTTGGAACAGAGTTTAGAGTTTAGAGTTAAGAGTTTAGAGAGTGGAGTTTTATTTTAAGACGCGCGAAGCGCATCCGACGCTTAACTCTCAACTCTCAACTCTTAACTCTCAACTCTAATTCAGCGTGCTGGCGGTGTCGGACACGGTAACTTTTTGTCCATTGGCGGTCATTCCGTCGATGATTTGCGCCGAACACATTTCGTCATAGACGTTCGCGACGCGCACTTTCGCGACATAATTCTGGTCGCGCGAGATGACGAACTCCATCCCTTTTTGCACTTTGTCTTTTTCGCCGACCGAGAGAATGACCAAGTTCAACGCCGACTCGACCCGCAACACGCGCCCGCTAATCGCCACGCCCGTCGGATTGGCGGACGCTTCCGCGTCGGCGCCGTAGCGGCGAACGTAATTGTCCAACTGGGTCGAAAGCAAGGTTACGCGGCGGACCAATTCGGCGTTGTTTTTGGCGAGTTGCATCATTTCGCTTTCGCTCTCGACCAAATCGGCGGCGGCTTCGATGGCGCGGTTGGAGTGCCAGTCGCGCTCGACTTCCAAGCCGCGTTTCTGCGTGATTTCGTCGTTGAGTTTGCCCTGCAACTTGGTGTTGCGGTCGTTGGAGGTTTTCAACTGCGCGATGTAGTTGCTGGTTTCGTTGCGTTTTTCGGCGAGTTCTTTTTCATACACGTCGCGCTCGCGCGTAACGCTCTCGAATTTGGCTTTCGCCGCCGCCAACTCGTTGTCGCGCGAATTGATTTGCGTTTGCAAAATTTCGACTTCGCCTTTGGCTTTTTCGTATTCGCCGGTCATCTGATTGATTTTCGTTTTCAGTTCGGCATAGACATCGTTGGTTTCGCTAATCGCCAAGCGCGTCTGCTTGACCCAGTTGACCCGTTTGCCAAACAACGCGAGTTCGCCGACGGCGAACAACAAGCCCAAAATCAGGTTGACGATAATCAACACTTTCGCCGCCGTACTCATAAACCCGCCTCCCGTTGTATGTGTTCAGAAAAAATGTAAGCGCGAGAAAAGACCGCCCCTCTATCGGAAGGAATCGCGCCGTTACTGCAATGTTTTTTCGCCAAAGGCAAAAATTGTGCGGGGGCGGGGGCGGGCGGTTGAACGAGGGAAGGCGAACGACAAATTCAAGATTAAAAATTAAAAACGGCGGCTTGGACGTAAAAATTTCACGAAGCGATTTTGCCCATAAAACTCCATCGTTTTTAATTTTTAATTTTGAATTTTTAATCGAACTTAATTGGAATAAAATTCCGCAAACGCCGCGACGACTTCACCGCGCTCCGCCGCGGTCAGTTGGTCGTAAATCGGAATGGACACGCATTCGCGGCTGACCGCTTCGGCGACGGGATAATCCTCCGCGCGGCAATTGAGATAGCGGAAACATTCCTGTCGGCTGAACGGCACCGGATAATACATATCGCAACCAATCCCGCGCCCTTGCAAAAATTGCACCAATTCGTCGCGCCGCTCGCACCGCAACGTGAACTGGTTGTAAATATGCCGCCCCGCCTTGGCGACCGGCAGTTTGACGAATTTATCCAAACCGCGGCGGGCAAATTCCGCGCGATACCACGCCGCGTTGCTCTGCCGCGCCGCCGTCCATTGGTCGAGCGCCGTCAGTTTGATGTTCAACACCGCCGCTTGAACGGCGTCCAAACGGAAATTCCCGCCGACAAAATGATGATGATATTTCGGCTCCATTCCGTGGTTGCGGAGCAAGCGCAACCGGTGCGCCAACGCTTCGTCGTTCGTCGTGAGCATCCCGCCGTCGCCGATGCCGCCGAGATTTTTGCTGGGGAAAAACGAGAAACAGCCGGCGACGCCGAAACTGCCGGCGCGCTTGCCCGCGACCTCCGCGCCAATCGCTTGCGCGCAATCCTCGACCACCGGAATAGCGCCGGCGACGCGCATAATTTCCGTCATCGCCGCGCACTGCCCGTAAAGATGCACCGGCAAAATCGCGCGGGTTTTCGGCGTGATTTTCGCGGCGATTTCAGCGGGATTGATATTAAATGTGTCCGCGTCGATGTCGCAAAAAACCGGCGTCGCGCCGAGACGGGCAATCACGCCGGCGGTGGCGAAAAAGGAATAAACCGTCGTGATAACTTCGTCGCCCGCGCCGATGTCGAGCGCCATCAGCGCCGCGAGCAAAGCGTCGGTGCCGGACGACACGCCGACCGCGAAACGACAGCCGCAATAGGCGGCGACGTTCCGCTCAAACGCGGCGATTTTGTCGCCGCCGATATACATTCCGCTCCGAAAGACCGCCAACAACTCGTCTTCCAACGCCGTCGCCAAAGCCGCGTGCTGACGCGGTATATTCAACATTTGCACCGCCATAAAAGATTCCTTGATAAGAGTGAAATCACGAGGTCGGTATATTTTCATCGGATAATAGTCCGCCGCCGCCAAAATGCCAATTTTTTAATCGAACGTTTCCAGATGCGTTTGCTCTATTCAATTGCCACGCCTTTTAAGGCGTGGTTAGCGGGCAAAAAAAATAAAAGGGCTTTAGCCCAAATAAATCATTCGGCTAAAGCCGGTCATTTGCCAACGCCAACCACGCGCTAAAGCGCGTGGCAATTGAATAGAACATATCCCCAGTCGGCATTCCTCCGTGTTCTCCGTGCCTCCCGCGTCAAAAAAGAAAGTTCAGAAACAGACCGCGCCGTCCGCGCCGTTGCTTCGCGAAGCGGTTTATCTACCATTCGCCGTAATTTTGCGGGCGCGATGATAACGGTCTATTACTTTTCACGATAGGAATTGACTATGACTAAAATCCATCCGACGGCGGTGATTGCGCCGAGCGCGGAAATTGCCGACGAAGTCGAAATCGGCGCGTATTGTTACATCGGCGACCACGTCAAAATCGGCAAAGGCACGATTATTGAGCCGCAAGCGCGGGTGCTGATACACACGACCATCGGCGAGCGCAACAAAATTTCGTCGGGGGCGGTCATCGGCGGCGCGCCGCAGGACGTCGGTTACAAGGGCGAGCCGACCGAAATTTTCATCGGCAACGACAACACCATTCGCGAATTCGTAACCATCAACCGCGGCACGACCAAGCAAGACCGCAAAACGGTCATCGGCAACGATAATTTATTGATGGCTTACGTGCATATCGCGCACGACGACGTTATCGGCGACCACTGCATTTTCGCCAATATGACGCAACTCGCCGGACACGTAACCTTCGGCGACGGCGTGGTAACTTCCGCCGGCGTGCTGGTGCATCAGTTTGTCCATATCGGCAAGTATTGCTTTCTCGCGCCGAGCGCCACGGTCAATTCCGACGCCCTGCCGGGTTGCATTTATTTCGGTCATCCCGCCGAGGCGCGCGCCATCAACGTCGTCGGCTTGCAACGGCACGGCGTTACCGGCGCGCAACTCGGACACTTCAAGACCGCGTTCAAAAAAATCGTGCGCAGTGAGGCGACGACGCTTGACGCGATTGCCGAGTTGGAAAAAGAGGACTGGGCAAGCGAGCCGATGGTCGCCGAATTTATCGCCGCCGCCAAACAAAAAGGCGCGGGCGCCAAAGGTCGCGGCGGCGCGGCGGAATTCTGACTCCCTCAAAAAAAACACTTCCCCGCCCCGTCTTGAAACAATTTCGCCGAAACCGGCAATTGTGGAGTGAGATTGCATTCAACGGGGACGCCAATGCTGTTATCAACGATTAGCCGCCGCTTGTTCAATCGCCCGGCGGGAGCGCTCGCCGACGCCGACGGGCAATACCGCAATTTCACCGGCAAAATCATTTACGGCGACACGGTCGCCTCGGTGCGCGACGCCACGTTTTCGTTGGAAGAAGCCAAAATTTATTGGCTCGACGGCGTGTGGCTTGAGGGTTTGTGGGAAGACGGCGTGTGGGAAGGCGGCGAGTGGGTGTTCGGTTTTTGGTATTACGGCATTTGGCTCGGCGGCGTCTGGCACGCCGGTTATTGGATGGACGGCGACTGGTTCGACGGACAATGGGAATTCGGCGTCTGGAAAAGCGGTCGCCGCCACCGGTCGGCGTAACTCGGCGGAACCGCCGGTCGATGGAAGTTTTCTTGGGGGGATTCGCTCTATTCAATTGCCACGCCTTTTATGGCGTGGCAATTGAGTAAAGCAATCACATTTGGATATATCCCTTCGTAATGCGTAAATCGCTCTTCAACTCCGCCGAAAACAATTATCCAAGTGCGCCGCCGGCAACGGGCGCGTCAGGGCGCTGACGACGACGGTAACGACAAGCGCCACCGGCAACGCGACGACCGTCGGGTCAACTTCCGCGACGACGACCCAATCCGGCAACCATTTTTGCAAGTCCGGCGCCAAACAAATTTTGCCGGTCAACGCTTCGCAGAGCCGCAAATCCGCCGACTCTTTTTGTTTGACAAAAAACAGCCAGACGCAACTCGCGACAAAACCGGCGACGCCGCCCCAGACCGCGCCGGCGCGCGTCAACCGCCGCGAATACAAGCCGCCGATAAACAGCGGCAAAAACGTCGCCGCGCACAAACCGAAAAACACCGCCGTGCCGCGCGCGATAATCGCCACGCCTTCGCCCGCCCAATAACGCGGCAACGCCTCGGCAATCAGCACGCTCCACACAAACACGAACAACGCGCCGACGCGCGCCGCGACGACCGCCCGCCGGTCGTCGGTGCGGCGCGGCGGAAACAACGGCGCGAACACGTCGCGGCTTGCCGCCACGCCCATCGTGTGAAACTGACTGCTTATCGTGCTCATCGCCGCCGCGAGCAAGGTTACAAAGAAAACATCGCTCAACCACGGCGGCATAAAGTGGCGCATAAACAGCGGAATGACCATATCAATCTGATTGTCCGCCGCCGCGACCGCCAATTGCCCGAACACTTCGCCGGTAACCCGCGAGGGCAGATTAAGGAAAAACCAGTTGGCCAGCGGACCGACGCAATAGGCGACGCCGACCGTAACCAAAATAAACACCGCGCCAATCGCCGCGGCGCGATGCAGTTCGCGGTTGTTTTTCACCGTCATAAAACGCACCACCAATTGCGGTTGCGCGATGACGCCGACGCCGACGCCGAAAGCGATTTGCGACATCACCACCCACCAAAAACGACTGCCCCATTCCGGCATCGCCGTCCAGCCGCGATGCCCCAGCGCGCCCCATTTTTCAATCGCCAGCGGCGCGAGCGCGGTCAGTTTTTCGTGCGCCGCCGTAACGCCGCCGAGTTGCGAATACGTCAGCGCCAACACGAGCAACAACCCGAAAAACATTATCGCGCCCTGCAACGCATCGGTGTACATCACGCCTTTCAAGCCGCCCATAATCACATACAGCCCGACGACCAACGACAAGAGCAACAACGCGGCGTCGTAGTTGAGGTTGAAACCGGCGACTAACACGTTCGCCGCGCCAATCAACACCGCCGCGGTGTAAATCGGCATAAAAAGTAAAATGACGCCGCCGCCGAAAATTTGCAAGGCGCGCGAAGCGAAGCGCTTACCGATAAGTTCGGGAAAAGAGTGGGCTTGCAGATGCCGCCCCAGCGTTCGCGTGCGCGTGCCGAAAAAAACGAAGGCAATAAAAATGCCGAAGAAAATGTTGAAGAAGGTTAGCCAGTGGAGCGACATCCCGAACATCGCCGCCGCGCCGCCGAAGCCGACGATGGCGGAGGTCGAAATAAACGTCGCGCCGTAACTGAGCGCCATCACCACCGGATGAATTTGCCCGCCGGCGGTGAGATAATCGGCGGGGGTTTTGGTGCCGCGCCAGCCGCAATAGCCGAGATAGCCGGTAACGAGCAAATACGCGGCGACGAGAATAAAGAGCAAGGTCATAGCCGACTCCAGCGCGTCGAAAAATTAGACCTCTTCGACAACCATTAAAAAAAGAACTTATCCACGAATCTTCACGAATTTAAGAGCCATAGATTTCTCACAGCGCCACAGAGGCAGAGAGAGAGAAAAGAGAAGAAAATAAAGAGTTGCTTTATTCCATTCTTTCTCGGTGTAACTCTGCGCCTCTGTGAGAAATAAAAAATCTGGCAAGCACACTAACCTTCGCTTCGCTTGGTTTCGTGAAAATTGGTTTAATTCGTGAGAAATTAAAGGCGCGGATATTATATTTTCCCGTTTGGGACAGTAGGGGGCGCGCTGAATTTTCGGCGCGCTCTCTCTCTCTGGCGACCGCCGCCGCTAAACGCCATAATGATTGGCTTGGTTGGATTGATTTTACCGCTGAAAGGAAGCCGCCGATGCGTTTTACTCCCACCGCCGCCCGGCGCGGCGCGACTGTCAACATTACGTCGCTGATTGACGTGATGTTTTTACTGCTGATTTTCGTGTTGTTGTCGGCGAAGTTTGAAACCGACAGCGGCATCACGGTCGCGTTGCCGCGCGGCGAAAGTCAGGAAACCGTCGCGCCGCAAATTCAGGTGTTAAGCATAGACCGCGCCGGCGACCTCTATTTCGGCAAACAAAAAATCACGCTCGCCGAGTTGCCCGCCGCCATCGCGCAAATGCGCCAAAAAATGCGCGACCCGGTGTTGGTCATCAACGCGGACAAAAACGTGCCGTATGGCGTTTTCGCCGAAACCATCGACGCCGTCAAACGCTCGGAACAAACCAAATTCTATTTCAAAACCGCCGCGCCGTGAGCGGAGCAAAAAAAAAAACTTTGGTTACGCCTACCCCTTTTGATGATTAGCCCCCAAAAAAACTATGCGAAAATATAGTAGTTTGATTAAAAAAACGAACGGCGTCTGGCTATTAGCGGACCATAATCGCTTGCGTCTGTCCACTGTTCACTATCAAATTAAGTTCTATCTTTAAGTCAATTTACTATTCTTAATTGTTAATTGCTCTTTCCCCTCGTTCTTGATATGCACGTCAATCTGCGGGAACGCCACGTCGATGTTGTTTTCGCGGAACGCCGCCTCGATGCCGAGGCGCAATTCCGACGCCGTCGAAGCGCCGGCGTTGTAATCGACCCAAAAACGCAACAGCAAATTCAGCGTGCTGTCGGCAAAATCCACGAAATACGCCGCCGGCGCCGGATATTTGATAACCCCGACGTGCGCTTTCGCCACGTCCGTCATCAACTTCATCGCCGCGTGAATATCCGCGCCGTAAGCGATACCGACGGCGATTTCTTTGCGCACTTTACTGCCGTTGCGCGTCCAATTCACCAAGCGTCCCGACACAAATTCCGCGTTCGGCACGTAAATCAGGGCGTTGTCAAAGGTCTCGATTTGCGTCGCCCGCACGCTAATCTGCCGCACCACGCCCGCCGTGCCGCCGACCTCGACGACGTCGCCTTCGACCAACGTCCGGCTGAAAATCAAAATCAAACCCGACACGAAATTGTTGACGATGGTTTGCATCCCGAAACCGATGCCGACCGAGAAACCGCCGGCGACGATGGCGATATTCGCCAAACTAATCCCCAACGAGCGTAGCGCGAACAACGTGAAGCCGAACCATAACAAATAAACGATGGTCGTTTGCATCGCCGGTATTAAGGTCGGGTCGATTTTCCAGCCGTTTTCCGGCATTTTCGGCAAAACCCGCGCCACGACGCTCGACATCGTCCGCGCGATGTAAAAAGCGCTCAAAATAAACATCGCCTGCATCGCGTTTAAGCGGGCGCTCCCGATGGAAACTTCCCGCACGCCGCCGTATTTCAACACCTCCCAGCCGCCCGGCAAGGTAACTATCCAGAACAGCGCCGCCGCCGCGACCGCCACCAATAACACCGGCGTCGCGAGCGCGAGCCCAACGCTTTTCAGCGCCGACAACCAATCGGCTTGCGCCAGCCGACGTTGCGTGTCGCCGACTTTGGCGAGCAGTCCCCACGATATTTGCAACATCAGCGCCAGCGACAGCGACAGCAGATAAAGCGCCATACTGTAACGCGGCAGTCCGCCGAACGACAACAGCAGGCACGCCCACCACAGACACGTTTCGCACCGGTGCAAAATGCCTTCGAGCGCCGGCGTTTCGCCGCGCGGCGCGCGCCGCCACAGCCACGACGAGACGAGAACGAGCGACCACAGCGCCCAGACCAACGGTTGGCTGAGCGGCAAATAAAACAGCGCGTAGGCGGCAATCGCCAGCGGCGCGAAACGCCAAAGGTGCGCCGCCGGCGCGGCGGGGCGGCTTAGCGCGCGCAAGTCCCGTCCCAATAAAAACAGTCCGACGACGAGCGCGAGATTGCCGGCGGCGAGAAACAAACGGTAACTCTCGCCGAACGCGGTGTGCGCCGCGCCGAAAAACGCGAACCACAGACAAAACCACGTAAGCGTTTGGCGGAATAAATGCCGCCGCGCCGAAGCGGCGGCGCCGCCGACAAGAAAATGACGACCGAGCAGGGAGACGACGACGCCCGCGAGCAGAAAATACAAGGCGAAGCGCAACCACGCGCCGTGCCATTTTTCCGCCGTGTCGGGAATTTCGGTCGTCCGGCGGAGTTGCAGGTTTTTCACGAGGCGGTCGAGCGGATTTTTGACGGCTTTCCACGTGTCGGCGCTCCAGTAATTGACGACCGAGTGGAGATAATAATCCGTCCATAATTTCGGAAGCGCCGCCGCGATTGCGGCGCTTTCTTCTTGTCCGCGCGTCAGCGTCGCCTGATAGGGCGCAAGCACGGCTTCATACCGCGCGACCAACCACGTCAATTCGTTTTGCGTCCGCGTCAAATCCGTGCGGTAGGATTGTCCCTCGGCGGGCGCGGCGTTTTGGCGCAGTTCGTCGGGAATGGCGGCGGCGGCGCGCCGGACGCGGTCGAGCAAATCTTTCGCGTCGTCGTGATTGTCGGCGACGACGGCGAGCGCGTTTTGCATTTGCGCGTTCAGCGGTTCGAGGCGGAGTTTGATGATGTCCAAGTAATTCGGCAAATGGCGGTAGGTGCCGGCGAGCGCCAGCAGACGGCGGACTTCGGCTTCGAGCGGGTGAACTTGCCGCGCGAGCGTTTGCGTGTCTTCGACGAGTTGCTTTTGGGCGGCGGCGACGAGCATCTTGTTTTCCGCGAGCCGCGTCCGCCGCGCGGTCAAAAAAGATTCCTGCCACACCCCAAGTTCGGCGTCGTCCACCTCGTCATACGCCTGCGCCGTCTTCGCCGTTTGGGCGGGCGGAGGCGCGGCGGGCGTTAGTGTCTCCGTCGTCGCGGGCGTCGCGGGCGCGGGCGTCGCGGGTAACGACGACGGCGCGGCTTCGGCGGCAATGATTAGCGAAACCCCACCGGCGATAAAAAACAGGAGCAAAAGGCGCGGCATAAGACCTCCTTTTAGAGTTTAGAGTTGAAAGTTAAAAGTTTAGCGTTGCAAGTTCGGCGCCGTAACCTCTAATTTTTAACGCTCAACTCTCAACTCTCAACGCTAAAAAAAATGCGCCTACTCCACACCGCCGATTGGCACCTCGGTCGCCCGCTTTACGAAAAAAAACGTTTCGCGGAAGCCGAACGGTTTTTGCGCTGGCTTCTCGACACTATTCGCGAGCGACAGGTCTCGGCGCTCGTCGTCGCCGGCGACGTTTTTGACAACGGCGCGCCCGGCAATACCGCGCAGGAACTCTATTACCGTTTTCTCGCCGACCTCAAAAATACGCCGTGCCGCCACGCGCTCGTCGTCGCCGGCAATCACGATTCGCCGGCTTTTTTACACGCGCCGGCGTCGGTGTTGCGCGCGCTGTCCGTGCAGGTGGTCGGGCAAATAGCGCGCGACCCCGCCGACGACGTTTTTCTCTGGCGCGACGGCGACGGCAAACCGGAAATGCTCGTCGCCGCCGTCCCGTATTTGCGCGAACGCGACGTGCGCCTGTCCGTCGCCGGTGAAAATTACGACGAACAATTGCAAAAATTCGCCGCCGGCGTCGCCGCGCGTTACGCCGCCGTCGCCGAAATCGCCGCGCAACGCCGGAGCGAATTGGGCGCCGATTTATCCGCCTCAATACCTATCGTCGCGACGGGGCATTTAATGGTCGCGGGCGGCACGGCGGTGGCGGACGGGAGCGGCATTCACGACTGGCGCGTCGGGACGCTCGCCGGTTTGTCCGCCGATATTTTTTCGCCGGTTTTCGCTTACGTCGCGCTGGGGCATTTGCATATTTCGCAAACCGTCGCGCATCGCGAAACGGTGCGTTACAGCGGCTCGCCGTTGCCGATGACTTTCGCCGAAGCCGGAGCGGAAAAATCGGTCGTGTTGGTGGAATTTACCGGACGCTCCTCGGCGGTGCAAAAAATCGCCGTGCCGGTTTTTCAGCCGCTAAAAACCGTTCGCGGCGACTTGGCTGAAATTGCGCGGCAGATAGGCGAATGTCGCGACCCGACGTGGGTGGAAGTTACTTACACCGGCGCGGCGGTTCTGCCGAATCTGGCGGCGCAATTGCGGGAACTGACCGTCGGCACGCCGGCGGAAATTTTGCGCATCAAAAATCGCCGTCCGACGGCGGAGCCGACGGTTGACGAAACGCCGCCGACGTTAGACGATTTAAGTCCCGTCGAGGTCTTCGCGCGCCAATTGGACGCCGAGAACATTCCCGCCGCGCAACGCGAAGAGTTGCGGCGGTGCTATCGGGAGATTTTGGCGAACATCAGAAAAGGAAGTTAAGGGATTAAGAACCTATCCGGCTATTAACGAGCGTCGTCCCGTAGGGGACGCAGTCCCGTAGGACGCAATGTCGGTAGAAACATCGCGAAAAGACGCACCGTCCCGTAGGGACGGAATGTTGGTAGAAACCGTAGGACGGAATGTCGGTAGCGAGACATCAAGTTAATCTCCTTAACTTTCTTTATTTCAAAGAGGAAAAAAATGCCCATCGCCGCGTTGCAACAAAAACTAAAAGCCGAAATCGCCAAGACCGTTTTCGGGCAAGACGCCGTGATTGAACTGGCGCTCGCCGGACTGTTCAGCGGCGGACACGTTTTACTTGAAGGGATGCCCGGCACGGCGAAGACGTTGCTCGTGCGGTCGCTCGCGGCGGCGCTGGCGCTGAAATTTTCCCGCGTGCAAATGACGCCGGACTTACTGCCCGGCGACATTACCGGCAGTAGCGTCTATCGCGAGGACACGCGCGAATTTGTCTTTTTGCGCGGCGCGGTGTTCGGCAATTTTTTATTAGCGGACGAACTCAACCGCGCCTCGGCGAAAACGCAATCGGCGTTGCTCGAAGCGATGCAGGAATTGACCGTAACCGCCGACGGGACGACGCATCCGTTGCCGTCGCCGTTTATGGTCTTCGCGACGCAAAATCCGGTCGAGCAGGAAGGGACGTATCCGTTGCCGCTGGCGCAACTCGACCGTTTTATGTTTCGCCTCAAAATCGGCTATCCCGACGCGGCGACCGAAGAGCGGATTTATCAGACCGCGCCGGAGGCGCGGCAACTCGCCGACATTCAGCCGGTCGTCAGTCCCGCCGAATTGTCGGCGGCGCGGGAGGACATCGCGCGGACGTTTGTGCGAGCGGAAGTCGCGGCGTATGTGCGGCAACTGTTGCAGGCGACGCGCGACGACGAAACGCTACAAACCGGCGGCAGTCCGCGGGCGGGGTTGATGTTGTTGGCGGGCGCGAAGGGTTTAGCGCGTTTCGCGGGGCGGGATTTTGTTACGCCCGACGATATCAAGGAATGTTTTTTGCCGGCGCTGGCGCACCGCGTAACGCTCGCGGCTTCCGCCGAATTGGAAGGTCTGACGGCGGAAGACGTGCTGACGCGAATTCTCAACGCGGTGGAAGTGCCGCGGTAAGAGCAGAGTTAAGAGTTTAGAGTTGAGAGTTTAGAGTTGAGCAGTGGTTGCGCTTCGCGCATCTATAAAAATAAAACCCCACTCTCTCAACGCTAAACTTTCAACTCTTAACTCTGATTTTCTCCCGCACGGTTTGCTCGAATTCCGCCAGCGGCACTTCGATTTGTTCGCCGTTTTCGCCGCGCAAGTCCTTAATGACGACGACGCCTTTTTCGAGTTCGCTGTCGCCGACGATGAGCGCCAGCAACGCGCCGCGCCGGTTGGCGGCGCGCATTTGCGCCTTCATCGAGCGCGCGCCGAAATCCATCGCCGCCGGCACTCCCGCGTGCCGCAACCGCGCAAGCAAACCGCAAATCGCCCGCTTGCCGTTTTCGCCGAGCGCGACGCCAAACACCGGCAACGGCGGCTCGCAATTGCACGTCTTTAACGCCTCTTGCGCAATCATCAGCCGCTCCACGCCAATCGCGAAACCGACCGCCGGCATTTCCACCGCGCCGAGTTCGCCGACCAAGCCGTCGTAGCGCCCGCCGCCGCCGAGCGCGTCCTGCGCGCCGAGCGCCGGATGCGTAAATTCAAAAACCGTTTTCGTGTAATAATCCAAGCCGCGCACGAGCGTGCGGTCGAGTTGAAAATCGACGCCGAGACCGCCCAAAAATTCTTGCGCGGCGGCGAAATGGTCGCGACATTCGGCGCATAAAAACGCGGCGGCGTCCGGCAACGCGGCGGTTTTCGCGGCGTCGCGTTTGCAGTCGAGCAAGCGGAGCGGATTGCGGTCGTAGCGCTTTTGGCAATTCTCGCACAGCGACGGCAACAGCGGCGCCGCGGCTTCGCGGAGCGCCGAGCGATAGCGCGGACGGCAAGCGGGACAGCCGATGGAGTTGAGGCGCGTGGTTACGCCGGTGATGCCGAGCAAGGAAAAATAATGCAAGCCGAGCGCGATAATTTCCGCGTCGAGCATCGGGTCGGAACTGCCGACGGCTTCGCAACCGACTTGATAAAATTGCCGTTGCCGCCCTTTTTGCGGACGCTCGCGGCGGAACATCGGTCCGACATACCAGAGTTTGTGGAGCAAGCCGTCTTTGTGGAGGTTGTGTTGCAGATAGGCGCGAATGACGCCGGCGGTGCCTTCGGGGCGGAGCGTCAGTTGCTCGCCGCCGGGCTGAAAGGTGAACATTTCTTTTTCGACGATGTCGGTGGTCGCGCCGATGCCGCGCGCAAACAATTCGGTCGGCTCGAAAATCGGCGTAACGATGCGCTCGTAGTCGTAAAGGGCGAACACCTTCGCCGCCGTCGCGAGATTCTCGGCAAAACGCCGACCGACGGCGCCGAAATAGTCGTGCGTGCCTTCGACGCATTGCAATAGCTGTTGGGTCATAGCGGTCTCCGTTAAATTATTGGTGATTGAACGCCGCATTGTATTTTGCCGGAAACCGATTGCAAAACACTCCGCGAAAATATCGGCGGACGCTATAAATCCGTCGCGCCGTCCGTAAAATGCGCCGTTTTACTTTTCTCACCTTGCGAAGCGACTATGACCAATCAGAAAAAGAAATCCGACGGCGACGGCGAGCCGTTAATCGGCTCCCTCACCATCACCCACAGCGGTTGCGGCTTTTTTGTGCCGGACGACAGTTCGCTCTCCGACGTTTATATCGGCGAAGGGTATCTCGGTATGGCGTTGGACGGCGACCGCGTGAAGATTCAACTTGACCACCCCAGCGGACACGGCGTCCGTAAATTCGGGCACGTCGTCGAAGTCGTCGCACGCTCCGCCGCGCACCTTGTCGCCACCGTCATCGAGGGCGGGCGCGCCCGCCCCGAAGACCCGAAAAATCCGTTCGACTATAAAATCATCGACCCGCCGGCGGGTTTGCGCGTCGGCGTCAAGGTATTGTTGAAGACCGTCGTCTTCCCCGGCGACGGCGAAGAGCCGCAAGCCGGCGTCGCCGAAATTTTAGGCGCGGGCGGCGAGCCGCGCACCGAAATCGCCGCGATTCTCCGCAGTTTTCAAGCGCCGGAAGCGTTCCCCGACGCCGTCCGCCAACACGCCCGCCAACTGCTCGGGCGCCTCAATTTCACCGCCGAAAACCGAAGCGACCTGACGGACTTGCGCTGTTGCACGATTGACCCGGACGACGCCCGCGACTACGACGACGCGCTGTCTTTTGAGCCATTAAAAAACGGACATTGCCGCGTCGGCATTCATATCGCCGACGTTTCGGCTTTCGTTACGCCGGGCGACGTTATCGACGACGAAGCCGCCGCGCGCTCGACAAGTATTTATCTGCCCGACCGCGTTATCCCGATGTTGCCGGAAGAATTGTCCAACGAAATTTGCTCGTTGCGCCCGAATGTGCCGCGCTACGCCAAAACGGTTTTCATCGAATTTTCGCCGGACGGCGAGCGCAAAAAATATCATCTCGAACGCTCGCTCATCAAAAGTTCCCGCCGCCTAACCTACAAACAGGCACGGCAAATTATCGACGACGAAACCGCCGCGTCGGCGCTCGGCGACGCGGCGTTGGTCGAGGATTTGCGCGGCTTGCACGCTTTGGCGCAACGGTTGCGCGCTACTCGTCTCGCGGGCGGCGCGATTGAACTCAATATGCGCGAAATGCAAATTACGTTTGACGAGAAAGGCAACGCGACCGGTTTGGTCGCGGTCGAAAACGATTTTTCGCACCAGTTGGTCGAAGAATTTATGTTGGCGGCGAACGTGGCGGTGGCGGAGTGGTGCAAACAAAACGGCTTGCCGGTGTTGCACCGTCAGCACGAGCCGCCGAGCGACGAGGCGGTGGCGGATTTGGCGGAATTTTTATCGGCGGCGGGACAGCCGTTTAAGCCGCCGTTTCAGCGCGAGCGCTTGCAGAAAATCATCGACAAGACCAAAGGACAACCGGAGGCGCGCGCCATCAATCTCGCGGTGCTCAAAAGTTTTTCGCGCGCGGTGTATGGACCGCGCGGCGACATCGGGCATTTCGCGCTGAATTTTCCGAGTTATTTACATTTCACCTCGCCGATTCGCCGCTATCCCGATTTGCATTTGCACCAGATGCTTGACCAGGCGTTCGCCCTGACCGGTAAAGAAAAATTGCCGGTCAAGTTGCGGCAAAAAATCCTGCCGGCGGCGACGGTCGATTTGACGAAATTGGGCGAACATTGTTCGGGGCGCGAGCGGCGGGCGATGAAAATCGAAGAGGGGGCAAAGTCGTTTTTCCGCTTGCAATTGTTGGACGCGACGCCGCAACGCGAGTTTAAGGCGGTGATTACCGGCGTGCGCAAATTCGGGATTTTCGTGGAAATCGAAAAGTATTTTGTCGAGGGAATGATTCCGCGCTGGTTGATTGAACGCAAAGGATTTTCGTTGCGGGAGGTCAATCCCAACGCGCGCGGCGCCGACGCCAAGGGCTTCCATTTGGGACAAGAAGTGCGCGTGCGCGTCATCAACCTGAATCTCGCCGAGCGCTACTGCGAGTTCGACTTTATCGGGGTGGCGCGGTAAAAAGTCGCACGTCCCCTAAAAAAAACTCCCCCGCGCCTTTGACGGTGCGGGGGAGTTATGGGGTTTGCTCTATTCAATTGCCACGCGCTTTAGCGCGTGGTCAGCGCCCCTCTAAACAACGGGCTTTAGCCCAAACAATAAATTCGGCTAAAGACGATGGGAATAAGACCATATTTCTTATTTTGGGACCAAAGTCCTTTTATTTTTTTGCCTGCTCACCACGCCTTAAAAGGCGTGGCAATTGAATAGAGCCACCGCGTCTAACCAATAGACCTGTTCGACAACCAATTCGCGGCATCTTTTCGGCTAATTTTTCGTCCCGCCACGTCAAAATTCCTTGCAATACTCTCGGTATTGCTTCGTCATTTTTCCTTGCGGGACGGAAAATTAGACCCGAAAATTCGCTCGCTCTTGGTTATCGAACAGGTCTAATAACGTTCAGTAATCGGCTTGAAAGCGATTGTCGGCGGAAATCGGCGCGCTTAAAAATTTCCGCCTACGCCGTAACGATGCCGCTCGGCGCGCGGCAACGGGCGCAAGCGCCGGCGGCAAGTCCGACCACGGCGGTTTGATAGCCGCGCCGCCGAACGAGCAAATTTTGGCAATGCGGGCAATAGGTGTTTTGCTCTCCGCCGAGATTGCCGAGATAAACGTGCGTCAGACGCGCGGCAAAAATTTCCCGCGCCCGTTGCAAATTCGCCGCCGTCGTCGCGGGCGCGGTAAAACGGTAGCGCGGGAAATACGCCGACAGATGCGTCGGCAAATTCGCGCCGCCATATCGCGCCAGCCATTCCGCCTCCCGCGCCAGCATTGCCGGCGCGTCGTTTTCGCCGTCGATTAACAACGTCGTTATTTCCACGTGGCAATTTTTCCGCAAGGCCTGTTCAATCGTCGCCAGCACCGGCGCGAGCGTCCCGCCGCAAACGCGGCGATAAAAATCGTCGGCGAACGCTTTCAAATCAATGTTCAGCGCGTCGGTCAGGGCTAACAATTTTTCCGCCGGCGCGGGCAAATAATAGCCGTTGGTAACCAGCACGTTTCTCAAGCCCGCGTCCCGCGCCGCCGCGCAACAGTCGCAAACGTATTCAAAATTGACGTAGGGTTCGTTGTAAGTGTAGGCGAGCATTTTGACGTTCTCGCGGCGGGCGAGTGCGACCGCCTGCGCGGGCGACAAATTTTGCGCCGGCGCTTCCTGCTGGGAGATGTCCCAGTTCTGGCAAAATTCACAGTGCAAATTACAGCCCCACGCGCCGAGCGACAAAATTTTTTCGCCGGGGTAAAAATGATACAGCGGCTTTTTCTCAATCGGGTCAACGGCGAGCGAGCAGATTTGCCCGTAAGTCAACGACACGATTTTACCGCCGCGATTAACGCGCGCGCCGCAATTGCCGCGCCCACCCGCAGACAAACGGCATTGATGCGGACACAGCGGGCATTGCGCGGTCGGAGAATTTTGCATTTCACCCTTTCATAAAATCTCGTTACAATAGAGCCGTTGTCGGTGAGCGGTGGACCGTGAAGCTTACCCGAAGCAACCAACTTTAACTGATGTTACGCGCTCGGAGATTGTTTGCGCGACGCGAATTTATCAATCAAACTCTGAAATTTTTAATTTTTAACTCAGGTTACGCGCCGCCAAGAAATCGTAACTGACTTGATGAAAGTAAAAATCCTTAAAAAACGCCGTAGGCGTTTAATTTGGATAACCCCGACCAAGCGACGCGTTCTATCGTCGCGCCGGTCGGGGATAACGCCGCCCGATGACCGAACCCCGAAGGGGTTCAACAGATAGTTCAACCCCTCTCGGGGTTGAGATTGGCGGGGATGCTTTTCCCCGAGTTACGCGGCGGTAGAACCTCGCCGCTTCACTCGGGGTTATTCACATTAAGCCCCTGGCGGGGCTTTTAGCGGAGTTGTTGATGGTTAAATCGCGCAACCTGAGTTCTTAATTCTTAATTCTTAATTGTCCTAAAACCACCCGCGAAAGGATAAAAATTATGCCTCCCGCCACCGCGATTACGCCGACGCGCGAACAGGATTATCCCGAATGGTATCAGCAGGTCGTGCGCGCCGCCGAACTCGCCGAAAATTCCGCCGTGCGCGGCTGTATGGTCATCAAGCCGTGGGGCTACGCGCTCTGGGAAAATATGCGCGGCGTGCTCGATAAAATGTTTCGCGCCACCGGTCATCAAAACGCTTATTTTCCGCTGTTCATCCCGCTGTCGTTTTTTGAGAAAGAAGCCGCGCACGTCGAGGGCTTCGCCAAAGAATGCGCCGTCGTAACTCATCACCGCCTCGAAGCCGACGGCAACGGCAAACTGAAACCGGTCGGCGTTCTCGACGAGCCGCTAATTGTCCGCCCGACGTCCGAAACCATCATCGGCGCGACTTACGCCAAATGGGTGCAGAGTTACCGCGACCTGCCAATTCTCATCAACCAATGGGCGAACGTCGTGCGCTGGGAAATGCGCACGCGACTGTTTTTGCGCACCGCCGAATTTTTGTGGCAGGAGGGACACACCGTCCACGAAACGGAAAAAGAGGCGTGGGAAGAAACGCGGCGGATGCTCGAAGTGTATCGCGACTTTGCCGAAAATTATTTGGCGATGCCGGTCCTCACCGGCGAAAAAACGGCGGGCGAGCGTTTCCCCGGCGCGGTCGCGACGCTGTGCATCGAGGCGATGATGCAAGACCGCAAGGCGTTGCAAGCGGGGACCAGTCATTTTCTCGGACAAAATTTCGCCCGCGCCAGCGGCATCCAATTTCAAAATCGCGAGGGCAAAATCGAAACGGCGTGGACGACGAGTTGGGGCGTTTCGACGCGACTTATCGGCGGCTTGATTATGACGCACGCCGACGACAACGGGCTGATGATGCCGCCGCGCGTGGCGCCGGAGCATATCGTCATATTGCCGATTATTCGCGCCGACGCCGACCGCGAAAAAGTATTGGCGTATTGCGAGGAAACGGCGGCACGGTTGCGCGCGCAAATTTACGACGGCGCGTCGGTGCGCGCGGTCATCGACCGGCGCGATTTAAGTAGCGGCGACAAGGGCTGGCAATGGGTGAAAAAAGGCGTGCCGCTCCGCGTCGAAATCGGTTTGCGCGACGTGGAGAAAGACGGCGTGTTCGTCGGTATCCGCAACCGCGAAAAGAAAGAGGGCTTTTCGCGCGCCGAATTTATCGCGCGGACGCCGGAGATTTTAGCAACGATGCAACGCGAAATGTTTGCCGCCGCGAAAAAATTCCGCGCCGACCACACGCGCGAAATCGACGACCTCGCGGAATTTGAGCAATTTTTCACGCCGCAAAACGCCGACAAACCGGAAATTCACGGCGGTTTTGCGCTGTCGTATTGGTGCGGCGGCGCGGCTTGCGAGCAACGCGCCAACGCGCAGAAAATCACGATTCGCTGTATTCCGTTCGCCGCCGAAAAAACCGCGGGCAAATGCGTTTTCTGCGGTCAACCGAGTGGCGGGCGCGTGGTGTTCGCGAAAGCGTATTAGTTTAGAGTTGAGAGATTAATGGTGGAATTATTGGGAAATGCGCGAAGCGCCACCATTGCTAACCTCTCAACTCTTAACTCTCAACTCTTCTTTGGATAATCACGATGAACTTTCGCGGATTTTTGCCGAGCAGTTTTAACGAGTGGGAGGGGCGCGTGGCGGCGGTCGTTTTCACCGGCGGCTGTAACTGGCGATGCGCCTATTGCCACGGCGCGCGGTTGGTAACCGAATTTGCGACCTTGCCGGAAATTGCGCCGGAAAAAATCACCGCGACCCTCCGCCAAAAACGCGACTGGCTCGACGGCATCGTCATCACCGGCGGCGAGCCGACCTTGCAACCGGATTTAATCGAATTTATCCGCGAATTACGCGCCTTGCCGTTACCGGTTAAACTTTCGACCAACGGCTCGCAACCGGCGGTCGTCGCCAAGTTGTTGGCGGAAAAATTGCCGACCTGTTTAAGTTTCGACTACAAAGCGCCGCCGGACGAACGGCTGGCGCGGCTAGCGGGCATCGCCGCCGCGGAAGTCGCCGCCGTGCGCGAAAGTTATGACCTCGCGCGGCACGCCGCGCCGGAAAACGCGCCGGAAATCGAATTTCACACCACGTTGTGTCCGCGCTATGTCAACCGTGAAATTTTGGCGGCGATGGCGCGGGAACTGACGTGTCCGCGCGCCTTGTGGATTTTGCAACAATACGAAAACGACGTGGAAATGTTGGACGCCAAAACCGCCGGCACCGACCGTTACCCGCGCGAAGAATTGGACGCTCTCGCCGCCGTGGCGCGGCGCGAACACGCGAACGTTTTGTTGCGGTATGGGAAATGACTTGTCCGCGAAACCAAGCGGAGAGAAGGTTACACCCATTCTAAATCTATATTGGTAATGCCGTTCTGACTTATGAGCGAGCGAAGCCGCTCTAACTTCTGCTCACCGTCCGGGAAAATTCGCGAGTGCTCTTCGATTACGATATGTTTTATGTGTTCATAGACCTTTTCTTTGATGATACCTTCAGCCAGTTCAAACTCCGCGCCCTCAATGTCAAGTTTCATCAGATAAACCTTGCGGTTTTTACCGATAAATTCGTTTTTGATGAATTGAACTAAATCGACAACTTTGACTTTTTCCACCAAACTCCCCCCCCCCCGCAAAATTGGCATACAACGACGCGCCCTCGTCGGTGGCGTTGCCGCTGGCGCGGTAAAATTCCATTTCACCGTCGCGACCGCCGACCGCCGCGTTATACAAATGCACTTTTTCGTTACCGCCGTATTTTTTCCGCAATATCGTAAAAAGCGCGCCGTTCGGCTCAAAAGCGTAACATTCCGCGCCCTGATGGAGCACCGCGTCCGTGAATTTGCCGCGATTCGCGCCGCCGTCGATGCAAATATCGCCGTCTTTAATTTCGTAGAACAGATTTTTGTATTTATCAGGAACGTGGAGCGACGCCATTTTCGCGTCAAGCATCCCGAAGCCCAACGGGTCGGTGAGCGCCGCCACCGCCACTACCGCGTTGTCGCCGAGTAGTTTATTGATTTTACTATGCAGATTTTTCAACGACCGCTTGGTGCTGAAATAGGAGAACACTTTGACGCCGAACAAATAAAATTCCCGTTGTCCGTCTTCATACTTTTTCTTCGCAAAGAATTTTACCATAGTAGATGCCTTTCAGGTTGGGGTTTGGTGGAGTAAGAACCTATAGTCGCAAGCAACTATACTTATTTTCGGGTTTGATAGCCGTCGGGATTTTGCGTCTGCCACCGCCAGACGTCGGCGCACATTTGCGCGAGCGACAATTCGGCTTGCCAATGCAACTCTTCACGGGCGCGCGTCGGGTCGGCGTAAGTCGCGACGACATCGCCGGCGCGCCGCGGCGCGATTTTATACGGAATTTTTTGCCCGCTGGCGGACGCGAACGCCGCGATGACTTCGAGGACGCTTACGCCGGCGCCGGTGCCGAAATTCCACGCCCGCGCCCCCGCGAAGCGCGGCAGACCGTCCAACGCCGCGAGATGCCCTTTCGCCAAATCGACGACGTGCAAATAATCGCGGACACAAGTGCCGTCCGGCGTCGGATAATCGTTGCCGAAAACCGACAGTTCCGGCAATTTTCCCGCCGCGACCAACGCGATATACGGCAACAAATTATTCGGCGTTCCCCGCGGGTCTTCGCCCAATAAGCCGCTGGCGTGCGCGCCGACCGGATTGAAATAGCGCAACAACGCGATGTGCCACGCCGCATCCGCCGCCGCCGCGTCGCGCAAAATTTCTTCGATGAATAATTTCGTGCGCCCGTAGGGACACTCGGCGTTTTGCGTCGGCGACGCTTCCGTAACCGGCACTCGCGCCGGATTGCCATAGACCGTGCAGGAAGAACTGAACACCAAATTTTTGCAGTTCACGGCGCTCATCGCGCGGCAAAGGTTCAACGTGCCGGTGAGATTATTTTCGTAATACGTCAGCGGTATCGACACCGACTCGCCCACCGCTTTCAGCGCCGCAAAATGAACGACCGCGTCCGGCGAAAATTCCCGCGACGCCGCCAGTAGCGGCTCGTAGTCCAATAAATCTATCCGGCGAAACTGCAATTCTTTGCCGGTGATTTGGCGGACGCGATTGAGCGCCTCCGGGTTGCTCCGGCACAAGTTGTCGATAACCAAAACCCGATGCCCCGCGTTCAACAGTTCGACGCAGGTATGACTGCCGATATACCCCGCGCCGCCGGTAACCAAAACGTTCATCGAAAACTCCTTGTTGGAGGTGAAAAGAAGTATCTCACGGAAGCACGGAGGACTCGGAGTAGCGAGAGATTGAACGCGATTGCTCTATTCAATTGCCACGCCTTTTAAGGCGTGGTTAGCGGAAAAAAAAGAAACGGGCTTTGGTCCCCAAAAGTAAAAATACGGTCTCATTCCATTCGGCTTTATACTCAAGGCGAATTGTTTTGCGGAAAGTCACGTTGGCAACGGCAGTCGTTTCTTGATAGGATAAACGATGTCGAATTTTAGCGTCAGCAACGTTTTCAGGTCATCAGCAAAATCGCCCGCGGACAACCGAAAGAAAAATTCGCGCAGGGCACCTCGAAAGCCCAAAAATTTCTCATAGTAACGGTTATTCGTTACTTGCTGATGCATAAATCGCCACAACCGCTCAATCAAATTCAAATTCGGCGAATACGGTGGGAAAAAGTCCAACTTTATCCGCGAGGTCTCCAAATACTCGCGCACTAATTTCGAGCGGTAATAACGCGCATTGTCCGCAAAAACGCCGATCGTTTCGGCCGTCGGATATTGCGCCTCGATTTGGCGGAAAAGTTCGATGGTGGACTGCGCGTTGACCGTGTCGCTTTCTAACGCGAGGGCTTCGCGCGTCTCAATGTTCAGCGCACCGTTGATATTGACCCGCTCGCGACCGGTGTTCGCCGGCACCGCAATCTTTTCGCCGCGCAAACCCCAGGCCTTGGTCGGGCGCGGATTATGCGTCGGATGCACCGCGTCGAGATAAATGACCGGCGTTTCCGGCGCTTTATGCGCCAATAAATCGGTGATTTTTTCGACAAATTCTGATTGCGCCTGCGGGTCGGCGTTTCCCGGCACCCAGACCGTATGCTTATACACGAAGTCCAAGCGATGCAATAAATCGCGCATTCCGCTGATGGAAAACTCGGCGTCAAATTTTTCGCGGCACCAATCAATCGCCGGTTGGACGGAAGACAACAAATTTTGATTTACCCATTCTCGGAGTTGCTGTTTGGCGTCCGCGCTTAATTTGCCGTCGTAACCGTGATAATTATTGGCGAGAAGCGCTTCGATGCCGCAGTTGATAAACGTCGCGTAATGGCTCCGCAGGGTATCGTCCGAGAGCAAAAATAATTTGGCGACTTCGGCGAAAGAAAGTCCTTTGTCGAGCGCGAGGATAATTTTGATGCGGTCGGCGTAGCGCTTGGACGGCTCCAACCGATGACGGGAGGCAAGTTCCTGGCGCTGTTCGGCGGTGAGAAAGTTAGCGATGGTTTTCATACGTTATTTTTTTATCTTTTTCCTGGCGCTGTTCGGCGGTGAGAAAGTTAGCGATGGTTTTCATACGTTATTTTTTTATCTTTTGTCTGCGCCAACGCAATCTTTCCCCAAAAAATAATTCGCTATGGGTATAACTCAAAACGCGCCGCGTTCATCGCCCCAGTATAAATTTCCACCGCCAGTAGGCGCAGACCGCGCAACGCCGCCACCGCGTTGCGACCGGAAAAGTGCTTGCCGCAAATGAACGCGATTAAAGTTACACCGGCGAGCGCCCATCCATACGGGCGATGATAATATTAGGCCTGTTCGATAACCGTTAAGTTTTTAGGGCTAAATCGTAGTTGATGATGCCGCAGAGCAATGACAGTCGCAAGCGGTGTCGGCGGCGGTGATTGCGATACGGATACGCCATTATTTTGAACAC